>CAYNGZ010000115.1:0-15077 GCA_964396695.1 uncultured Pseudomonas sp.
CGTGTGGGCCCCAGCAAACCACGGACGTGCCCGGTGACGCCCGCAGGGGGGGCGGAAGGAAGCGGGAACTGGTGATGACAATGGCCCGTGCCCAGTGGTGTCCAGGCGAGATGGGTGAGGTTCAGCGAGGTCATTGCGTGCTCGTTCGACGGGTGTTCGCAGCGGGCCGACATTGTAAGGTCAACCGCGCCGCTACAGGCATCTCGCTGTATTCAGGATAAAGATGAGGCCGATTCAGGCTGGCGGTTCAAGCGCGACAGCAGCACCCGGTCCAGCAGCCACACCGCGATCAGCGACGCGCCTACCAGCGGGAATATCACCGCCAGTGCGAGGATGATCGCCACCCCGGTTTTCCACGTTGGCAGGTCATGGCGCAACGGTGGAACACCGAGCTTGCCCTGCGGGCGGCGCTTCCACCAGATCACCACGCCACTGACGGCGCTGAGCAGGATCATCAGGCAGATCAGCAACACGACAATCTGGTTGAACGGCCCGAACAGCTTGCCTTCGTGCAGCATCACGCCCATCTCCGTGGCGCGGGCGACATTGCCGTAATGCTGCCAGCGCACGTCGGCCAGCACTTTGCCGCTGTACTGGTCGACATGCAGGGTGGCGTCGTTGCGCGGGTCGTCGGCGAACACGGCGATGGTGAATACACCGCTGGCGGTGATCGGGAAGGTGATGCTGTAACCGGGCTCGACCTTGCGTTGAACAGCAATGTCCTGCACGTCTTGCAGGCGGATGGTCGGCGCGGCCGGGGTAGTGCTGCCGCCGTTGTGGGCCATGTGTTCGGCATGGTCGCCGGACATCGGCATCGGCGTGTTTTCCATGGCCCAGGGCACGGTCTGGCGCGTTGCGGTGTTGAGGCTGCGGGCCTCCTGATCGGATGTCGGCACGTTATTCCACATGGCTGCCGGGAAGCGGTTCCAGACTTCAGCGTATTGCTTGCCCCAGAAACCGGTCCAGGTCATGCCGCTGAGCAGCATCACCAGCAGAAACGCCGCGCCCCAGAACCCGGTCACGGCGTGCAGGTCACGCCAGAGCACACGTCCGCGACTGCTGAACCGTGGCCACAAGACACCTGCACCGGTTTTACCGCGCGGCCACCACAGGAACATCCCGGAAACCACCAGCACGATGCCCCAGCCAGCAGATAGCTCCACCAGCCGATCGCCGACGGTGCCGATCATCAACTCGCCGTGAATCGCCCGGGCGATGGCTTGCAGGTTTTTCTTCGCGTCCTGCTCGCCGAGGATGTCGGCGTGATACGGATCGATGAAGACGTTGAGCTCGCTGCCGGCGTTTTTAACGACAAACTGCGCACTGCGTTCGGCATTGAGCGGTGGTAGGTACTGCTTGATCTGGCCTTGTGGATAAGCCTCTTTGACACGGCGCAGCAACGCGTCGGCACTGACGGGGTGATGGCCGGCCGGCACATTGAGCAGGCTGCCGTACATCAGTGGGTCGAGTTGCGGCTTGAACAGGTAAACGATGCCGGTCAACGCCAGCATCACCATGAATGGCGCAACGAACAGCCCGGCATAAAAATGCCAGCGCCAGGCCAGGTTGTAGAAGTTCGGTTTGGGTTGTTTCATCAGGTGCGCTCTGCTTGGCGATTCAATTGTCCGGAAAAGATCGCAGCCTTCGGCAGCTCCTGCGTTGGAATGCCGTATACCTGCGGGAGGCTGCGACCTTTTGGACTTTTCTTGTTAGAAGCTCATGTCGACTTTGGTCCAGAACGTGCGCCCTGGTTCGTTGATCGCTTGCGGGTCATTGGCCGGGTAGCCGAACCCGGCGTTGCCGGCCAGGTTCAAATGCTCGGCGTAAGCCTTGTCGAACAGGTTGTCGACGCCGGTGCTGATCCTCCAGTGCTTGTCGATCCGGTAGGCGCCGTTGAGTGAGAACACACCGAAGCCCGGGCTCGTGCCGTAATCCTTGCCGACCACGTTGCCTTTGTTCTGCTCGATGCGGTTCTGCGCCGCGACCACTCGCCACAAGGCGCCGGCGCTCCAGTTGTCTTCGCTGTAGGTCAGGCCGAAACGCGCATCCAGCGGTGGCATTTGCGGCAGTGCCGTGTCGTGGGTGGTGTCTTTGCCCCAGGCGTAGGCCAGGGTCGCGTCGGCTTTCCAGTGAGAGGTGAGGTTGTAGGCTGCGCCGAGTTCGCCACCCATGATGCGTGCGTTGATGTTCTCGGCCCGTGAGGTCATGCCCATCATGCCGGGGGTGTAATCGAACAGGATGTAGTCGTGCACTTCGCCGACATAACCCGAGACCCAGGCTTCGAGGTCCCGGGTTTTGTATTGCAGGCCGACGTCGAGTTGGGTGGTTTTCTCGGGCTTGATCGAGTCGAAGGCGTTGAGCGAACCGGCCGGGCCGGATTTGGGCGAGAACAGCTCCCAGTAATCCGGGAAGCGTTCAGCGTGGCCGAGACCTGCGTAGAGCGTGGTCGGGCTGTCCGCCAGGTCATGCTCATAGCGCACGAAACCGCTGGGCAAGGTATCGGCGCGGGTTTCGTCGGCGGTCGGGTTCGGTCGGCTCATCATCCCGGAACCGATGGTCTGGCGAAAATCCTTGGCCGAAGCGCGGTCCAGTCGCGCACCGGTGATCAGGCGATCCTGGTCGGCGGCGTACCAGGTCAGCTCGCCGAAGACGCCGTAGTTATGGAAGTCCGCATCCTTGTTGCGCGGCACATCCTTATAGGTGTTGATGCCCATGGCGGCGCGCTGGCGGTGTTCGTTGGTTTGCGCATCGATGCCGCTGATCAACTGCACATCGGCCCAGCGCCAGGTGGCCTTGATCCGCGCACCGAGGGTGCGGCGGTCGACGTTGGAGGCCATCGGGCCGGCCATCATCCCGGTGCCGGAAGGCGTGCGCAGGGTGTAGTTGTCCATCACGTGGTCGGCGTAGTTGTAGTAGACCTGTGCTTCGACTTTATCCAGCACTTCGCCGATGTTCGACCGTTCGAAACGCAGGCCCAGGCTCTCGCGCTTGAACTGCGAACCGTCCATGCCGCGCCCGGCAGAACGTGCCTCGCCGTCGCCCTTGCCGGCGGTCAGCTCCAGCAGCGTGTCGGCATCCGGCGTCCAGCCCAGGGCGACATCGCCGTTCCATTTGTCGTAGCGCGACGGCACGGTGTCGTTGTTGCCGTCACGGTAATCGTCGGAGTGGGCGGTGTTGCCGATCACTCGCACATAGCCCAGTGGGCCACCGGCAGCGGCGTCGACAAGTTTGTCGAAGCGCCCGTTGGAGCCGGCCAGCAGGCTGGCGTTCACCCGGGTGCCGAGTTCGCCGAAGTTTT
Source organism: uncultured Pseudomonas sp. (assembly GCA_964396695.1). Taxonomy (GTDB): domain Bacteria; phylum Pseudomonadota; class Gammaproteobacteria; order Pseudomonadales; family Pseudomonadaceae; genus Aquipseudomonas. Next base: position 3,299 of record CAYNGZ010000115.1, read on the forward strand.
CCGGTTCACGGTCGAACAGGATCGTGCCGGCAGAGGCACCGGGTCCCCAGAGCACGGTTTGCGGACCTTTGATGACGGTCAGCTTGTCGTAGGTCTCCGGTGAAATGTAGGAGGTCGGGGCGTCCATCCGGCCAGGGCAGGCACCGAGCACCATGCCGCCGTTGGTGAGAATGTTCAGTCGTGAGCCGAACATGCCGCGCAGCACCGGGTCGCCGTTGGTGCCGCCGTTGCGGACCAGCGCGAACCCTGGAATGGTCTTCAGGTAGTCGCCACCGTCGCTGGCCGGCACCGGTTGGCGCGGGTCCTTGGGGTTGGTGACGATGGTCAGCGGTGAGCTCGGGGCGATGGCGGTGATTACTGTCGGGCTCAGTTCTTCGGTGTGCTGGCTGTGATCAACCGGTTGCTCGGCGGCGATGGCCAGCGGGGAAAGCAGGGCGCCGCACAGAACGGCAGTGGTCTGTTTGAAACGGGCGCGTGGCGTGTTCAGGGTGAAAGATGCCCGAGCAGCGCTCAGGCGTGTGTCAGCAGAAAACCTGGACATAAAGGTTCCATCAATCAGTCGTCAACAACACGGCCAGCAGCCTGCGGCTGTCGTTCTTTACAGTCGGCCGTATGAGTAGGGTCTGTTGACGTTTGGTGACGAACCGCGTTGCGATGCCAACGTGTGCGAGGCAAGGCGCGGGATGCCGCCAATGGTCGTTCCCTTGGCAAATCGCGCAACGCAGCCTCGCGCACGTTGGCGCGCCGTCGCGGTCGTCACCAAACGTCAACAGACCCTAGGGTGTGGGTGTTTACGCGACGATGGGCGGGGCGCGGGTGCGGGCGCCGGGGAAGACCGTTTGCCGGGCATGGCCCAGGCGGGGGGAGGGGCTGATGTAGGTGTGGGCGGGTGGTGTGTCGAAAATGGCGAACGACACACTGCCAGGCAGCGCGGGGCAGTTGAAGAGCAGGCTGCAATAGCCGCACTTCTCCCAGAGTGCGTGGTGATCGGGTTTGGGCGCGCAGTGTTCGGCAGCGGGTTGCGCGCCAGGCTCGGCATGGGCGTTCGCCGACATGTCCATGCTCATGTCCATCGACATGTTCATGGACATTGGCATGCGTTGACCCATCGGCATCGACTGAGAAATCAGTGGGCCGATAAAGATCATCAACATGGCGAACAGGCTGATCCAGCTGCCGCGTGCCACCTTCAACGAGGTGTTACGCGGCACTGATCGCCTGACGCTGAGCGAGCGCCGTGCGTTCACAGGGGATTGAGGCTGTGATTACTGGGCGTGCTTGTGCTCTTCGGTGCCGGCGGGTGGTTGCTTCTGTACCGCGACCTCAACGGTCACGTCGCCGGATTTCTCGAAATGCAGGGTCAGCGGGAAGCGCTTGCCGTCGCGGAGCAGGCTGCGGTCTTTGAGCTCCAGCAGCATCACGTGCCAGGCCATCGGCGCGAACGTGACGTCGCCGCCCGCCGGAATTTCGACGCTCGGCACTTGCTGCATTTTCATCAGGTCATTTTGCTTCACATGCTCGTGCAACTCGGCAACACCTGCGATCGGCGAAGCAACGCTGAGCAGGCGGTCGGCGGTTTTGCCGTTGTTGTGAATCACGAAATAGGCCGCAACCGTCGGCGCATTCGGCGGCAGTTCCTGCGACCACGGATGGGCGATGTGAATCTCGCCAGCGCTGTATTCGTGAGCATTGGCAAAGCATGCAGGCAGCAGCAGGGCGGCCAGAACGATGAGTTTCTTCAACATGGCAGTTCTCCAGAACGATTAAACACGCAGATCAATTGCGACGGTAATCAGACTAGAGGAGACGCGCGGGGATTGAGGCTGGGCCATTGCTGGCGTGGCGTGGGGATATCGAGGGTCGGCGCAGGTCGGCTTCGATTGGCCTCGAAACGTGTGAAATACAGCTGCGGAGCATGGCCCGGCAACGCCACCAGAGGCGCCGAGCCTGAGCAGCACCAGCAATGCTGCATGTTCGAGTGATCGTCGTTTTGCGGGGCTTTTTGTTCAAGCTTGCCGAGCGAAATCGCCACCAGCTTCGTCCCGCTGGACGAGCAGAAACTGCCCCACAACAACTGCTCGGCCGGCGCCTGGCTGGCCGACCTGGCCATCGCGCCGGACATCGGCAAGGCAAGCATGTTGAACAGCACTGCGAAGCAGGCGATCCAGGCAAATGCTAGCCGTTGTCGGGACATGGGTCATATCCGGTTGGGTGGGTGATCAGCCGCGTATTTAGCCTGATCAGGGACGATAAGTAAAAAACCGCCGTGCGGTGTGGTGTCGCAGCGTACTTGCAGAAGAGTGTAGCGGCTTCTTGTGGGAGCGGGCTTGCTCGCGAAGGGGTCAATGTGGTCCCTCAGAAAAACCGCGTCATCGTTCTTCGCGAGCAAGCCCGCTCCCACATTAAATCGGAGGCGGTTTACAAATCGCGTCTATTGGTCAATGCCGCCAGGACCTGTGCCACAGTTTCAAACTCCCGCTCAACCCTCGGCAATGCCGGCCGCTTGAGGATCAACACCGGCACCCCGCGTTCGCGGGCCACTTCAAGCTTGGGCTCGGTGGCGCTGCTGCCGCTGTTTTTGCTGATCAGCACATCGATCTGCCGGCGTTCGAACAGCGCGTGTTCGTCTTCGATGAAAAACGGCCCGCGTGCGCCGATCACTTCACAGCGCTCGTTGCCGGGATAAACCTCCAGCGCGCGCAAGGTCCAGAACTGCTCTGGCGGTATCTCGTCCAGGTGCTGCAACGGCTCGCGGCCCAGGGTGAACAGTGGACGCTTGAACGGTCTCAGCGCTTCGATCAGTTCGGACCAATCGTTGACCTCGCGCCAGTCATCCCCCGCCTGCGCTTGCCACGCCGGGCGGCGCAGCGCCCAGCACGGGATACCGCTTTGTTGCGCGGCGGTGGCGGCGTTCTGGCTGATTTGTGCGGCATAGGGGTGGGTCGCGTCGAGCAACAGATCGATGCCTTGATCCTTGATGAATTGCGTCAGGCCTTCAGCGCCACCATAGCCACCGACGCGCACCTGGCAGTTCAGGTCGGTCGGCACCCGACCCACGCCCGCCAGGCTATAGATATGCTGCGGGCCGAGGGTTCGGGCAATCGCCAGGGCTTCGGTGACGCCGCCGAGCAGTAACAGACGTTTCATTGAAAAGCTCCGGCATGACCGACGATTCCACCCTGGCGATCGATGGCAAACACCTCGACCTGAACCTGCCTGGGCACCACGCTACGGGCGAAATCCAGCGCGTGCCGACACACTGCATCACCGAGGGCGATACCGGCGGCGCTGGACATCGCCAGGGCTTGCTGGCTGGTGTTGGCCCCGCGAATGCCTTGCTGCAATGCTTCGTCAGCGCCGACGGCCGCCGCCCATTCGGCCAGTTGCGGCAGGTCGATGCTGGAATGACGACTGTGCAGGTCCATATGTCCGGCGGCGAGTTTGCTGATCTTGCCGAAACCGCCACAAATGCTCAGTTTATCCACAGGCACTTTGCGCAGGTGCTTGAGCACCGCACCGACGAAGTCGCCCATTTCAATCAGGGCGATTTCCGGCAGGTCGTAAACCCGGCGCATGGTGTCTTCGCTGGCGTTGCCGGTGCAGGCGGCGATGTGCAGGTAGCCGTTGGTTTTGGCGACATCGATGCCTTGGTGGATCGAGGCGATATAGGCCGCGCAGGAAAACGGTCGAACGATGCCGCTGGTGCCGAGGATCGACAGCCCGCCCAGAATGCCCAATCGCGGGTTCATGGTTTTCAGCGCCAGGGCCTCGCCGTCCTCGACGTTGACCGTCACCGCAAAGCCGCCGCTGTAATTGAACTCCTGCGCGAGCATCAGCAGGTGGTCGGTAATCATCTTGCGCGGTACCGGATTGATCGCTGGCTCACCGACGCTCAATACCAGCCCCGGGCGGGTGACGGTGCCGACCCCTTTGCCGGCGCTGAAACGAACACCGGGTTCGCTGATCAAGCGCACCTGGCTGTAAAGCAACGCACCGTGGGTCACGTCCGGGTCGTCGCCAGCATCTTTGAGCGTTCCGGCTTCGGCGCCGTCGGCCGTGAGGCGACAGAATTCCAGGCGCATCTGCACCTGCTTACCTTTGGGCAGCACAATGTCCACCGCATCGCTGGTCACCGCACTGAGCAGCAGGCGCGCGGCGGCGAGGCTGGTGGCGGTGGCGCAACTGCCGGTGGTCAGGCCGCTGCGCAGGGGCGCGGGTTGTTCGGCGGTTTCGTCACGCATCGAAGGGTTTAACCACGTCCAGCAAGGTGATCGGCAACGTCTGGCGCCAAGTATCGAACTCTCCCAACGGTTGAGCCTGAGCGATATGAATCCGCGTCAGCTCGCCACCGTGTTGTTCGCGCCAGGCCATCAAGGTCATTTCGCTTTGCAGGGTGACCGCGTTGGCGACCAGCCGACCACCGGGTTTGAGCTGCGCCCAGCAGGTATCGAGCACGCCGTCACGGGTGACGCCGCCGCCGATGAAGATCGCGTCGGGCCGCTCGAGGCCGGCCAACGCCTGCGGTGCGTTGCCACGAATCAATTGCAGGCCGGGCACGCCCAAGGCGTCGCGGTTGTGTTCGATCAACAACTGGCGCCCTTCATCCGCCTCGATGGCCAGCGCCCGACAACTCGGGTGTGCACGCATCCATTCGATGCCGATCGAGCCGCTACCGGCACCGACATCCCACAACAGTTCACCGGGCACCGGCGCCAGACGGGCCAGGGTGATGGCGCGCACGTCGCGCTTGGTCAACTGGCCGTCGTGCTTGAAGGCTGTGTCTGGCAGACCGGCCAGTCGTGACAGGCGCGGTGTGTCGGGTTCGGCAATGCACTCAATGGCGATCAGGTTCAAGTCGGCGATAGCCGGGGCGGTCCAGTCGCTGGCGATACCATCGACACGTCGCTCGCTCTCGCCACCCAGATGTTCCAGAACGGTCATCCGGCTCGGCCCGAAACCGCGTTCACGCAGCAGTGCTGCGATCGCCGCCGGGCTGCTTGCGTCGTTGCTCAAGACCAGTAAGCGAACGCCGCTGAACAATTGAGCGTTCAGCGCTGCAATCGGCCGGGCCACCACCGACAGCGTGACGACTTCCTGCAACGGCCAGCCCATCCGGGCCGCAGCGAGAGAGCAGGAGGATGGCGCGGGCAGGATCAGCATCTCATCGTTCGGCACTTGCCGTGCCAGGCTGGCGCCCACGCCGAACAGCATCGGATTGCCGCTGGCCAGCACACAGACTGGCTCACCGCGCTGCGCCAGTACCGGCTCGAGGGAAAACGGGCTCGGCCAGAGCTGGCGTTCACCACGGATGCACACCGGGAGCAGATCCAGTTGTCGTTGGCCACCGAAAATCCGTGAGGCACCCAGCAGCGCGCGCCGAGCGTTCTTGCCCAGACCCTTGAAGCCGTCTTCACCGATTCCCACTACTGTCAGCCAAGGGGCCATTTATGTTCCTCAAACCGGGTGTTCCGACGGGCAGGCTTTTCATGCCGTCAGACAAAGCAGGCATAATACCGCGCCTTCGCTCGCGAAGTGCTTCTACCTCTTAGCCGGTCGCCCCCTTGAACGAACGTCAGATGCACACCGCCTTACGCCCCTCGGCCTGTCCGGGGTTGTTGCGTATCGTCCAGGCATCGGACGGTGGCATCTGCCGGATCAAGTTGAACGGTGGGGCGATCAGCGCTGCTCAGGCCATCGCCGTGGCCGAGGCCGCCGAGCGTTATGCCGGCGGGGTGATCGAAGCGACCAACCGCGCCAATCTGCAGATTCGCGGGATTGGCAGTGAACATCGGTCATTGATCGACAACCTGCTGGCCGCCGGGCTGGGGCCAAAGACTGCGGCTGGCGATGATGTGCGCAACCTGATGCTCAGCCCTGGCGCTGGCATTGATAAGCAGATGTTGTTCGATACTCGCCCGCTGGCCGAGCAGATCCTCGCCTCCCTGCAAAACCACGAACGTTTTCACCAGCTGTCGGCCAAGTTTGCCGTGCAACTGGATGGCGGCGAGGCGTTGGCGATGCTCGAGCATCCTCATGACCTCTGGTTAAGCGCCCTTGAACGCAATGGCGAGCAATGGCTTGCGTTCGGTCTGGCGGGTTGCCCCACGAATACGCCGGCAGGGGCAGTGTTGCTCAGTGACGGTTACGCCTTGGTGGTCGCCGTACTGGAGCTGTTTCTCGATCTGGCACGGCCGGATCAAACCCGCATGCGGCATGTACTGGCCGAGCATTCGCTGGAGTCGGTGGTGCAGGCCTTGGCTGAGCGTGTGCCGCTGGTGTCGATCAGCGGCTGGCAACGTCTCGAGTCGCCTCCAGGGTTACACATCGGCACTTATCCACAGCGCCAGGAAGGCCTGGTTTATGTTGGCGCTGTTCCGCCGCTGGGGCGACTGGATGCGTCGATGCTCAAGGGGGCGGCGCGTCTGGCCGAGACGTTTGGTGATGCCAGCCTGCGTCTGACCCCTTGGCAAAGCCTGCTGCTGCCGAGCATTCGCCATCAGGATGCCCCGGCGCTCAGCGCGCGCTTGCAGGCTCTGGGTTTTCTGGTGAGTGCCGATCAGGCCCTGGCTCATCTGGTGGCCTGCACCGGTTCTGCCGGGTGCGTAAAAGGTTTGGCGGATACCAAGGGCGATGCCCTGCAACTGGCGACATTGCTGCAAGCTCAAGTTGACCGACCTCAGGTTCACCTGTCCGGTTGCTCACGCTCCTGCGCCGCCGCGCACATCGCACCAGCCACCTTGCTGGCGGTCGGCCCCGGTCATTACGACCTCTATTTTCGCGATGCAGGGCAGCCGGGTTTCGGCGCCCTGCAAGCACGCAACCTCACTATTGAAGCGGCCGGTGCATTGCTTGATGCCCGCCCACGGAGCCCCCTTGATGCTTGATTACATCCGCGACGGTCAGGAGATCTATCGCAACTCCTTCGCGATCATTCGCGCCGAGGCCAACCTCGACCGGATTCCGGCCGATCTGGAAAAACTCGCAGTGCGGGTGATCCACGCCTGCGGCATGGTCGAAGCTATCGATGGCCTGCAGTTCTCCGAAGGCGCGGGCAAGGCCGGGCGCGATGCGCTGGCTGCCGGTGCAGCGATTTTGTGTGATGCGCGGATGGTCTCCGAAGGCGTGACCCGCGCGCGTTTGCCGGCGAACAATCCGGTGATCTGCACCTTGCGTGACGAAAGCGTTCCGGACCTGGCCCGCGAACTCGGCAACACCCGTTCGGCGGCAGCGCTGGAACTGTGGCGCCCGTATCTGGAAGGCAGCGTGGTGGTGATCGGCAACGCCCCGACCGCGTTGTTCTACTTGCTGGAAATGCTCGATGCCGGTGCACCGAAACCGGCGCTGATTCTTGGCTTCCCGGTGGGCTTCGTCGGCGCCGCCGAGTCCAAGGCAATGCTCGCGGCTGACAGCCGTGGTGTGCCGTTTGTGATCATGCAGGGGCGGTTGGGCGGCAGCGCCATGGCCGCCGCAGCGGTCAATGCCCTCGCCACGGAGATTGAATGATGCAGCAGTCTGGACGTTTGATCGGCCTTGGCGTGGGTCCTGGTGATCCGGAACTGATTACCGTCAAAGCCTTGCGCCTGTTGCGCGAGTCGCCAGTGGTGGCGTACTTCGTCGCCAAGGGTAAAAAAGGCAATGCGTTCGGCATCATCGAAGCGCATTTGCAGGACGCGCAAACGCTGGTGCCGCTGGTGTACCCGGTGACCACCGAGACGTTGGCGCCGCCGCTGTCCTACGAGCAAGTGATCAGCGATTTCTATGACGTTGCCGGCGAACAGCTCGCTGCGCATCTGGATGCGGGTCGTGATGTGGCAGTGATCTGCGAAGGTGACCCGTTCTTCTACGGCTCTTACATGTATTTGCATGATCGTCTGGCGGAACGTTACGAGGCTGAAGTGGTGCCGGGTGTCTGCTCGATGCTTGGTGGTGCCTCGGTGCTCGGTGCGCCGCTGGTGTATCGCAATCAGAGTCTGTCGGTGTTGTCCGGCGTGTTGCCCCACGAAGAACTCAAACGCCGTTTGGCCGATGCCGACGCGGCGGTGGTGATGAAGCTGGGGCGTAATTTCCCCAAGGTCCGTCAGGTGCTGGAAGAACTCGGACTGGCCGAGCGTGCGCTGTACGTTGAGCGCGCCACCATGGCCAATCAGAAAGTCGTGCCGCTGGATCAGGTTGAGCCGATGTCCTCGCCGTATTTCTCGTTGATCATCGTTCCCGGCGAAAGGTGGCAAGGCTGATGACCCGTCAAGTTCCGGCGATTGTCATTCTGGGTAATGGCAGCCTCGCCACCGCGCGCAAGATCCAGCAACTGTACCCAGGCGCCCTGATTTACGGTCTGGCCGAACGGGTTGACGGCGCGGATCGTGTTTACCAGGAATTTGGCGCGACCTTGCGTCAGCTCTACCAAACGGACACGCCGATCATCGCGCTGTGTGCAGCCGGCATCGTCATTCGCACGCTGGCGCCATTGCTGTTGGAAAAAGGTGCTGAGCCGCCGGTGCTGGCGGTTGCCGAGGATGGCAGCGCAGTGGTGCCGTTGTTGGGCGGTCTGGGTGGGGTGAACGTGCTGGCCCGTGAGATTGCTGATGGTTTGGGCGTGGCTGCGGCCATCACCACCAGCGGTGAATTGCGCTTCGGCACGTGCCTGCTCAACCCACCCAGTGGCTATGCGTTGGGCGATCTGGAGCTGGGCAAGCGCTTTGTTTCGGATTTGCTGGCCGGTGAGCGCGTACGTATCGAAGGCGTCGCCCCGTGGTTGGCTCAGGCACAGTTGCCGCAGGATCCACAGGCGCATTTGGCCATTCATGTCGGCAGCGTCGAGCGCGAGCCTGCGCCCAATGAGTTGCTGATCTACCCGAAAAGCGTTGTGGTGGCGGTGAGCGCCGATGTGGCCGATCTGCCGAATGCTGTACGCGATGCCTTGCGCCAGGCGAAAATTTCCGTGCAATCGGTGGCGTGCCTGTTGGCCAGTGCTCAGCAGATGGCCAGCCCGGTGTTGCGTGAAGCGGCGCTGGAGCTCTGTGTGCCGCTGCGTTTTGCGACAGCTGGCTCTGTGGCTGAACTGGCAGAAAACGCTGCCGGGCAATCGGTTTCCATCCATGCCGATAACAGGATCGCCATCGCGGTTGCCGAACAGCCGTTGGACCTGTCGCGGATCGGTCACCCTCGCGGCCGTTTGGCGGTCATTGGTCTGGGCCCTGGCGCTGCGGAACTGATGGTGCCGGCGGTCAAGGCTGAACTGGCTCGGGCCAACGACGTGCTCGGCTACGAAACCTACGTACGCATGGCCGGGCCGTTCCGCGCTGATCAAGTGTTGCACTGCACCGACAACCGCGAGGAGATGCAGCGTGCGCGTCACGCGTTCGAACTGGCCGCCCAAGGGCGTTCGGTGGTGGTGGTTTCGTCCGGTGACCCAGGCGTATTTGCCATGGCAGCGGCGGTGCTGGAGGCGTTGCACGAATCCAGCGACGTGAGCTGGCACAGCGTCGATCTGGAAATCCTGCCGGGGGTTTCCGCTTCATTGGCGACCGCCGCGCAGGCCGGCGCGCCGCTGGGGCATGACTTCTGCGTGATGTCGCTGTCGGACAACCTGAAACCCTGGTCGATCATCGAGAAACGTCTGGACCTGGCGGCAGAGGCTGATCTCGCTCTGGCCTTTTACAACCCGATCTCGCGTTCGCGGCCATGGCAATTGGGCCGTGCGCTGGAAATCGTCGGGCAGCACCGCACGCCGGAAACCCCGGTGGTGTTGGGGCGGGATATCGGTCGTCCGGGCCAGACGCTGCGTGTCACCACACTTGGGCAACTGACACCGGAACAGGTTGATATGCGCACCATGGTGCTGATCGGTTCCTCCACCACCTGTGTGTTCCCTCGTGCTGAAGGGGGGGAGTGGGTGTATACACCGCGCTGGTATGGCGAAAAGCCGGCCAGTTGAGCAGGGGCGGCCGAATATGCGGGCCGCCATTCTTCCCCTGAGCGTGCTCGCTTGGCCGTCGGTGCTGTCCAGTATCACGCCGCTCACCAGAGGCTACGGCACCAGATACCCCTTCACCCCGGTGAAGATAATCTGCGCCGCCAACGCACACACAAACAATCCCATCAGCCGGCTGACAATCTGCAAGCCTTGATCACCGAGAATCCGCTCGATGCGGTTGGACAGGTAAAGCACCACGCCCACCGTGAAACTGGCCAGGGCGATGCTGAGGATGGCGGTGAGCTTGTCGTCCCAGTGCGGCTGGCTGACGCCCATCACCAGCAAGGCCCCGATGGTGCCGGGGCCGACGGTGAGTGGGATGGTTAGCGGGACGATGGTCACGTCCTGCTGCACGTTGTCGGTCTGGACCGCTGACTTGCCCTGCGCCATGCCCAATGCCGAGATGAACAGCACGCTGCCGGCGCCAATGCGGAAAGCGTCTACGGTGATGCCGAACACACTGAAAATCACTCGCCCGAACAAATACAGCAGGACGCTGGAGGCCAGGGTCGCGAGGGCGACATTCCAGGCCAGGCGCCGCCGTTCCTTGTTGGAGTAACCACGGGTCAGGCTGATGAAACAGGACAAGACGAAGAATGGGCTATAGAGCACCAGCATCTTCAGGTAAACGCTGAACAACTCGTGGAGCATGGCTCTGGCTCTTGGCAGGAGAATATGGGGCGGAGTCTATCAGTGGCCAAATGTTTGTGGGGAGGTATTGCGAAAAAATAATATTAATTGAAAACGGTCTATCGATATTCATGTTGCAATAGATGCCTGTAAGTTTGTGTGTGGGGTTTAAAGTAATAAGTTACATGTTTTGGTTTGTGGTTTTAAATAGTGGTGGTTATTGTTGGTCTTACGAACTCATGGAGAGTTTGTTTTAATTGATAAGGAAAGAATTATGACTATTGAATATGTTGAAGAGTGTGCTGTCGCTGACGGTGTCTTGCGTTTGAAGGGCTACGAGCTGGATGTTCCAGTTGTCCGGTCCAGCAGTTTTTCGATGCCTGTCATTGACGAGCCGGCGAAGGGGGCCATTGTGGGGGAAGGCATCCTGTCCTTTACCGGCAATCTGAGTGATCAGAACCGGGAAGATGTTCTGCATGCCTTTCTTTTTGCCAGTCTGGTAGCGAATAAAAAGTTTCCTCTCGAGTCTCAGGGCAAGGAGTGGTATCACCTGTTCGTGCAGGTCATGACCGACGCGGGCTGGCTTCCCACCCAGAAGTACTACAACGATATGAACGTCGGTGGCAACACTGTGCGGATGGATCAGTTGGTGCTGGAGATTCTTGGCGGCGTAGTGGCCGGGATTGCTCTGCCAGGCTCTACCGCCGCCCTGATGCTGAAGGTGGCGGGGGATGCGATCACCGCACTGAAAAAGCGTGAGCGAGCGTTGACGCTTTATGAGCGCAACATGCTGGAGCACGGTGTGGGCGGTACGGCGGCCGGTACCTGTACCGAAGTCAATGGTGAAGTCACCCTGGCGTTGGGTACGGTTCGCTTTATTCGCGAGAACAAAGCGACTCAAGTGCTGTTCGTCGATTGGGACTCCCGCGAAGTCAAACTGTATCGCGGTGAATCCGTGTTCCGGAAAGTGCACTCCATCGTAGAGCAGACTCGCGATACGATTCTCGCAAAACTTGGCCTGAATGCAAAAGCCAAGATCGAAGACTATGAAATTTAATTGATTGTTTTATAGGGCGGCCACCATTGGGCTGCCCTCTTTTGTAGTCGGAGATTTCTATGGAACAGGGATATAAGTTGCTGGCTGTTGGCAATGCCGTTATTGCTCTGCCAAAAGTT
>CAYNGZ010000116.1:0-15066 GCA_964396695.1 uncultured Pseudomonas sp.
TAGAGGTCGGGGTGTGGCTGCCGTCACCGGTGCTTTCCAGCGGCACCAGCGGGTTGGTTTCCGGGTAATAGGCGGCGGCCTGACCGGGCGGAATGTCGTAGGCGATCAAGGTAAAGCCGCTCACTCGACGCTCACGACCGTCCCCCCACAGCGAGATCATGTCGACCTTCTGCCCCGGCTCGTAACCCAGCTTGCGAATGTCCTGCTCGTTGACGAACACCACATCGCGCATGCCGTAGACGCCGCGATAACGATCATCCAGCCCGTACAAGGTGGTGTTGTACTGATCGTGGGAGCGCATGGTTTGCAGGATCAGATCCGGCTTCACGTCCAGGTTGCGCACGCCTTCGCTGACCAGATGTTCCGGCAATACGCTGGAGGTGAACTGCGCTTTGCCCGTCGTGGTATTCCAGAGGCGCTTGGCGGCATCGTTGCCCAGGTGAAAACCTCCGGGATGCTGCAGTTTTTTATTGAAATCCTCGAAGCCGGGAATGGTGTCGGCAATCAGGTCACGGATGCGGCTGTAATCGACGACCGCCCAGAGCCAGTCAATGGGGTGTTTACCCAAGGTTGCGTTGGCAATCCCGGCAATGATCGCCGGCTCCGAACGCATCAACGCGGACTTGGGTTTCAGCTGGCCGTGGGAAATGTGCACCATGCTGAAGGTGTCTTCCACTGTCACGCCTTGCGGCCCCTCCTCCTGCATGTCGATATCGGTACGCCCCAGGCACGGCAGAATCAAGGCCTCACGGCCAGTGACCAGATGGCTGCGATTGAGCTTTGTGGAGATATGCACCGTGAGGTCGCAGTTGCGCAGTGCGTCATGAGTGCGCGGGCTGTCGGGGGTCGCCTGGGCGAAGTTGCCACCCAGACCGATAAACACTTTCGAGCGCCCCTCTTCCATCGCCGCAATCGCCATTACCGTGTTATGACCGTGTCGGCGCGGAGCCTTGAAGGCAAAGCGTGCTTCCAGTGCGTCAATAAATTCAGGCGGTGCCAGTTCGTTGATGCCCATGGTGCGGTCGCCCTGCACGTTACTGTGCCCGCGCACCGGCGACAGCCCTGCCCCTGGGCGACCGATATTGCCACGCAACAACTGCACATTGATGATCTCCTGGACGGTCACCACCGAGTGCGTGTGCTGGGTCACGCCCATCGCCCAACACATGATCACCCGCTTCGCTTTGCGGTACATGCGCGCGGCAAGCTCTATCTCCTCTAGAGACAAGCCAGACTGTTCGACGATGTGCTCCCACGTCGTGGCGTCGACTTCAGCGAGATAGGCATCCATTCCCGAGGTGTGCTCGGCGATGAACGCACGGTCGAACACCGCCTCGCTGTTGTTCGCGAGCGCTTCACGCTCCCACTGCAACAGAAACTTGGCGATGCCGCGAAAAGCGGCCATGTCGCCGCCCAATGCCGGACGAAAGTACGCCGACGAGGTGGGTTCGGAGCCGTTGATGAGCATTTCCAGTGGATGCTGCGGGTGCTGGAAGCGCTCCAGCCCCCGCTCTTTCAGTGGATTGAAGCAGACCACCTGCGCGCCACGCTTCACCGCTTCGCGCAGTGGCTCGAGCATCCGTGGGTGATTGGTGCCTGGGTTCTGGCCGATGACGAAAATGGCGTCGGCTTCCTCCAGATCATCGAACGTCACCGTGCCTTTGCCCACGCCGACGCTGTCAGCCATGCCCAGGCCGCTCGCTTCGTGGCACATGTTCGAACAGTCAGGAAAGTTGTTGGTGCCGTAGGCGCGAACGAACAGCTGATACAGGTAAGCGGCTTCATTGCTGGCCCGACCGGACGTGTAGAACTCGGCCTGATCGGGCGACGTCAGCCCTTTCAGGTGTTTGGCGATCAAGGCAAACGCATCGTCCCAGCTGGTTTCGACGTAACGATCCACGGAGGCGTCATAGCGCATGGGATGCGTCAGGCGCCCTTGGTATTCGAGCCAGTAATCACTCTGCGCCGCCAGCGACGACACCGTGTATTTGTTGAAGAACGCCGGTTTGCCCAGACGGCCGGTGGTTTCCCAGTTGACCGCTTTGGCGCCGTTCTCGCAGAACTTGACCATGCCGTTTTCCGGCGACTCGCCCCAGGCGCAGCCCGGGCAGTCGAATCCGCCGTTCTGGTTGGTCTTGAGCATGGCCCGAATATTCTTGAACGCGTTTTCGCTGCCCAACCAGTTCCGGGTCACAGCAATCAGTGCGCCCCAGCCAGCGGCCGCCCCTTTATACGGTTTATAACGTTCAACTTCGCTCATGATACTTCTCCAAGACGTGCACGTAGGCGGCAGCCTGATGTCAGGTCACTGTTAATAGCGGTCTTTATGCGTCTACAAAAATGCAACTTTATTGAGTGGCAGGTTATTTGAACTGTTTCACTTTACCGGCCCAATTTCCGGGTACGAATCCAGCCTATTCTGCGTATGACATGCCTGTCTAATCACAATTAATGACCAACCAATCGACAGGCTCTATCAATAAAAAAGTCACTACAAATCAACAATTTATAGGTTTAATACGGCATAAGACAGCCGCACTTTTTGTTCGATAGATCCCATTGATCAATCGGTTGTTAATAGTGATTAGACGCCCCCTTTAAATGACCTTAGTCTTGACTCAACAAGGCCCTATAGAGCAGTGGCTTTCCAAAACCAGCGCCATGGCTGATGCACCTGGACCGCTGATGGAGGTTGAGATGTCAGATCGAATGTTGATGGATGGTTTTTCCCGGCGGGTCGACTATCTCAGAATGTCCGTGACCGACCGGTGCGATTTCCGCTGTGTCTATTGCATGGCCGAGGACATGAAGTTCTTGCCGCGACAGCGCGTATTGACGCTGGAAGAGATCTATCAATTAGCTGAAAGCTTTGTGGCCCTGGGCACTCGAAAAATCCGCCTGACCGGTGGCGAACCGTTGATTCGCCCAGGCGTGGTAGCGCTGTGTGAACGCATTGCTGCGCTGCCGGGACTGCGTGAACTGTGCATGACCACAAACGGCTCACAGTTGGGCAAGCTCGCGGCACCGTTATTCGATGCGGGGCTCAAGCGCCTTAATATCAGCCTCGACAGCCTGGACGCCAATCGCTTCCGCGAACTGACTCGCACGGGTGATCTGGCTAACGTCATCGCCGGAATCGACGCAGCGAACGCAGCAGGTTTTCGACATACCAAACTCAACTGTGTCGTCATGAAAGGCCGCAACGATCACGAGATAAACGATCTTGTCGGCTTTGCGATCGATCGCGGCCTGGACATCTCTTTCATTGAAGAGATGCCACTGGGCGTGATCAGCGAGCACAGCCGCGCAGGCGCGTTCTTTTCAAGCGCGCAGGTGCGCGAGCGCATTGCCGAACGCTACACCCTCATCGACTCCGCGGAATCGACCCAAGGCCCTTCGCGCTATTGGCGCCTGGCCCAGGCGCCGCATATTCGCCTGGGGTTCATCTCGCCCCACAGCCACAATTTTTGCGCGACGTGCAATCGTGTTCGGTTAACCGTCGAAGGCCGACTCCTGTTGTGTCTGGGCAATGAGCATGCCGTCGACCTGAAGGACGTGCTTCGCCGCTATCCGGGAGAGCCGGAGCGCCTGGAGAAGGCAATCATCGAGGCGATGAAAATCAAGCCGTACCGACACCACTTTGAACTCAATGATGACGTGCAAGTGGTCCGTTTCATGAACATGACCGGCGGATAGCCTGCCCCGTTTTCACATCGTGACTCTCTAGAAGGCTGTTTCCCATGATCGTTAGAGCCAAACCTAATCTGATCAATGTCCTGATTTCACTCAAAGGCTCGATTGCCAAGCGTATCGCGCTGCGAAGCCTTCTGGTGACACTCCTGGCCTCGGCTATTGTCCTGGTCGAAACACTCCACCCCGCGTACTTCTCAAAGGTGAATGCCACGCCCTTCACGCTCTTGGGGTTATCACTTTCAATCTTCATGAATTTTCGCAACAACGCCTGCTACGACCGCTGGTATGAAGCGCGCAAGGCGCTCGGTGCGATGGTGATGGATGTACGCTCGATGATCCGGGAAACCCAGGTCATCAAGGACAAACAGCAACGCAGAAAGCTATTGCTCGACCTCTGCGGGTTTGCCCATGCGCTTAACGCCAAGCTGCGCAAAGAAGACGAACTCAGTGCCGCGAGTACGTGGCTTAGCAAGCTGCCCTCAGTCAACACACCCAACATCCCTGAACGGATCCTGCGCCAAGTCGGACAACAGTGCTCGACGCTCGCCGAATCCGGTGAGATCAACGAATGGCGTTACACGCTGATGGCCAATCACCTGACCAATCTGACCACCACGCAAACGACTTGCGAGCGAATCAAGAGCACGCCACTCCCGTTCCCTTACACACTCCTGTTGCACAGGACCATTTACATATTTTGCATCTTGCTGCCCTTCGCGATGGCCGAGCCACTGGGCTGGTTAACGCCCGTGTTCACCGCAATCGTGAGTTATACGTTTTTTGGGCTGGATGCCATTGGCGACGAACTGGAAGACCCCTTTGGTCGAGATGAAAACGACCTTCCAACCAATGCCATCGTGCGCACCATCGAGCGTGAGGTGCTGGACGCCCTGGGTGCGACGGAACTCCCTCCGATACTTCAGCCCGTGGACTTCGTGCTGGACTGATTGGCCCCCATTACTCATTCAGCACCCGCTGGGGTGGAGGATAAACATGAACGAATTCAAACAACCCGACTCCGGGGCGCTGACTCATCTGGATGCCGAGGGCAGAGCCAATATGGTCGATGTCAGCGAAAAAGATCCGACCCACCGTGAAGCCCAGGCACAGGCCTGGATACGTATGCGACCTGCTACGTTGGAACTTATCCAGCAAAACGGTCACCCCAAAGGTGACGTGTTTGCGGTCGCCCGAATCGCCGGGATCATGGCGGCGAAGCCAGCCTGATGTGCGCGCTGAACCAGGAGTTATGTACGCTCGACGCGTCCATCGAAGCGTTCGATGAGATCGCCTTCTTCCCCCAGGTGACGGGGGGTTGAGTGAGCAAAAGGAATCCACCCCGTCGGGGTGGATGGGGCGCTCTAGAACAAATCGCAGAACGGAATAAACCGCGCCGTGTCACCGGCCTGCAGCGTACAGCCCTCTGGAATCTCGACCAGTCCATCAGCCCAGGATGCGCCCAGCAACACGCCTGAACTCTGGTTCGGATAGAGTACGGCTCGGCCCGCCTCCAACCTGGCTCTCAAGTATTCCCTGCGGCTTCCCGCTTTAGGCCAGTCAAAACCGACGCTGATCGGGAAGCTCAATGATGTGACGTCGTCGACCCCCTGGATGCGCAACACATACGCCCGGGCCAACAGTCCAAACGTCACCAGCGCCGACGTCGGATTTCCTGGCAGGCCGATAACCGGCACGATGCCAAAGTATCCCACGGTCAGTGGCTTACCCGGCTTGATAGACAATTCCCAGAACAACGGCTTACCGCATTCACGCAGCACCTGCCCGAGACAATCGGCGTCACCTGCGGACACGCCACCGGTGGTGAGAATCAAGTCTGCAGCGTGTTGCAACTGTTCGAGTTTGAGCTGCGTCTGCTGCGGCCGGTCGGGCAGGCGACCCGCAGACTTGCACAGGCTTGAGGTGCGGTACGAAATTGCACGGTCTGTGGCGCGCATCCAGCTGCTCGGCAAGAATGCCTTCCCATGCGGTTCGACAGGCACCTGTCGAACCTGGCAGGCAGCACACCAGCGTACCGTTGGCCAATCCGGCCAAGGCCCGACTCTGAACAGTGGAGGTGCCAATGTCGAGGATAGAAATCGCCCGGAACAGCTCACCAAAGCCGTCAATCTGCTTATCCAGCAAACAGCTCACCGCCTCAGGCGTGCTGTCACGCCCGGTGAATCCAGTGCCTCCGGTAATCAGCACGACCTGAATACGTTCATCGGCAATCCAGCAGGCTACCTGCGCGCGGATTTTATACAGGTCATCCTTCAGCAAGTTTCGCTCACTCAGCGTGTGCCCAGCTTCCAGTAATCGACTGACCAACAATTGCCCAGAGGTATCGTTGGCATATTCACGGGTATCACTGACGGTCAACACAGCAATATTCAACGGCACAAATAACGCATCCGACTTAACGCTCATGTCATTCTCCGACAGGCAATAATGAAAGCAATTGTCAGAGGCTAATTCGCTAAAACAGCCACTGTCTAATCACTCTGGCCAACCGGTTTATCGAGCGCCTCTATCGAACGCTTTCTCACCCGCCATGATGACTTGTGCTAATAAAGTCCGGTCGTGATAGAGCCAACCAATCGGTCGTTCAATACGTGTGATTGGACTGACAAACAGGACAGTGAGATCGTTTGCTCACCCCACTTTCCGTGTTTTCAATCAGAACGCTGACCTGTTCTACTGACATCTCATTCATCCCTCAGCAGGTGCCATTGTGGACATCAAGCAACTCAAATTCCTGATCGCCCTGGAACAGACTCGACACTTCGGGCAGGCGGCTGCGCGCTGCCACATTACTCAGCCGACGCTGTCCATGCGCTTGCGCAATCTTGAGGATGAACTGGGTCTGGAACTGGTCACCCGAGGCCAGCGCTTCGAAGGTTTCACCCAGGCCGGTGAACGCGTGCTGGCATGGGCCAGAACATTGCTCGCCGCGCATGACGGGCTGTTCGCCGAGGCCGCCGCATGTCGCGGCCAGTTAGTCGGCAATTTGCGTCTGGGCCTGGTGCCGCTCAGCGGTTTTAATCCAATCAACTACGTTCAGGGGCTTTCCCATACGTTCCCGGAGCTCAAATTCAGCCTGTCATCCATGAGTTCAGACCGAATCATCGAAGATATAGGTAACAACCAACTGGATCTGGGCATCTGTTACCTCGAGCATGTGAACCCGGATTATCTGGATTTTTTCGAACTGGGAGAGACCCGCGTCGGCTTGCTGTACGACACCCGCCACTTCCATTTCGAAGGAACGGAAATGAGCTGGGAAGATGCCGCCGAGTTGCCGTTGGGGATGATCAGCAATGGCATGCACTATCGCAAATCCATTGATCTGAGTTTTCGCAGCCGCGGGCTGGACCCACAGCCAATACTCGAAACCGATTCGACGTATCAGTTGTTCCAGGCGATTCACGACGGTTTTTGCTGCTCTGTCATGCCGCTGAACAGCGGCCTGGAAAACCCTATCGAGAATCTGGCCTTTATCAACCTTCCCGATGCCAGTGTTCTCGCGCCCCTGGGTCTGGTGATGCGCAAAACCGAACCTCGCTCGGCCATCGCCGAGAAATGTTTTGCCGAAGCCATGAAACTATTTGCCGACAAGCGCTGATTCGAGCACTGCCCTTTGCCCCTATCAAGGGTCTGTTGAGATGCGGGTGCCTCAGGCGCATCACTGCTCGGGGGCAACCACTCGAAATTTGATGTTGATCTCGTTGGAAATGACCCCGAAATCGGCCCACTCGCCTTCGCCGATCTTGAAGTCGGCGCGCTTGAGAATGAACTCGCCATCGAACACACCGATGGCGCTCTGCGGTTTCAAGGTGACTTGTGCGCCGACCTCGCGGGTAAGGCCCTTGAGCGTAAGCTTGCCAGTGACCTCGTAGCGGTTGTTACCGAGCGCCGTCACGCTGCTCGATACAAATTTTGCCTGCGGATAGGTTGCCGTGTTGAACCAGGCCGGCTTTTGCAACTCGCTGTTGGCGTCGCTGCTGCCGGCGTCAATGCTGTCGAGCTGGATCGTGAGTGCAGCGCGGGCCGCTGAGGGGTTCGCCGAGTCAAAATCGATCTTGGCCTCGAACTTGCCGAAAGTGCCATACACCCTCGCCCCCATCTGGTTATAGGTGAAGCTGATCTGGCTGGCGCTCGCGTTCACTTGCTTGTACTGGACGGCGTGGGCACAGGTCAGCGTGCCAAAGGTAAGGACGGCAGCCAATGCAATGGAGCGCGGGAATCGAGGGTTCATAGGATTATCCGGTCGGGAGCCCGCTTCATGGAGTGAGGCGCGGTGGATCAGGCCTGCGTTTTGACGACAGTATGCGCGTCAGTACGTCGTCGCGGTCGATGAAGTGGTGCTTCAGCGCCGCGCCCGTATGGACGATCACCAGCGCCAGCAAGATGAAATTGAGCACCTCGTGCAGATCCTTGAGACGGTCGCCCAATGCGGCGTCCCTGGGCAGCAGATCCGGCAGCGGCAAGACGCCAAACCATGACGTCTGAAAGCCTTTTGCCGAACTCATCAGCCAGCCGCTGAGCGGGATGGCGATCATCAGCACGTACATCACCCCGTGCGAGACATGGGACGCGAATCGCGACAGGGCCGGTACCGTCGACGGCAAGGGCGGTGCGGGATGGGTCAGGCGCCAGCCGAGTCGTATCAGCACCAGGACAAACAGGGTCACCCCGGCCCACTTGTGCCACGAATACAGCTTCAGCTTGGTGGGCGAAAGTGCAAGCTCGGGCATGTAGAAACCCAGTGCGAAGGTGCCGATCAACCCAAGTGCCACCAGCCAGTGCAGGTAAATCGCCGTGCGGGTGTAACGATCATTCATGAGCGCTCCGTGTCGACCTGCGACGTGACCGGGTGAAAACCTCGCGGCCTGACTGCCGCTACATTGTTGATCTGTACCCGCGCTTGTGCAAATGCTTTGACGGCGGCTTGCGGCGCAAAACCCGAACCGTGGCAATTGTGGTTAAAATGCCGCCCCTTCACATTGCCGGCCCCGCCCGATGAACCCTGACGCGCTCGCTACCCTCCGCCACCACTTACTGACGGCTCTGACCGCTGCACCCGACGAAACCCGCCGCCTGTTCCATGGCCGGGGCCGATGCTGGCCGGGTCTGGAACAACTGACCGCCGACTGGCTGCAGGGCGTGGTGCTGGTCTCGCTGTTCAAGGAGCCTGACCCGGTGCAGCTGGAGGTATTGAAGCAGGTGCTGATGGACATCACGCAGCAGCCTGAGTGGGAGACATCCGGCGCTCATACGTTGTTGCTGCAACACCGTTACCTGCCGCAAAGCACCACCGAATGGCTGCTGGGGGAAACGCTCGAGGAATTGACGATTACCGAGGGCGGCCTGCGTTATCGCGTGGACCTGGGCAGGAAACAGAACAACGGCCTGTTTCTCGACATGCGTTACGGCCGCAATTGGGTGCGGGCCCATGCACAGGGCAAGCGCGTCTTGAACCTGTTCGCCTACACCTGCGGGTTTTCGGTGGCCGCCATCGAGGGTGGCGCGGAGCATGTGGTCAACCTGGACATGTCCCGTGCGGCCCTGAGCCGTGGGCGCGACAATCACCGGCTGAACGGACACGACCTGAGCAAAGTGAGCTTTCTCGGCCATGACCTGTTCAAGTCCTGGGGCAAGGTGATCAACGGCGGGCCTTACGATCTGGTGATCATCGACCCGCCCTCCTTTCAGAAAGGCAGCTTTCTGCTGACCAAGGATTACCAGCGCGTATTACGCCGCCTGCCGGAACTGCTCAGCAGCCATGGCGTCGTACTGGCCTGCATGAACGACCCGGCCTTTGGCCCGGACTTTCTCATCGACGGCGTCACCCGCGAAGCCCCGAGCCTGCACTTCGAACAACGCCTGGAAAACCCACCGGAATTTCCCGATGTCGATGCGGAAAGTGGCTTGAAGGCGCTGGTGTTCAGTCAGGCTGCCGCGACGGGTCTTGAGTGACCCGACTCAGAGCCCGCTGATGACTTTTGTCCATAAGCGGGTGACCTGGCGCATGACCTTGGGTTGCACCCCACCAGCACCTTGCACCCGACCCGCCATATTGTGGACTGGTTTGCTCAGCAATCGGTGTCCTGACGGAGCGCAGCCCCCTCAGCAACTTCCTGCGTTGAGCTCGGACGGTTCTCGAACGCAACGTGGACCCGTCTGATATTCATCGTGTGCTTAAACGGTTGAAATATTGGGCAAGAATTCCTGTCGATGTTCAACCTGGGTCATAGGCTTGGACACCGCTCATCAAGGCGACGTTGACCGAAAGTGCCACGCTCAACCACAATGCTGGAGGTAGCGCCAATGTAGCTACAAATTAACGATGAGGTCATTACCATGGGTGCATTGCTGAAAACCACTGACGTGCGTTGCCGCATTGATGAGGATCTGAAGATGCGTGCCACCGAAGTCTTGAACGCCTGCGGGCTGAGCATTAGTGATGCCATGCGTCTTTTTCTCCGTCAGGTCGTTGCAACTCAGGGGCTCCCGTTTGAGGTACGCGTCCCTTCGGAAAAAACTGCCCGCGCCATGATGGAAGCGCGAGGCATTCGCCAACAGTTCGACTCGATAGACGACATGCTGAAGGACACTGATGGCGAAACCGGAGAAAAAGCCAAAGCGCGCTGAACTGCCAAAACAGTGTGCTCAAACGTCGGAATTCAAGAAGTCCTGGGAGCGTTACAAACGGGCCGGACGCCGTGATATGAATGAAGTTCGTCAGGTGATGGTCATGTTATTTCTGGGGGAGCAACTACCGGTCGAGTACTTGGATCATGCTTTGACGGGCGATTGGAGCGGTTATCGTGAGTGCCATATTGGTGGTGACTTCTTGATGATCTACGAGCACTCACGTTCCGACTTGATCACTTTCGTTGATCTCGGCAGTCATTCTGAACTGTTCAAGTAGGGTTGCACCGCCCCCTACCCAAGACGCTCCCGAACAAAGGCCTTGGCTTTGGCCGTCATCTGGTCCAGATGACGGTCACGCTGCTTTTCGGCATCGAGCATCGCCCGCTTCCCGTGTCTTTGCAGCAGATACGTATGGATCTGCCGAACCTCGACAGAGCTGTAGATCGGCGCGGTGTCCAGCACGCCCATCAAACCGCCGGTGCTGTGGTCACGGGTATTCATCAGCACCTGAGGCCCGCGCGCACCCAGCACCTGAAACCCCATCGACTCGAACCAGCCAACCTTGCCAACCGCGCACGTCAGCTCGGCATGCGGGTAACGGCTGACCATCTCCTGCACCATTGCCCGTGCGACACCCCGGCGCCGATGACTGGCCTGCACCGCCATATAGGCCACGCCGCAGGCCTCGGGATCGTCCTTGACCGGCAGATACAGCAAAAAGCCGATGACCTTCGAAGGGTCCTCTTCGTCCATCGCTGCGATCAACTCGACAGCAATCCCCTTGGCCCCGCCGAGCGCCTCCAGGTAGAGATGAACCTCGTAGCCAATCGCGTATTGATAGATGTTGAACAGGAGGTTGCTCGGCGCAATCGCCACCGTGCTGATATCGGTCAGGTAGTCGACGACCATCTGCAGAATCTGGTCATTCATCTGCTCGGAGCACGGGGTTTCAAAATGGGTGATCGTGAACATCGAACTCATGCCTCCTTCGCCTTCACCGCCGCCAGCCATTCAGGATTCAACCGATTCTGTTCAGTCTCGATCCCCAGCGCTTCCATGCTTGCCTTGTGCTGATCGATCTCGCGAGTCATTTGGCTGAGGCTGCTGGTGTTGCCGTCCAGTTGGTGCATCTGCGTGAGCCCCAGGTGATAAAAACGCAGCAACTTCATCGCGCTCGGGTCGCCGGCCTGCACCACGTCGGTGACTCGATGCATCACGTTGGTGACGCTCATCAGGCTCCGCTTGAGTTGCCAGCCGTAAACCGCCGCCGCCATCCACGGCTGCGACCAGAATGTGATTTTCATCAGCGCGGCGCTAACGATGACGGCGGCAATGACGCCGCCCAGATTGAAACGGAAGTTGTCACCACCGGGTTCGCCGAACAGCATGACGGCCAGGCCGGACAGCGTCATCGCCAGCAGGATGAAGGTCACGGCGATGATCACGGTGCTGCGGCGCGTCTGCTGCCGATAGGTTTCGGGGTTCCACGGCTTGATCTCGAACATCACGGCAGGCTCTTTTGCTAAGTTGAATACAGAATTGCGCGGCATTATCGCCCGTCACGCCCGGTACAGACAGGCTTAATGCACAAGACACTTCACCCCGCGCGCGACTGATGACGTCAATCGTAAAAAACCCGTCTTGTGTTGCGGTTTTTTCTGCTCTTTTTGGCTGGGTGTTCAATAGAATGCTCAGGTTGAATACCCGGATACTGTCGCGTAAGACAGTGCCACGAGAACCGACATGAACACCCATTTTGAGAAAACAGCATGATCGAGGTCACCGAGGTTTCCATTGCCCAACTGCGTGCCGCGCTCGAATCGGGCCAGACCACGGCGGTTGAACTGGTGCAGGCCTATCTCGCCCGAATCGATGCCTACGACGGCCTCGACACGCCCACCGCCCTTAACGCGTTGGTGGTGCGTAACCCTGAGGCGCTGAACGAGGCGCAGGCGTCCGATGCCCGGCGGGCCAAAGGCGAGACGCTGGGGCCGCTCGATGGCATTCCTTACACGGCCAAGGACAGTTATCTGGTGAAGGGGCTGACCGCTGCTTCCGGAAGCCCCGCCTTCGCCAACCTGATGGCCTGTCGCGATGCATTCACCATCGAACGGCTGCGCGCTGCCGGCGCCATCTGCCTGGGCAAGACCAACATGCCGCCCATGGCCAACGGCGGCATGCAGCGCGGGGTCTACGGCCGGGCAGAAAGCCCGTACAACGCTGACTACCTCACCGCCCCTTTCGCCTCCGGCTCATCGAACGGCGCCGGTACTGCCACCGCCGCCAGCTTCGCGGCCTTCGGCCTCGCGGAAGAAACCTGGTCGAGCGGACGCGGCCCGGCCTCGAACAATGGCCTGTGCGCCTACACGCCGTCACGCGGGGTGATCTCGGTGCGCGGCAACTGGCCGTTGACGCCGACGATGGACGTTGTCGTGCCGTTCGCCAGAACCATGGCCGACCTGCTCGAAGTGCTCGACGTGGTGGTGGCCGAAGATCCCGACACACGCGGCGATCTGTGGCGGATGCAACCCTGGGTGCCGATTCCGAGCGTCGCCTCGGTGCGTCCCGCGTCCTATTTGGCGCTTGCCGCGAATCCCGATGCACTCGCCGGTAAACGCTTCGGCATTCCGCGGATGTACATCAACGCCGACACTGAAGCCGGCACCTCTGAAGCACCGGGTATCGGTGGCCCGACCGGGCAGCGCATCAACACCCGTGCTTCGGTGATCGGGCTCTGGAAACAGGCCCGCCAGGCACTCGAAGCCGCTGGCGCCGAAGTGATCGACGTCGACTTCCCGCTGGTCTCCCATTGCGAAGGCGATCGCCCCGGCGCGCCGACCGTGTTCAATCGCGGTATCGTCTCCAAAGAGTTCCTCCACCATGAGTTGTGGGACCTGACCGCGTGGGCGTTCGATGACTTCCTGCAAGCCAACGGCGATCCGACATTAAATCGCCTGGTCGACGTCGACGGACCGCTGATCTTCCCGCACGACCCCGGCACCCTGCCCAACCGCGAAGGCGACCTCGCCGCCGGCATGGACGAATACGTGCGGATGGCCGAGCGCGGCATCACACCGTGGGACCAGATCACCACGGTGCCCGACGGACTGCGAGGGCTTGAGCAGACCCGCAAAATCGACCTTGAAGACTGGATGGACCGGCTCGGCCTCGATGCCGTGCTCTTCCCGACTGTCGCCGACGTCGGCCCGGCGAATGCCGATGTCAACCCAACGTCGGCGGACATCGCCTGGAGCAACGGCATCTGGGTCGCCAACGGCAACCTCGCCATCCGCCACCTCGGCGTGCCCACCGTCACCGTGCCGATGGGCGTCATGCCGGACATCGGCATGCCGGTCGGGCTTACCTTTGCCGGGCGTGCGTATGACGATTCGACGTTGCTGCGGTTGGCTTCGGCGTTTGAGGCGACGGGGACGAAGCGGATGATTCCGCCACGGACTCCGGCTTTGCGCAAGTAAAGTGCCCCTTGCGCAGAATGATCAGGCTCACTTGCGTGGAATGCCGGTGGCCATACGCATGAATCCGTCAAAGGCGCGATCAGACAGCAGACGGCGCATAAAGATCATGGGCTTGGCACCGAAGCCGACCGCATAGCGCGTCTTCGGACGGCGGGCGCTGACGGCCCTGGCAATCGTGTCGGCGATCAGCTCGGGCGGCGACTGGCGCTTGCGGCTGACTTCGCCGACCATTGCTTCGGCCATCGCATGCGCCTGGCCCGCATAGGCCCCCAGACCGGAGACTTCACGCAGTTTGTCGGCGGCAATACCGGCCCACTCGGTCTTGATGCCGCCCGGTTCGATCACCACCACGTCGATTCCGAAAGGCTGCACCTCCATGCGCAGGCAATCGCTGATCGCCTCCAGCGCGAACTTTGTGCCGTGGTACCAGGCGCCCAGCGGCGTGTGGATCTTGCCGCCCATCGAGGTGATGTTGACGATGGTGCCCGCGCGCTGCGAACGCATGTGCGGCAGCGCCAGTTGGGTCAGGCGAACAGCACCAAATACATTGACGTCGAACTGGGCGCGCGCTTCGTCCAGCGGCACATCCTCCACGGCCCCATAGGAGCCGTAGCCGGCATTGTTGACCAGCACATCGATACGCCCCGACTGGGCGATGATTTCCTTGATGCCCGCCTGCATCGAGGTGTCATCCGTCACATCCATCGCCAGGACGTGAACACCGGCGTTGGCCAGCAAGCGCATCCGATCCACGCGCCGCGCCGCGGCGTACACCGTATAGCCGAGGGCTTTCAACTTGAGGGCGGTGGCTTCGCCGATGCCGGAAGAAGCGCCTGTCACGAGAGCGACTTTGGAGTTCATGTCGAGGATCCTTGGTCAAGAGGGGGATGAGCATGGCGGCCATGGATTCGGCTCACCTTTTGTGGCATCCACTGTATCCAGTCGGCGGTGCCAGCTCTCTGGCAATCCGCGCCACTCTCCAAGCAAACGGCGCCACATGCCCGGCTGTCGGTCTCCTTCGTTAATCAGCACGCATGGACACAGCAGTGCTCCTCAATTCAGATGCATGGCATGACGGGCACTGTCAGGCGTCTGCCCCGTCCAGTCCTGGAAAGCGCGATAAAAGGAATTGGGATCTTCGAAGCCGAGCAAGAAGGCGATCTCCCCACCGGACATCGTTGTGTTTCCCAGGTAGTGGCCCCCCAGGCCACCCCGGGTCGCAATGACACGGGGCCCAAACTTTTCC
>CAYNGZ010000117.1:0-14983 GCA_964396695.1 uncultured Pseudomonas sp.
TAATATATAAATCAATAAGTTATTTTTTGTTCCATAAGAGCTGCCGAAGGCTGCGGTCTTTTGATCTTGCTCAGCGGTACTCATCCACCGGCACGCAGGCACAGAACAGGTTGCGATCGCCGTAAACATTGTCCACGCGGTTCACCGTCGGCCAGTATTTATGCAGTTTGGTATGCATATCCGGAGTCACCGCTTGCTCAATGCTGTAGGGCCGATCCCAGATACCGATAATGTCCGCCAAGGTATGAGGCGACCGCTTCAACGGATTGTCCTCGGCAGACCAATTGCCATTCTGCACCTCGGCAATTTCTGCGCGAATGCTCAACATCGCGCTGATAAAGCGATCCAGCTCGGCCTTGGACTCGCTTTCGGTAGGCTCGACCATTAACGTTCCCGGCACGGGGAAAGACATGGTCGGTGCATGGAAACCGTAATCCATCAGCCGCTTGGCAACGTCCTCTTCAGTGATGCCGGTCTGCGCCTTGAGCGGTCGCAAGTCGAGAATGCATTCATGCGCCACTCGCTCGTTGCGCCCGGTGTAGAGCACCGGGAAAGCGCCGGACAATTGTTTCGCCAGGTAGTTGGCCGAGAGAATCGCCACTTCGCTGGCATCGGCCAATTGCGGCCCCATCATCGCAATGTACATCCAGCTGATCGGCAGAATGCTTGCACTGCCCCAAGGCGCCGCACTGACCGCACCATTGTGCAGATCAGGCCCATCGATCGGCACCACCGGGTGATTGGCCACGAACGGCGCCAAATGCGCACGCACGCCAATCGGCCCCATCCCCGGCCCGCCTCCGCCGTGGGGAATGCAGAACGTCTTGTGCAGGTTCATGTGCGAAACGTCGGCGCCGATGTCCGCCGGCCGGGCCAGCCCGACCTGCGCATTGAGGTTCGCGCCGTCCATGTACACCTGACCGCCATAGCTGTGGATAACCTCGCAGATTTCGCTGATGCCTTCTTCGTACACCCCGTGGGTCGAAGGGTAAGTGGCCATCAGGCAGGAAAGCTGGTCGCCGGCATCCAGCGCCTTGGCTTTCAGGTCATCGAGATCGACGTTACCGGCATCGTCGCAGTCGACGATCACCACCCGCATCCCGGCCATCTGTGCCGACGCCGGGTTGGTGCCGTGGGCTGACGCGGGAATCAGGCAGATGTCGCGCGCGCCCTGCTGACGGCTTTCATGGTATTTGCGGATCGCCAGCAACCCGGCGTATTCACCCTGGGCGCCGGAGTTGGGCTGCATGCAGATCGCATCAAAACCGGTAATCGCGCAGAGCCAGCTCTCCAGTTCGCTGATCATCAACGAATAGCCCACCGCCTGCTCTTTCGGCGCAAAGGGATGCAGGTTGGCGAATGCTGGCCAGGTGATCGGAATCATCTCGCTGCTGGCGTTGAGTTTCATGGTGCAGGAACCCAGCGGGATCATCGACTGGTTGAGGGCCAGGTCCTTGTTCTCCAGTTGCTTGAGGTAGCGCAGCATCTCGGTTTCGCTGTGGTGGGCGTTGAACACCGGATGGCGCAAATACGAGGTGGTCCGCAACAAGCTGTCGGGAATCCCGGAAACCAGCGGTTCGCCATCCAGCTCGGCGACATCAAGTCCATGATCGGCGCCCAGGAACACATCAAACAGCTTCGCCACCGTGCGTTCATCGCAGCTCTCGTCGAGACTCAAGCCAACCTGCCCGCGCCCGAGAATCCGCAGGTTGATCTGCGCCGCTTTGGCGCTGTCGATGATTGCGGTCTGGCTGCCGCCGACGTCCAGGGTCAAGGTGTCGAAGAAATGCTGGTTGAGCCGGGTGATGCCGTTGCGTTCAAGCCCGGCGGCGAGAATGCAGGTCAGCCGGTGTACCCGTTGCGCGATGCGTTTGAGCCCCTGCGGGCCATGGTAGACCGCGTAAAAACTGGCGATATTGGCCAGCAGTACCTGGGCCGTGCAGATGTTCGAGTTGGCCTTCTCGCGACGGATATGTTGCTCGCGGGTTTGCAGGGCCATGCGCAGCGCAACGTTGCCGCGCGCATCTTTCGAAACGCCGATGATCCGCCCGGGAATCGCCCGTTTGTATTCATCGCGACTGGCGAAAAACGCCGCATGCGGGCCGCCATACCCCATCGGCACGCCGAAGCGCTGGGATGAACCAAACACCACATCGGCACCCATCTCACCCGGCGGCGTCAGCAGCAACAGGCTCAGCAGATCAGCCGCCACGCAGGCCAGCGCCTGCTGGGCATGCAAGTGGTCGATCAGCGGGCGCAGGTCGCGGATTTCACCGTGAGTATCGGGATACTGCAGCAGCGCGCCGAATACCTGATGCTGCTTCAAGTTATCCACAGCGTCGACGATCAGTTCGAAGCCAAAGCCTTCGGCGCGGGTCCGCACCACGGAAATGGTCTGTGGATGGCAGTTTCCGTCAACGAAGAACAGATTGCTTTTCGACTTCGCGACCCGCTTGGCCAGCGCCATGGCTTCGGCCGCAGCCGTGGCTTCATCGAGCAACGAGGCGTTGGCCAGTTCCAGGCCCGTCAGGTCGATGGTCAATTGCTGGAAGTTGAGCAGTGCTTCGAGCCGGCCCTGGGCAATCTCTGGCTGATACGGGGTGTACGCGGTGTACCAACCGGGATTTTCCAGCACGTTGCGCACGATCACCGCAGGCAGAAGGGTGCCGTGGTAACCCATGCCGATCAGGCTGGTCCAGACCTGGTTCTGTTCGGCATAACCCCGCAACTTTGCCAGCGCGGCTTCTTCATCGAGCGCTGGCGGCAAGTCCAGGTCGCGGTTGAGGCGAATGCCCGGCGGCACCGTCTGCTCGATCAGCTCGACACGGCTGCCGAGCCCCAGGCTGTCGAGCATCGCCTGCTGCTCGGCGGTGTCCGGTCCCAAGTGGCGCCGCAGGAAGGCATTCGGGTCTCGTAACTGGCTCAAGGATGGCAACTGGGACATGACGGGCTCTCTCTTGAATGGCGCTCAACGTCGATGCGACTCGATCACAGCAGCATAGCTCCCCTGCGCACTCGGCATGGCGTCTTTGCTCAATCAGGCTCATCATGTGCGGCGCATATAACTACCGTCAGCCAATCGGGTGCACTGATTCTCATGAGCCAACTGCCTTTTCTGCCGTTTTCCAAACCTACTATCGATGAAGCCACGATTGCCGCTGTCGGCGATGTCCTGCGCTCCGGCTGGATCACCAGCGGGCCCAAGGTGCAGGCGTTCGAAGCCCAGCTCTCGGAGTTTTTTGGCGGACGCCCGGTGCGTACGTTCAACTCCGGGACTTGCACCATGGAGATCGCCCTGCGCATCGCCGGGATCGGTGCCGGTGACGAAGTCATCACCACGCCGATTTCCTGGGTCGCCACGGCCAACGTGATTCTCGAGGTGTGCGCCACCCCGGGTTTTGCCGATCTCGACCCGATAACTCGCAACATCGACCTGGACCAGCTGGAAGCAGCCATTACCCCGCGCACCAAGGCAGTCATCCCGGTGTACCTGGCCGGTCTGCCGGTGGACATGAGCCGCCTGTATGCCATCGCGAAGAAGCATGGCCTGCGCATTATCGAAGACGCCGCCCAGGCACTGGGTTCGAGCTGGAATGGTCAGCGCATCGGCGCCACGGGCGATTTCGTGTCGTTCAGCTTCCAGGCGAACAAGAACGTCACCTCCTCGGAAGGTGGCTGCCTGGTGCTGAACAACGCTGAAGAAATACGGCTGGCCGAGAAATATCGCCTGCAAGGCGTTACCCGCAGCGGTTTCGACGGCCTGGAAGTCGACGTGCTGGGCGGCAAGTTCAACATGACCGACGTGGCGGCCGCCATTGGCCTGGGCCAATTCGCTCATATTGACGCCATCACCGCTCACCGCCGCGAACTGGCCAAGCATTACTTCGCCTGTTTCGGCAGCGATTTCGAGGCCAAATACGGTGCGCAGCTGCCACCGGCAGACTTCACCAACAGCAACTGGCACTTGTTCCAGCTGGTACTGCCAGAGCGCAAGGACGGCAAACCGGCCCGCGCGACGTTCATGGAGCAAATGCAGGAACTGGGCATCGGCATCGGCTACCACTACCCGCCGATTCACCTGCTGAGCCTTTACCGCGAACGCGGTTTCAAGGAAGGCATGTTCCCGGTGTCCGAGCGCGTCGGTCGCCTGATCGTTTCGCTGCCGATGTTCACGGCCATGAGCAAAAGCGACGTCGAGCGTTCGGTCGCTGCGGTGAAGGCTGTCTTGCAGAACGCCTGAGCCAACCTGGCCAGTCTTTGAACAGGCTGACCCGTGCAACACTCAAAACGCCTGATGCACTGCATTGGGCGTTTTTTATTCCCGCTATAAACACACTTACGGATAGCTATATATGGACCGTCACTGACTCGGTTCTTTGCGTCAAAATTCAGACTTTCTATAGATCCTTCTCTAATGGCCTGCGCAAATAAATGATGAGTCAGGATTAATCAACACCCTCCAACCTTGAAAAAAAACAATCGCTATAGATAAAACCCAACAATAGCCAATCATTCTATAGGCCAAAAATCTGCATGCTATGTTTGTTGAGGACTGGGCAGCGACGACAAAACGCCACTACGCAGTTACACAACTTTCGCTTCACTCTCTTCGAAATGGAGTTCAAAAAAATGAGCCAAACAATAACCTTGTATATTGAACAAGATCAATTGGAAGCACAGAAAAATAACAACTACAGTCTCTATCTGGCAAAAAAGGTAAACGACGACTTCACCGTTATCTGGCAATCGAAAGGACCCGTAGCCACCGTCAAAAACCCTAGCTATCAATACAAAAATATCTTCGACATTGCGACTCCATCGTTCATGGTCAACTATACAAACGACCCCGTAAAACAGGGTGATGTTACCTTCACCTCTGGCGGAAAAAATCAGGCAATCAGCACAGGCCAGTCAACCATACTGGATGCAAACGGTGTATTTTCACCGCCAAGAAATGACACCACCCCATCGGATATTGTCATTAACAACAAATTACAAGGCAATCCACATGAGATCCTGCTGGATGCCACGGGAAAAAATATCTGGGTAAACCGTGCGAGCGGCATGAACATTGGCACCGCGACGCTGACACCGAAAAGTGAATACCAACTGTGGTTTGGCAATCGTCAGGAAACAGGCTCATTAATTGCCCAAAACCTGTCTAACGCGACTGTACAGAAAATGGTCGATGGGCAAAGCATCACCATCACCTTTACCAATCAGGGCACCTGGGTAAATGGCGAGCCAGCCGACAAGCTGAGCGCCACAGAAGTCAAGGCACTTCACGCCAGGCTCGGGATCAAAGAATCTGCCTAGCCAGCAGGCTGATCAAACATCGTCGGCGATGCTGAAGTGTGAACAGTCTGCATGCCGTTGACAGCCTTCAGCACGCCGGCGTTTCTTGGGCCAATAAAAACCCTGTATATCCTGGATGATCTACAGGGTTTTTTATTGAGAGCCTCGAGGCCACAGTCGAGTCGGGTCAGGTGGATTCGCAATCCCCCTGCAATCACCCACAGGATGAATGGGAGATCAATCATGGGCACTCAAACTATTGTTGTTTATATTGAAGAGGAGCAATTGATTGCACAAAAGACCAACAACTACAGCCTCTACCTGGCCAAAAAAGTAAATAGCACGTTCACGGTCATCTGGCTGGCAAAAGCCCCACTTCCAAAGACAGGCCAACCGACCTATCAATACAAGAACACCTTCGACATCGCCAGCAACTCTTACATGGTAAATTTCACCAACACCCCGTTGCAGGAAGGCGATATAAACTTCACCTCAGGCGGAAAAAATCTGCCTATCAATACCGGTCAAAAAACGACACTGAATCAATATGGCGTATTCAGCCCCGCACAGAATGGCGGTATACCAGGCGATATTTTAATCAACAATCAACTGCCCGCCTTTCCTCGCGCAATATTACTGGACTCCACAGGACAAAGTATCTGGGTGAGTTCAACTGGCATGGATACCAGTCCAACGACCCTGACACCAAAAAATGACTTTCAGCTATGGTTCGGTCCAACCCAGGTGGCGGGCTCATTAATCCCCAGTAGTGCATCCAATGTTTATGTCGTCACCGTAAACGACGGAGAAACCCAAACGGTCACTTTCACGAACAGTGGCACCTGGGTATCTGGCGAACCGGCAATGCGCCTTACAGCTGACGAAGTTATAGCCCTTCACGTCAGAGTAGATCACGCGGTGATGCAGGCCACATTAGCAGCCCGTCGAACCAGCCACTAAGTTACTTATAACTTACACGCTGCAATAAACGAAAAACGCCGCGCCCCCCAATAAGGGAAACGCGGCGCTCTTCCGCTTTTGTAGGAGCTGGCGAAGCCTGCGATCTTTTGATCTTTTGATCTTTTGATCTTTTGATCTTTTGATCTTTTGATCGTCTGAACAAAGATCGCAGCCTGCGGCAGCTCCTACGGGGCGAGCATTACTCGCCGATGGCGTTCTTGTAGCCAGTGGGGTCGAGCAACTTGTCCAGCTCGGAGGTATCCGTTGGCTCGAGTTTGAAGAACCAGCTGTCATAGGGGGCGCTGTTGACCAGTTCCGGGCTGTTGGCCAACTCTTCGTTCACGGCAATGACCTTACCGGAAACCGGAGAGTAGATATCCGAAGCGGCCTTGACCGACTCGACGACGCCCGCAGCATCACCGGCAGCGAAGACCTTGCCGATTTCCGGCAGCTCAACGAACACGACATCACCCAAGGCTTCCTGAGCATGGTCGGAAATACCCACTTTTACGCCACCATCTTCATCCAGACGGGCCCATTCGTGACTTTCGGCATAACGCAGGTCGACAGGGATTTCGCTCATGTTCTGTGTCCTCAAGAAGAAATATCAGCGGTGTTGGCCCGCCAGAAAAGTTAGATCAAGGTTTTGCCATGACGTACGAAGGTCGGTTTGACCACCCGAACCGGGTACCACTTGCCACGAATTTCCACTTCTGCCCGGTCGGCGGTTGCCATCGGCACCCGTGCCAGGGCAATCGATTTGCTAAGCGTAGGAGAGAAACTACCACTGGTGATCTCCCCTTCGCCAACATCCGCGATTCGAACCACCTGATGGGCGCGTAAAACCCCGCGTTCTTCAAGCACCAGACCGACCAGTTTGTGCTTCACGCCTGCCGCCCGTTCAGCCTCCAGCGCCGCCCGGCCGATGAACTGACGAGAGGCCGGCTCCCAGGCGATGCTCCAGGCCATATTGGACGCCAGCGGTGAGACATCCTGATGAATGTCCTGACCGTAGAGGTTCATGCCGGCCTCAAGACGCAGCGTGTCACGGGCGCCGAGGCCAATGGGCGATATGCCCGCGCCGACCAGATCGTTGAAGAACCCCGGCGCCTGATCGGCCGGCAAGGCAATTTCCAGGCCGTCTTCGCCGGTGTAACCGGTACGGGCGATGAACCAGTCGCCGTCACACTGCCCTTCGAACGGTTTGAGTTGCTGGATCAGCGCGCCACGGGACTGGCTCACCAGTTCGGCGATCTTTTGTCGCGCCTGCGGACCTTGAATCGCCAGCATCGCCAGCTCGCTGCGCTCGTGCAGTTGCACCTGATAGTCGCCGAGTCGGGCCTGCATCCAGGCGATGTCCTGATCGCGGGTGGCAGCGTTCACCACCAGACGGTAAGCGTCTTCCAGGCGATAGACGATCATGTCGTCGACCACCCCGCCTCGTTCATTGAGCATGCTGCTGTACAAGGCACGGCCGACGCTGTGCAGGCGTTCGACGTCATTGGCCAGCAAATGCTGGAGCCAGGCCTTGGCCTGAGGGCCGCTGACATCGATCACGGTCATATGGGATACATCGAAAACCCCACAATCGCGGCGCACCTCATGGTGCTCCTCGACTTGCGAGCCGTAATGCAGTGGCATATCCCAACCGCCAAAATCGACCATCTTCGCGCCGAGTGCGAGATGAAGGTCATACAGAGGCGTACGCTGTCCCATGGGTTTCTCCTTCCGGGCGTGGCGAAGGTACGGACAGGCGCTGTATGGCTTAAAACCTTGAAATAGAAAGCTTTCAGCCAATTTCAGCGACCCGGTCTGAAGGACGATCCGCACCGAATGCCGCGCATTGTAGCCGCAAGGTGTAGGACTGGCACCTAGCCGTTTCGATGTGCCGAGCGTCGGATCAGCCCGATGACCGGCAACAGGCCCACCAGAATCAGCGTCAGTGCGGGTAATGAGGCCCGCGCCCACTCGCCTTCACTGGTCATTTCGAAGATCCGCACCGCCAGCGTGTCCCAGCCGAACGGGCGCATCAGCAAGGTCGCGGGCATTTCCTTGAGCACATCGACGAACACCAGCAATGCTGCGCTTAGAGTGCCGGGCAGCAACAGCGGCAGATACACTTTAAAAAAAAGTCGTGGCCCACTGACACCCAAACTGCGGCTAGCTTCCGGCAACGACGGACGGATCCGCGCCAGGCTGTTTTCCAGCGGCCCGTAAGCCACCGCGATGAACCGCACCAGATACGCCAGCAGTAACGCCGACAAGCTGCCCAATAGCAACGGCTTGCCTGCACCGCCGAGCCAGCCCGACAGCGGCACCACCAGTTCGCGGTCCAGGTAACTGAACGCCAGCATGATCGAGACCGCCAGCACCGAGCCGGGCAAGGCGTAGCCGATGTTGGCCAGGCTGACCCCGGAGCGAATCGTCCGGGTCGGTGCCAGGCGCCGGGCGAATGCCAGCAGCAGCGCGACGCTGACGGTGATCAGCGCGGCCATGGAGCCCAGGTACAACGTATGCGTGATCAGCCCGACGTAACGCTCATCCAGGTCAAAACGCCCGCGCTGCCAGAACCACGCCAGCAGTTGCAGCAAGGGAATGACAAACGCGCAGGCAAACACCAGCCCGCACCAACTGCTGGCGGCCACAGCCTTGAGCCCGCGCAGGTGATAAAGCGCCTTGCCCCGAGGCCGCTCGTTACTCGCCCGGCTGGCACCGCGAGCACGACGCTCGCCGTAAAGCAGCAGCATCACGACCAACAGCAACAGGCTGGCCAGTTGTGCGGCACTCGACAGACTGAAGAAGCCGTACCAGGTTTTGTAGATCGCCGTGGTGAAGGTGTCGAAGTTGAACACCGACACCGCCCCGAAGTCCGCCAGCGTCTCCATCAACGCCAGGGCCACACCGGCACCAATCGCCGGTCGCGCCATCGGCAGCGCCACACGCCAGAATGCTTGCCACGGTGATTGGCCAAGCACGCGCGCAGCCTCCATCAAGCCTTTGCCCTGAGCCAGAAAGGCGCTGCGTGCCAGCAGGTAGACGTAGGGATAGAACACCAGCACCAATACCAGAATCACCCCACCGGTGGAGCGCACGCGCGGCAGCCGCAGGCCGCTGCCGAACCCTTCGCGCAGCAGGGTTTGCACGGGGCCTGCGAAATCCAGCAACCCGACGAAGACAAACGCCAGCACATACGCCGGGATCGCAAACGGCAGCATCAGTGCCCAGTCCAGCCAGCGTCGCCCAGGAAACTCGCAGAGGCTGGTCAGCCACGCCAGGCTCACGCCCAGCAGCGTGACGCCCACCCCGACGCCGAGGATCAGCGTCAGGGTGTTGCCCAGCAGGCGCGGCATCTGGGTATCCCACAGGTGCGACCAGATCTGCAGGTCGACGGTTTGCCACGACAGCAGCAACACGCTCAGGGGTAGCAGCACCAGGGAGGCAACGACGAAAACCAGCGGATACCAACGGCGTTGGGCGGGATGGGCCAAGGATCAACTCTCTGGGATGAATCACGCAAAAAGATCGCAGCCTGCGGCAGCTCCTACGCGGGGTTTGTGTTCCCTCTGTAGGAGCTGCCGAAGGCTGCGATCTTTTGATCTTTAACGTCGCAAACTCAGTTCCAGCCGGCACGGTCCATCAGGCGAATGGCTTCAGCCTGACGCAGGCCAGCCACTTCAACCGGCAGGGTGTCCGGGATGAACGTACCCCAGGCTTCGACTTCAGCGGACGGTTTCACCGTCGGGTTGGCCGGGAATTCCTGGTTGACGTCGGCAAAGATCTTTTGCGCTTCAGGTGT
The DNA here is from genome assembly GCA_964396695.1 of uncultured Pseudomonas sp. GTDB lineage: Bacteria > Pseudomonadota > Gammaproteobacteria > Pseudomonadales > Pseudomonadaceae > Aquipseudomonas. Next base: position 10,052 of record CAYNGZ010000117.1, read on the forward strand.
GGTCATCCACTCCACCAGGGCCTTGGCGGCTTCCGGGTGCGGGGCGTGCTTGGTCAGGCCAATGCCCGACAGGTTCACGTGTACGCCGCGGTCAGCCTGGTTCGGCCAGAACAGTTTGACCGGCAGATCCGGCTTCTGATTGTGCAGACGGCCGTAGTAGTACGTGTTGACGATACCGACATCGCATTGCCCGGCGCTGATCGCTTCCAGTACTGCGGTGTCATCGGAGAAGACATCGGTAGCGAGGTTGGCGACCCAGCCCTTGATGATTTCTTCGGTCTTGGCTGCACCATGGGTTTCGATCATCGTCGCGGTCAACGACTGGTTGTAGACCTTCTTCGCGGTACGCAGGCACAGGCGGCCTTCCCACTGTTTGTCGGCCAGGGCTTCGTAAGTGCTCAGTTCCGCAGGTTTTACCCGCTCGGTGGAATAAGCCAGCGTCCGGGCCCGCAGGCTCAGACCGGTCCAGGCGTGGGAGGCGGCGCGGTATTGCAGTGGAATGTTGGTATCGATCACTTTGGAAGTGAACGGCTGCAGGATGCCCATTTGCTCGGCTTGCCAGAGGTTACCGGCATCGACGGTCAGCAGCAGGTCGGCGGTAGCGTTCTGGCCTTCAGCCTTGATGCGCTGCATCAGCGGCGCTTCCTTGTCGGTGATGAATTTCACCTTCACGCCGGTTTTCTGGGTGTAGACATCGAAGACCGGCTTGATCAGCTCGTCGATACGCGAGGAGTAGACCACCACCTCGTCAGCGGCCTGGGCAGTGGTGCCAATCAGGGTCAGGGCGAGGGCTGTCAGTAGACGTTTCGGTGCCAACATGGGAGCGGTCTCTCGATCTCAAAAATGAGCCGAAATGATAAGGACTCACATTTAGCTTCTCAACCGATCCCGCCCCGGAGGAGTTACCGGATGTTGCGCAACCGCGGATTGATGGTGAATGTGCCACTCATCGCTCTCATCCTCAGTCTAAATCCTGTGTAAGACACAAGCGGGCTTGCTCGCGAAGGGGCCATCAGCCTCACAAAGAATTTCAGGCCTTGGCCAATTCCGGTAGGTCCCCGATCAGCCCCAACGCCTGGCGCACAAACAGTGCCTTGGCTTCGGGCATCTGGTCGACCATCTTCAGCCCGGTGTTGCGCAACCAGCGCAGTGGCAAAGGGTCGGCCTGGAACAAGCGCTCAAAACCTTCCATCGCCGCCATCAACGCCAGGTTGTGGGGCATGCGCCGGCGCTCGTAGCGGCTGAGGACTTTCACATCCGCCAGTCGCTCGTTACGGCTGGCCGCGTGCAACAGCACCTCGGCCAGAACCGCCGCATCGAGGAAGCCAAGGTTGACGCCCTGCCCGGCCAGCGGGTGAATGGTGTGAGCCGCATCGCCGATCAACGCCAGGCCTTCAGCCACATAGCGCTTGGCGTGACGCTGACGCAGTGGCACGCAGAGTCGCGGGTCGGCGCTCAGTACGTTGCCCAGGCGCCCTTCGAAGGCACGCTCCAGCTCACGACAAAAACCTTCGTCGTCCAGCGCCATCAGGCGCTCGGCTTCGCTCGGGGTGGTCGACCAGACGATCGAACACCAGTCTTGCTGACCGTCACGTTCCAAGGGCAGGAACGCCAGCGGACCGTGGTCGGTAAAACGCTGCCAGGCCGTCTTCTGATGTGCCAACGTACTGCGAACGCTGGTGACGATGGCGTGATGCAGGTAATCCCACTCGCGGGTCGCAACACCGGTAAGACGACGCACCGCCGAGTTGGCGCCGTCAGCGGCGATCACCAGCGGTGCGCGCAGCGTGCGGCCGTCGGCCAGGGTCAGCAGCCAGTCGTCGCCGGAACGGCGCATCTGCTCCAGGCGGGCATTGGCCAGCAGACCCAAATCGCAGTCGTGCAGGCGATCGAGCAGGGCGTCCTGAACCACCCGGTTCTCGACGATATGCCCGAGTGCCTCGGCGTGGACGCTGGTGGCCGAGAAATGAATCTGCCCGGTGCCGCTGCCATCCCAGACCTGCATGTCGGTATAAGGACTGCTGCGTCGGCTGACGATACCGTCCCACACGCCCAGACGCTCAAGGATCCGCTGACTGGCGGCCGACAAGGCGCTCACTCGAGGCTCGAATGCCGACTGCGCATCGAAGGGTTTGACACTCATGGGGCTGCCGTCGAGCAGCAGGACTTCCAGCCCGCTGTTCTGCAACGCCAGCGCCAGCGCGCTCCCGACCATTCCGGCCCCGACAATCAGCAGATCTGCGCGCATTTCCATGCTTTAAGCCTGTCTCGCTTGCGGCGTGAGCCGCACGTAAAGGGATTTATCGACCAAGGTGCCGGCGCCGTCTTGAATAGCGAAACGCCGGGGTAACCACTTAACCATCGGCGCGTGTTCCCAACCCCATGGCTTGCCGGGCGAACCAGCGTTTGGCCGGCGGCAACAGATCGAGGCCCAACAGGCCGATGTTGCGACCCAGCGAAACCAGCGGCTGGGTACTGCCGAACAACCGGGTGACCTGATCGGAGAAGCCTACGGTGAGGTTCTGGTCCAGGCGCTGGCGTTCACGGTAAGCCTGCAAGGTTGCAAAGTCGCCTGGTGCTCCCTCGCTGGCGAGCAGTGCTTCGGCCAAGGCCTGGGCGTCACGCAGCGACAGGTTGAAACCCTGGCCGGCAATCGGGTGCAGGCTGTGGGCCGCGTTGCCCAGCACGGCCAGATGCGGACGCACCTGCTCTTCGGCTTCAATCAGCGACAACGGGTATAGATTCCGCGCACCGACCTGCTTGAGGGTACCGAGGCGATAGCCGAACACGCCCTGCAACTCACTGAGGAAGCTGCGCTCATCGAGTGCCGCCAGACGCTGCGCGTCCATGCCCAGGCGAGTCCAGACCAGCGCGCAGCGGTTTTCCGGCAGCGGCAGCAGGGCCATCGGGCCATCATCGGTGAAGCGCTCGAATGCCATGCCGTTGTGGGCAACGCTCGGGGTGATGTTGGCGATCAACGCACTTTGATTGTACGGGCGCTTTTTGACGCCGATCCCCAGTTGCTCGCGCAAGCCCGAACGGCCGCCATCAGCCAGCACCGCGAGGTCGCATTCAAGGCTGGTTTCATCGTTGAGGGTCAGGCGATAGCCGTCTTCCAGCGGTTCCATCCGCGTGACTTCAGCCGGGCAGCGCCAGCTGACTACATCCTTGTCCATCCCCTGCCAGAGGCATTGGCCCAGCCAGGCGTTTTCCACCACATAGCCCAGCGCTGGAACACCCTCTTCCATGGCCGACAGTCGCGCGGTCGAGAAGCGCCCACGGTCGGAGACATGGATCTGTTTGATCGGCTCGGCGCGGCGGGAGATGGCCTGCCACAGGCCCAACCGTTGATAAATTTGCCGGGCGCCGAAGGACAGCGCTGAAGAGCGCGCATCGTAGCTTGGCTGGTAGGTGTCGCCGGGGGCGAACGGTTCGATCAGCACGATCTTCCAGCCGCGGGCACGGGCTCCGGCTTGCAAGGCCAACGCCAGGCTCGCGCCCACCAGGCCGCCACCGATGATTGCCAGATTGACTCGGTTCATGCCGCCTGGGTCCGTGCAGCGGCCATCAAGGCCTCGATCTCGGCGACCGTTTTCGGCACGCCGTTGGTCAGGATTTCACAGCCCTGTCTGGTTACCACCACGTCATCCTCGATGCGCACGCCAATGCCGCGCCATTTCTTCGCCACGTTCAGATTGTCCGGGGCAATGTAAATGCCCGGTTCGACGGTCAACGCCATGCCGACTTCCAGCACCCGCCATTCACCGCCGACCTTGTACTCGCCGACGTCATGCACATCCATGCCCAGCCAGTGACCGGCGCGGTGCATGTAAAACGCCTTGTAGGCTTCGCTGGCGATCAATTCATCGACCTCGCCCTGCAACAAACCGAGCTTCACCAGCCCGGCGGTAATCACCTGAACCGTCGCCTCATGGGCCTGGTTCCAGTGCTTGTTGGGGGCAATCTGCGCAAACGCGGCTTCCTGCGACGCCAGCACCAACTCGTAGATCGCCTTCTGTTCCGGCGAATACTTGCCGTTGATCGGCCAGGTGCGGGTGATGTCGCTGGCGTAGCAGTCGATCTCGCAACCGGCATCGATCAACACCAGATCGCCGTCCTTAAGCAGCGCGTCATTCTGCTGGTAATGCAGGATGCAGCTGTTACGCCCGGCGGCGACGATCGAACCATAGGCCGGCATTTTCGCCCCGCCCTTGCGAAACTCGTAATCGAGTTCGGCTTCCAGGCTGAACTCATGCAAACCGGCACGGCTGGCCTGCATGGCGCGAATGTGGGCCTGCGCGGAAATCCGTGCGGCCTCGCGCATCACCTTCACTTCCGCCGCCGATTTATACAGGCGCATGTCGTGCAGCAGATGATCCAGGGCAACGAATTCGTTCGGCGGTTGCGCGCCGAGGTGAGCCTTGGAACGGATCACGTTGATCCACTCCATCAGGTGCCGGTCGAACTCCGGGTTGCTGCCCATGGCCGAATAGACCCGGTCGCGCCCCTCGATCAGGCCCGGGAGAATGTCGTCGATATCGTTGATGGGAAAAGCGTCGTCGGCGCCGAAGTCACGCATCGCGCCTTCCTGGCCGGCGCGCAGGCCGTCCCAGAGCTCGCGTTCGACGTTGCGTTCGCGGCAGAACAGCAGGTACTCGCCATGGGGCCGGCCGGGTATCAGCACGATCACCGCCTGGGGCTCGGGAAAGCCGCTCAGGTACTGGAAATCGCTGTCCTGGCGATAGACATGCTCGACATCGCGATTGCGGATCGCCACGGCGGCGGCCGGCAAGATCGCGATGCTGTTAGGCTCCATCTGCGCCATCAGGACCTTGCGGCGCCGGGCGTATTCCGCTTTCGGGATATGAATCATGGGCAGACGGAGCTCCCTGTCCAGAGACTTAATGCAGAGAAGGCTTGGCAGCCGGTTCA
>CAYNGZ010000118.1:0-2086 GCA_964396695.1 uncultured Pseudomonas sp.
CATGCCTTGCGAGCGCCGTTTCGGATTATTCGCTCGGCTTAGAGGTTCGCACACCCCGCCTGTGGCATCAGGTGCTGATGTTCCATCACTTCCCTGATGAACTGACCGAACCCTGCACCCTCGTGCGGCGCATGCTGTTCACCTATGACCAGACTCCGTACGTCAGCCAACTGATCGTCGCCCAGACACTCGCCTATGAGCGTGACGGCACGATGCTGTCCATGCCGCCTCTCGAGCTGACCTATATGTCGTTTGCTCCGGCACTGTCCGCGGACGGTTATCAACCTCTACCGGCGTTCGCCGGCTGGAACGACGGCCGACCCTACCAGCTTGTGGACCTGTATGGCGAGGGGCTCCCCGGCATTCTGTACAAAGAGGGCAGCGATTGGCGCTACCAGGCCCCGCAGCGTGACCCGTACGCGCTACCAGACGGGATTACTTACAGTCCCTGGGAAGCGCTGCCCAGCCTCCCCGCCCTCCAGCCGGAGGTCAGCAGGCTGATGATGGACCTCACCGGCGATGGTCAACTCGACTGGCTGATCTTACAGCCCGCGCTGAACGGATACTTCAGCCTCGGCCCGGATCGCCAGTGGTCGCACTTTGTACCCTGGCCAGCCTTGCCTACAGAGTTTTTCCACCCTGCGGCGCAGTTCGTCGATGCTCGGGGCGGCGGATTGATGGATCTGGCGCTGCTCAGCCCAAATAGCGTCCGCATCTATCCGAATGAGCGCGAAGCCGGTTTCGGGACCAGCTTTACCGTGATTCAGTCCGCCGCCGGACCTCTGCCGGCGGGCCTGGATCCGGCCACGTTGGTCGCATTCAGTGATGTGCTGGGATCCGGCCAGCAACATCTCGTGCGCATCCGGCATGACTGCCTCGAGTGCTGGCCGAATTTGGGCGGCGGTCACTTTGGCTCCCCCCTTCGGCTTGCGAGCCTACCGTTCGACGCACGGACTTTTAACCCGAATCGCGTGTTTCTCGCGGATCTGGACGGATCAGGTGCGTCCGATCTCGTTTACGCTGAATCGGATCGCATCCTGATCTTCCTGAACCGCTGCGGCAACGGTTTCGATGCCGAACCGCAAGTGCTCCCCCTGCCAGCCGGCGTGCGTTTCGACAGCCTGAGCCAGATCAGCTTTGCCGACCTGGACGGGACCGGCACAAGCGACCTCGTCCTCTCTGTAGTCACGCCCAAACCGCGGCATTGGCGCTTCGCCTTTGCCGAACACAAGCCCTATCTGCTGTACACCGTCAGCAATAACCTCGGAGCGTCGACTACCCTAACCTTTCGCAGCTCCGCTCAAGAGTGGCTGGACGAAAAGCAGGATGAACCGGCGAGCGTGTGCAGACTTCCGTTCTCGCTTTCCGTGTTATCCCGCACGGTCATCACCGATGAAATCACCGGCAATACCCTGACCGATCTCTACCGTTATCGGCACGGCGTTTATGCGGGCCTGGAGCGGGAGTTTCGCGGCTTTGGATTGGTCGAGCATCTGGATTTGGTCAGTGCCATCGATCGAACCTCCGAAGGACTGAACTATGCCACGCCCGCCCTGACACGCCAGTGGTACCACACGGGACAGGAACATGTGGCCACCGCAGGCGTTCCTGCACCGTATCAGGACGATGCCCTGTTCACACTTGGCCCTGTCAGGTTCACCACGCTCGACCCGCGGACCGGACACGACGAACTGTTGTCCGATGAGGTTCTGGATGCCACCCGGGCGCAATTGAACCGGGCGCTCAAGGGTTGCCCGCTGCGCATCGAAACCTACAATGCCCTGAATCAGCGCGACCGCGCGATTCCGTTTGCCGTCCAGGCCTGGCGTTATCAGGTCAGGCTGGTGCAGCCCGCAGCAGCGGCTGGCACCGATTGCGTGAGTCTGCCGATGCCGCTGGAACAGTTAAGCGTGAACTACGAGCGCATTGCGCATGACCCCGCTGTGCAGCACAACATCGCGGTTCAGGTGGATTCCTATGGCTTGCCGCTGCGAAGCGTCACGATCCATTACCCTCGTCGTCCGAAGTCCGCTACCAATCCGTACGCACCGGATCTGCCGGATGCCTGGTGGCAGGCGAGCCATGA
>CAYNGZ010000118.1:2096-14958 GCA_964396695.1 uncultured Pseudomonas sp.
TGCACTGAGGCTGAACGAAGAGCGCCAGCGGGTCCATCATCTCGACGATCCGCAGGTGTGGCGTCTGGGTCTGCCATTCGAGCAACGCCAGAATGTGATCACCGACCCGTCAGGCCGTGACAATTATTATCCCGTGACCACGACGGGCCTGAGCCACGAGGCATTGCGCGAGTCCAATGGGATCCTGGGCACCCCGCAGACGCGCGTGTTTGCGGGTCAGCGCGTGACGTACTACTTCGATAAAGACGGGGCTGAGGTGCAGCCCGTGGATAGCGCGCCCCCTCCACTGGCGCTGGTCCACCATGTCGAGGTAGCCGAACTCGACGAGACAGCGCTGGCGGCACTCGACACGCTTCCCAATCTGGAAGCGATGCTGGACCAAGCGGGCTACCGTCAGGCGCCGACGGTCCTGGTCGAACCCGGTGCCAATGAGGCGCCGATCTGGGGGGTGCCCCATGACTACGCGACCTACGTCGACCAAGCGAACTTGTGGCTGCCGTTTTATCGACCGCGCAGCACACAAAGCTCCCTCATCGTGGGCGCACAACAGTTCACCTACGATCCCCACACGTGCGTCGTGAGCTCGGTCACCGATGCACTCGGCAACCGGACTACGGCACTGTACGACTATCGTTTTCTGGAGCCCTTACAGACCACGGATCCGAATCAGAGCGTGCAGGAAGTGCGGTTCGATGCGCTCGGGCGTGTCGTCACTTCGTCACTCCATGGCAACGAACTGGACGAGGAGGACACGCCCCGTACTGTCGGGTTTGCGCCGCTCAACACGTTCGACCCCAACGTGGCGGCGCTGAGCTCGATCGAGGCGGCCTTGGCCGATCCGGCCGGTGCGCTGCAAGATGCCGCCTCGGTCTGCTTGTATGACTTGTACTGCTGGACGGGTCGGATCACCTCGACACAGCTGGCCGTGCATGTGTCCACCGATCAGATTCCCGCGCTCTGGCAAGCCCTGCAGCACGCCCACCTGATCACCGCGAGCGGCCACATCCTGACCCGCGGACACGTCTGGGCCCGCCAGAACCTCCCCTTGCTTGGCATCCCGCCCGCCGTGCAGACCCTGTTGCGACAGATTCCCCAAAGCCCGGTGCAAGCCGCCACCCTGAGCGCGGACCGCTATCCTGGAACGCCGGAGAAGCAGATTCCCATCACGCTGTCCCTAAGCGACGGATTCGGCCGCGCCTTGCAGACCAAGCAAAAAGTTGAGCCGGGCCCCGCCTATGTGGTCGATGACCAGGGACGGTTCGTACTCGACGCGAACGGCCAGCCGCAGATCTCCAACACCGGGACCGAGCCTCGCTGGGCCGTGTCCGGCCGGGTGATCTACAACGAAAAGGCAGAGCCGGTACGGGTCTATCAACCGTACTTTCTGGATCAGCCCCGCTATGTCGATGACCTCGACATGGTGAATTGGGGCTATGCGGACACCTACGCGTACGACCCGCTAGGCCGGTGGCGGGAGCGGCTCACCGTACTCGGCTTCCGGCACCGGATCCGCTATTACCCGTGGTTCAACGTCGAGGAAGACGAGAACGATACGCTATATGAGGTGCTCGACGTAGAACCCCATCCACCGCACACCGATCGGGAGAACCAGCTGTGACTCCCCTAGCCACACGCACAGCTGCTGCCCGCTGCCAGGGTGCGCGGTGCCGTGGGCGCACGATAAACCGCAGCGACGCAGCCACTGGACGCGCACGTCACCCGCCAGATCGATTCGGCAACGAATCAACGAATCAACGAATCAACGAATCAACGAATCAACGAATCAACGAAGGTTTCCCGCCCCGTATAAGGCTGGCACCAGAAGCTAACTCACCCGGTAAGTGACGGAGTGCGATCATGAGTACACTCGAAAAACATCTTGAGGCCCGGTATCTCAGCGAACCCCTGCGCGAAGCACTGGCCGAAGCGGGTGACATAAGCGTGCAGGAGGCGGCCACCCTGGTATCCACGCAGGCCCTGCCGGCGGATCTGGTGCCGTGGCGCGACGAGATCGTGCAGGCCGCCTCGACGGTGCGCGCAGCCCTGCGCGATGCATGGGTCAGCTATGACCCCACCACGCAGGCGTCGCCCCACTTCCATGAGCCTGATCCGGAACTCCAGAACCTGCCCGTCGAGACAGGCGAGTTTTGCGATCCAGACTCGCTGCAATCAAAGCTCTCGCCTGCCCGCTACCTCATGCAGATCTATGAGACGGCGATCAGGCAGATTGACCCCAACGATTCGAAGCGCAACCTTGACACTCGACGTACCGACCTGAAAGAACTGGCTCTTACGTCCGATCACATGCTCACCGAAGTCACGACCTTATCGCTGGCGAACCAGATAATGGAAACCCTCGCGAAGACGTCACCATCACAGACGCGTGACGATCTCTATCAAACACTCGCCATAAATAGTAGCGCCTTCAGCCTACCGTTTGATTGGCACCAGACGTATGTGCGTCTGGGGCTGGCGGTGCTGGATGGCGCAAGCCTCAATGGTATCGCCCGCGCGACCGGTTCCGGCATCAATGAGTCGACCTATAGTAACTATACGCTTGTGCCCAACGTGCGCGACAGGCTCGGCCTGTGCGATGAAGACATGAAGATACTTAATCAGACGTGGCCGTCAGTTGATGCTAATGAGCTCTGGCACGTCGAGAAATTCCTGAGCCACACGTCGATCTCATTGGATGAATTGAATCTTCTGATTTGCAGCAGCGGGATTCGCGATGAAAATGGCACCACCAGTAGAGACCAAGTGGCTTTGTACTACGCAAAATACATTAATCGGGCGAGATCGACTCCATCAGCCATCACAATGATTCTCGGCACGTCGGGCACGGTTCAAAACAAGCTGTACCTTGCACGTGGGACTAACTCCGCTAGCGACGAGGATCTAGGCAACATGGAGCGTATGGTGCGCCTGTATCGGCGGACCGGCCTGCCGTTCCATCAGCTCGATCACCTGCTTTGCGCCGCCGCCAACCTGGAGGGGCTCGATCCCCCCGTATTGAATGACTTTGCGCTCTCGATCATCGCCCGCTACCGGGAATGGCACGCGCGGTTCGACCTCAGCGTGGATGCTTATGTGGGCCTGTTGTATTGGAGCAATCCGTATGTCCGTATCGGGTTTCAGGAAACTTCCTATCTACGCCAGCTGTTCGGCGAAGATGCGAAATGGATCGCAGAGCACTGTGGGGCCGCAAGCTCTGAACAAAAAAAATATCTTCGAAAGGCAGGTCCCCAAAAGCTGGATGACAACGAGATCGCGGCATTGCAGCGCGGCCTGCAACTGACCCAGACGGACTGGGACACGATCGTCGTGCGGATTGATCCCAAGAGTGAGATCGCATTTGACTGGGCCTGTCTTGCCGCCCTGCAGCGTTTGTCCCTGCCGTTCCGGTCGTTCGGCTGGTCCGTTTCCGACGCGGTGCTCTTGCTGGATCAGATCGCACAGCCTCGGCTGGAAGTCCTGTCCGGCCGGAGCAACAAAAAAGAGATACCCGCCGCGCTGGACCAGCTCGTATGGCTGAACGACACGCTCACCGCGTGGCAGGCGACGCCAGCACAGATCGTGAAGATCGTCCGCACGCCGCCCCAGGATGCTCTTAAGGCTACCCAGGAAACCGCCAACTGGATCAATGACCTGTATCAGAACCTGCTCCCGGCACTGCTGACCGTGTCGAGCTTTGACGCCTTTGAGACGGTGCCCTTGGACCCGAATGTCTCACCATCGACGGTGACGATCGACTGGCTGGTCGAATTGAAGAAAGGAAACAATGCAGCCATCGACGCGGATGGGCTCGTGAAAAACAAGCGCAAGTTAGACTTTGAATCCGACGTTCAGGGCATACTCAACAGCAAATCGGCGAGCCAAGCCACAAGTGTGAGGGACGGTGTCGTCGCGATCTTGCTGCTGGCGCAGGCGAGTGCCAAAATCATCTTGAGCGCCGCGGTGGCCAAGGTGATGAGCGGCGCCAGCGACGTGGTGATCCCGATGCTCACGTGGATGAGCCTCGAAGCGGGTCCAAGAGATCCGATTCACTATTACACGGCGCTGACCAAGCTGTTGACATGGAGCCTGCCAAACAAGCAAGCAATCGACGTGGCCACCCTCAATCAACAGCTGGACACCCTAAAGTTTCTGGCATTCATGAGCCGCTATGCCGAGGCTGTGCGCCTGTTCCGGCTGGAGAAGGAAGACATCCACCTAGTGGTCGAGCGCCCCATAGCATTCGGTAGTCGGCGGCAATTGTCCCTTAACTTCAATCTGCTGCTGGCGCTGGGACAGCTCAAGGGGCTGCAACACGGCCAGGCGACCGCCGACGCATGGCGCATGTATTTCACGCGACAGGCCGCCGTCGGAACCGATACCGCCCAGAAAGAGGCGCTGACCGACTCCCTGAGCCAGCTGCTCGGCTGCTCGGTTGATGAGCTGAAGCTCATGCTCACTGACCTGCCCTACCCGCTCCAGGAGTTGCCCGACACGATCAGAGAGGTTGACTTGCTGCATCGCCATCTCGTACAGGCCCGGGCGCTCGCGCTTGACTATGCGCAGTTGAAGCCGATCAAGACCATGGCCACGAGGACCGGGTACGGCGTTGAGGGGACAGGTCCAGTCAATCGGCTGACCTGGGCCGCCAAACGCTCGGCTGCGGATGCGGTGATGACCGGCGTGGCCCGATCCGGCACACCGGCAAGCGCGGTGGAGCGCTCGCTTGACGAGTCATGTCGAGATGCTCTTGTCGGCTACCTGCTGAAAAGGATTCTCCCCGCCAAAGGTATTGCAGACATCACCAACGCCGAGCAGCTTTATGGATATTTGCTGCTCGACGTCAACATCTCGAGCGAGATCAGTACCACCGAACTGCTGGAAGCGATCAGCAACGTCCAGCTGTACATCAACCGCGCGCTGGAAGGGGCGGAGCCGGCTACTTTCAGCTCGAATCCTCCTGTCGCCGGAGAATCTAGCGACCTAGCCAAACGCAAGCTGGTCGACAAGTGGGCCATCGATCGCGAATACCAGCTGTGGCGGGCCAACCAGGAACTCGAACTGTTCCCTGCCCACTACGTCGACCCGCAATGGATACAAGGTGCGAGTACCGACTATGTGGCCTTCACCGAGGCGTTGAATCAGGGACGACTCGAAGATGAGACGATCCGTCAGGCGCTGGCCCCGTACCTGTCCGATCTATCAAGCCGTGGTCGCGCCACCATTGGCGGTCTTTCACAGGTGCCGCTACCCGGCACCAAAAGCGCAACGCTTTACCTCACCGCGCGCACGCCCGGCGACGCGGGTGACTGGTACCTGCGCACCCTCACGTTGACCGAGCAAGGTCCACGCGACGTCGGGCCGTGGGAAAAGATCGACGTCGGGATTCCCCGGAAGGAGTTTTCGATACCCTCGCCCATCTTGTTCAAAGGTGCCATTTACGTGGTGTGGGCGGAGTGCGACGAGCAACCTGAACAAGACAGTCAAGTAGGCTCGCAGGATGCAACCAAGAAATATTCGTACCGGGTCAAGCGCGCCCGGTACCTCGGGGCAAGCCGCTGGGATGAACCCGAAGCACTCCCGGTGCAAAGGATTGACAGCACAAAGGTTGTGCATAACGAAGATCGGGTGCTTTATTCTTCTAACCGGGCAATTGGCTCCTGTCGCTTGCTAACCCGCCAATTGGCCACCGACCAATGGCTTATGATGCGCCGCGGCATCAGTTTGAGTGATGCCCAAAAAGATGTCAGTTTGATGGTGTACGTTGACGCAAACATGATCTGTGCGCAACTCCACGACGAGAACCTCTATTTATCCAACTTAAAGCAGCCCGTGCCCCCTCACGTCGTTTTGGGCAGCGATATCTTTTATTTTGAAAAAGTGTCCTACGAGTCTTCGGATGGCTCAATTGATTTTACTCTGGATTATTCTTTGTATGTAGAGCCTGTGTTTCATCAAGCACTTGCTCAACGCGTAGTTCTGGCGCACCACATCACGAATAACAAACAGGACAGAGAGACGGATTTAATAATACAGAAGATTAGTTTAAACAGTACAAATAATGTGGAATACTACAGCAACACTCGATCTACAGGGTGGGCGACAATTATTGAGCTCGTCTTTTATTGGGAAAGCCTAAAAATAACGGTCGATTACACGTATAAGGGCTCGCCCCATTCCTTCAGTAAGCCTTTCAACACCACAAGAAACGTAATTCAACCATTGCCCCTCCTCGGAGATGAGGCCAGTGATCCCTGCTTCGTGTCGGACCTCGGTCAAACATCGTCGAACACGGCGCAGCTGACCTGGCGATTCGACAATTTCGACGAAGACAACAACACCTACGCGGCTACTGACGGGAGCTCACCATTTTTCGTTGAGGGCGCTCGACCGGCTTCGGTTATCGGTCCGAATGCCGGTGTACCTGCGGCGATTGCAATCGACTCGTCTGTTCGGAAGATGCGCGCCACCCCAAAGGACGGCATCACGGGCGCGCACTTTTCGCTGTCGTTCTGGTTCCGGACAACCCGGCAAGCCCAACCCTTGCTGGCAGTGTTCGACTCTATGGACAGGGAAAGGCTGCGAATGGTGCTGGATGTTTCCGGGCGTTTGTCCGCGCAGAGGTCGAATGCGGACGCAGACGCGGCGCTGTGGACCAGGTCGGGTACAAATTACAAAGATAATGCTTGGCATCACGTCGTCTATACTTGCTCGCTGCGAGAGGGGCAGGCGCTGTATGTGGACGGTCATCGTGTCGCGGCCAGCCGCGTTTCGTCTCCCCTCCAACCACTCAAAACGATCGAGCTGACGACGTTTGATCCGAGTCTGGCCGAGCGTAGGGCTAAGGGTCCGAAATTGGTCGATTTGGCCGAACTCAAGCTCTTTGATCACGCGCTGGCACAGGCTGAGGTTGGTACGCAGATTCCCCCTAAAGGCGTTGCATTACGTCTGTGCACCCAGACCGCCGCTCATTTGCGCGAGAAGATCGAACCGCCCGTCGGCGAGTTCCCGTTTCTTTACAAGGCCAGGAACTACAAGGACCTGCAGGAGTTGAAAGAATGGGACGCGCGCTTCCTCATTGCTGCGTATAACGCGAGCGCCTCGGGTGAGTATGTGCGTGTCGTTGTATTGCCGGCAACACAATTCGACTTCGGCGGCTACGATGGCCGCTATGGTTGGGAACTGTTCCTTTACATGCCATGGCTGGTCTCGAAGCGTCTGGCGGACACCGGCGACTACGATGGCGCGCGCCAGTGGCTGCATTACATTTTCGATCCGACCCGTGCGGAAGTGAAAGATCGCTGGATATGCCGGCCGTTGCGCGAAAGCATGGCGTCGATGGCCGTCACTGCTGCGGTGACCGACCCGGATGCGATCGCACGCGCCAGTCCGACTCATTACCAGACCGCCATTGTCAACGCGTACACCGACATACTGATCGCTACAGGCGACGCCCAGTATCGCAATCCGACCCGCGAATCGCTGAATCGCGCGAAGATGTACTACGTGATGGCCACCGAAGTACGCGGCCCGAGGCCGCTGCTGCTGCAGGTGAATAACTGGACCTCGCCGAAGTTGGCGCAGGCCAGGGAAACGGATTTCAAGCGACCCATGGATGAGAAGAATCTGGCGTACTGGGACACGCTGGAGGCACGGCTGGACAATCTGCGACACAACCGATCGATCGACGGTCAGCCGTTGAACCTGCCGCTGCTGGCGCCACAGGTCAATCCGGCCACGCTGCAGCAGGCGGCCATCAGCGGCGGTACCTCGGCGATCTCGGAGGTGGAACGCTTCACGCCGATTCCTCACTACCGATTTGCAGTGATGCTGGAAAAAGCCCGCAGTTTTGTCATCACGCTGAGCAGTCTCGGCAACGCCCTGCAGCAGACCCTGGAACGCGACGATAGTGAAGCGCTGGGGCTGATGCAACTGGAACAGCAGGCAGCGCTGACCGACCTCGGGCGGGCGATGCAGCATGAGCAAATCGAGATGGCGCAACATACCCTGAACGCAATGCAGCACAGCCGCACCGCGGCCAGTGAACGCTATGCCTACTACCACGCCCTCGATGAACAAGGAGTCAGCGCAGCCGAACAGGCGGCGATGGACTTGACGACCTCTGCCGGAGCGTTGCGCATCGGTGCGAGTGTGCCGTTCACGATTGCCGGTGTGGTCGATGCACTGCCTAACATTTTCGGTCTGGCAGTCGGTGGGCAGCAGCCTGGGGGCATTCCACGGGCCGTCGGCACGGGTATGCTGGGCGTGGCGGACGTGCTGCAGATCACCGCGGACCGGCTCGTCACGGTCGAACAGTACCGCCGCCGCCGCGACGACTGGCAGCTCCAGTACCAGCAGGCCGAGCGGGAAGGACAGAGCCTGGACGAACAGATCGCCGGCGCACAGCGCGCGCTCGCCCAGGCGCAGGATGGGCTCAAGCAACAGGTCCTGCAACAGAAACAGACGCGGGCGACACAGCGCTTCCTGCAACAGCGCTTCGGCTCGCGGGCGCTGTACCGGTGGATGAGCGGCCGGCTGGCGACGCTCTACTGGCAGGCCTATGACAGTGCAACAAATCTGTGTCGGCAGGCGGAGGCGGCCTGCCAGTACGAACTGGGCGATTTCGAGCTGCGCTTCATTCACGCAGGCCAGGCCTGGAATGACCAGTTCCGTGGTCTGCTGGCTGGCGAGGCGCTACTGCTCGATCTGCAGCGCATGGAGCTGGCGTATCGACAACGCAACCTCCGTCTTTACGAGGTTGTCAAGACCTTTTCGCTCAAGGCGATCAATGCCCAGGCACTCGCCACACTCAAGTCGACCGGTTCTGCGCAGTACGAACTGACAGAGAGCCTGTTCGACCAGGATTACCCGGACCATTATCTGCGTCAGATCAAAACGGTATCGCTGTCGTTCCCGGCGGTGCTCGGCCCCTATCAGGAGGTCGGAGCGATGCTCTCCCAATTGAGCAACACCCTTTATCTGACGAAAGAAAAAACGCCCACACGCGCGAAGACCAACCTGCGCGCGTACCAGCAGGTGGCGCTATCGCAGGGAATCAACGACAGCGGAATGTTCCAGCTCGATTTCAATGACGAACGTTATCTGCCATTCGAGGGCACGGGTGTGGCATCGAGATGGAAGCTGGTGTTCCCTGGATGGAAGAACGAAACCGGAAACGCGGCGAAGAGGCTGCTGGAGAGCCTGGACGACGTGATCATCCAGGTGCGTTACACAGCCATCAGTTGAGCCGCTGGATAAGGAGGAAAACATCATGAGCCCGTTGTCTACCGCCCCGCCGACACCACCGCTGCAACTCATCACCGCGGCGTTCCCGAAGGGCGGCGGGGCCTTGCCGGGGATGGGCGAAAGCCTGAGCCCAGCCGGGATGAGCGGCGCCGTGCAGTTGGCGATTCCGCTGCCGTTGCCGGCGGTGCGGCTGACACCTGCGCTCACCCTGACCTACCGCAGCCACCAGGGCAACGGCCCGTTCGGGCTGGGGGTGGCGCTGACATTACCGTCGATCGCTCGCCAGACCAGCCGCGGCACCCCCAGTTACGAGGAGGGGCGCGATATCTTCCTGTTCGAAGGCGAGGCGCTGGTGCCGGACGCGGGCGCGCCAACGGTGCTCAACAACGAGCGCCTCACCCGCTACCACTTGCGTCGCGAGGGGCGCTTCGACTACCTTGAGCTGCATCAGCCGCTCGCGCCCCCCGATCCGCCTGCCCCTGCCTGGTGGCGGGTGTTGCGGGCCGACGGCCGCTGCGAGGTGTTCGGCCGCTGCGTGGCCGCCCGCACAGCCGCCCCCGGCAACCCGGCACAGGTGCTCGAATGGCATCTTGAGGAAACAGTGAGTCCGCACGGCGAGCATGTGTACTATGGCTACGTGCGGGAACCGGAGGTGGCGCTCACACAGGCCGCGTGCCTCAAGCAGGTGCGCTTCGGCAATGCGCGCGCCGACCTGGCACCGTGGTCGACGTCGGAAGGCTTCGACCCGGCTACCGAGACCTGGCTGTTCGCGCTGGTATTCGACTACGGCGAGCATGCCGACACGCCGCAGGGGCCGGCCTGGGTCGAGAGCCGGCCATGGCTGCGCCGCGCTGACCCGTTCTCGCGCTTCGAGGGTGGTTTCGAGCTGCGCTGCGAGCGGTTGTGCCAGCGCATCGTGCTGTTTCACCAACTCGACGAGCTGGGCGCCGAGCCGGTGGCGGTGCGCGCGCTGCAGCTCAGCTACACGCAAACCTCGTACCTGACGCAGCTGGTCGGCGTGCGTCAGCACGGTTACCGGCAAACCGCCGGGATGCCTGAACAGGCCGCGCTGCCGCCGCTGGCGCTGGAGTACACGGCGTTCGACCTGAGCGGCGCGCGCTTTCGGCCGCTCGATGCGGAGCTGGTCGGGGTCGATGCAGGGTTCTATCAGGTGGTCGCCCTCTACGGTGAGGGCATGCCCGGGATCTTGTACAACGATGGCCAAAGCTATCTGTACCAGCGCGCCCGGGGGGTCATCTCCAACGCCGAGGGGTTGGCCGTCCGCTACGCCACCGCCCGGCCGCTGAGCATCCCCTGCGGGGAGATGAGCGCGGCCGCCTTGATGGACATCACTGGGGACGGGACCCTCGATGCCGTGCGCACCGAGCCGGGCATGGCCGGCTTCTTCTCGCGCAACGGCGAGCGGGGTTGGCAGCGCTTCATCCCGTTTGGCGCCTTTCCGAGCGAGTTCCTGCATCCCCAGGCGCTGCTCGGCGACCTGAGCGGTGACGGCCTGGCGGACCTGGCGCTGATCGGTCCCAGGAGCGTGCGTTTCTTTGCCAACCGGGGCCGCGACGGCTTTGCCCCGCCCCGCCAGATCGACCACCCAGGCCCGGACTGCCTGCCAGTGTTCTCGGGCGGCGGCCAGACCCTGACGGCCTTCGCCGACGTACTCGGCAGCGGCCAGCAGCACCTGGTGCGGATTGGCCATAACGAGGTGACCTGCTGGCCCAACCTGGGCCAGGGCCGCTTCGGCACGCCGCGCGAGCTGCCGCTGACCCTGGATCCGGCGATTACCGTGGCGAACTTCGATCCCACCCGGATGTGGCTGGCCGATATCGATGGCAGCGGCCCGGCCGATTTGCTGTATATCGATCACCGCACGCTCTACGTGCACCGCAACCAGTGCGGTAACCGTTTTGCAGCGGCCCAGACACTAACCTTGCCGGACGAGCTGCGTTATACCGACCTGCACCAGGTGAGCATGGCCGACCTGTACGGCAACGGCACCAGCGTGCTGATCATTAGCCGGCTCCATCCGCAGCCGGCACACTGGGTGTGCGACTTCTCGCGCGGGCTCAAGCCGCATCTGCTGGCGGAGTTGAACGACAACATGGGGACCCGGACGAGCTTGACCTACGCGAGTTCTGCGCACGAATGGCTCGACGAACGGCGCACCGATCGGCAGGCGCGTTGCCGTCTGCCGTTTCCGGTGTCGGTGCTCAAGCAGCTGAAACAGATCGATGAGATCAGTCACAACACGCTGGAGCAAACCTTTCAATACCGGCAGGGCTACTACGACGGCGAGGAACGCCAGTTTCGCGGCTTCGGGTTGATTCTGAGTACGGATATGCCCAGCCCATTGGGCGCAGAACAGCGTGACGCGGTGGGCACGCCCTACATTCCGGCCATGCAGACGCGAACCTGGTACCACACCGGCGACCCGGATACTCCCACCGCACAGGTGAGGGGCTCACCCTACGACGGCGACCCGTTTGCGGCGGCTCTGGCGCCGCTGCGGATCGAGGGGCGGGAGGGCCAGGCGATCCCGTTGCCGCCGCCGGGGACACTGGCGCGACGCGCACTCCTGTGGGCGTTGTGTGGTCAGGTGCTGCGCGAGGAAGTGTACGGACTGAACCCTGCCACGGGCCAGCCCCAGGCCACACCGTTCAGCGTAATGAGCCTGCGGCACTGCGTACGTGAGTGGCAACCGGCCCCCAGCCCAGGCGCGTCCGCTGTGCTGCTGCCGTTCGCGCTGGAGAGCCTAGCCTACACCTATGAACAGGTGTCCACCGACCCGCAATGGCAGCAGACTGTGGCGCTGGAGGTGGACATGTATGGCGTGATCACGAAGAGCGTCAGTCTGCGCTATCCGCGTCGGCTGCAGGTGACGCCGCCGATCATGCCATTGCCCGAGGAGGTCCATTACCGCGATACCCAGCAGGACACGTTCCATGTGACCGAAACCCGGGGTCGCGTGGCGCACCTGCGTGAGCCGGACCTGAACCGGACGGGCTGGCGACTGGGCCTGCCGGTTGAAAGCCGGGACTACGTGCTCGGCCAGATCGCGCCGCCTGCAGCCAACCGCGTCTATAGCCATGAGGAGCTGACCGATGCCAACGGCCCGCTGGCGAGCGCGACCCGTACCCTGGCCAGCTGGCAGCAGCAAATTTATGCGGATCCGAGCACCGGCTACGCGCTGCCGCTGGCGCAGGCCACTCGTGAGGGGCTCGTGTGCCAGGCGCGGACGGCCGCCTTGAGCAAAGCCGAGTTGAGGGGGAGCTTCGACGGGCTGATCCCCCCTGCGCAATTGGAGCCGCTGCTCACGCAGCTGGAAATCGAACTGGTCCGGCAGGCGAGGTTCGAGCTGGAGACTGACTACTTCTGGAATCCTGGCCTGTTTGTGAGGTATGCCGGGCTGGAGCAATTCTACGCGGTGATCCGGCACACCGACCCTTTCGGCAACCACACGGCGTACCAGCGCGACCCGCTCACCCTTGCGCCCACCATGCTCCAGAATGACCGGTACTCGACCCGGATCGACTACGACCCCTGGAGCCTGCTGCCGCGGCAGATCACCGACCCCAATACTACCGTGCACGAAGTGAGCTATGACCCACTC
>CAYNGZ010000119.1:0-14875 GCA_964396695.1 uncultured Pseudomonas sp.
TCATGGACCCTTCCCCTGGCTTGACCCTCGCTTCACTCTTCGCCGATTTCGGCATGATTCTTTTTGCACTGATCCTGGTTT
Organism: uncultured Pseudomonas sp.; assembly: GCA_964396695.1. Classification (GTDB taxonomy): domain Bacteria; phylum Pseudomonadota; class Gammaproteobacteria; order Pseudomonadales; family Pseudomonadaceae; genus Aquipseudomonas. The sequence goes on from CAYNGZ010000119.1 coordinate 82, forward strand.
TGCTCAACGGCTTCTTCGTTGCGGCAGAATTTGCCATGGTCAAACTGCGCTCGACCAAGGTCGAGGCCATTGCCCATAAAAACGGCTGGCGCGGGCAGATCCTGCGCACCGTACACAGCAAGCTCGACGCCTACCTGTCCGCCTGCCAATTGGGTATCACCCTCGCCTCCCTGGGCCTGGGCTGGGTCGGTGAACCGGCGTTCGCGCACTTGTTGGCACCCCTGCTCAATGCGGTGGGCGTAGAGTCCGCTGAAGTGGTCAAAGGCATATCGTTCTTTACCGCCTTCTTCATCATTTCGTACCTGCACATCGTAGTCGGCGAACTGGCCCCCAAATCCTGGGCGATCCGCAAACCCGAGATGCTGTCGCTGTGGACCGCCGTGCCGCTGTACCTGTTCTATTGGGCAATGTACCCGGCCATTTTCCTGCTCAACGCCAGCGCCAACACCATCCTGCGAATCGCCGGCCAAGGCGAACCCGGCCCGCATCACGACCACCATTACAGCCGTGAAGAACTGAAACTGATCCTGCACTCCAGCCGTGGCCAGGACCCGAGCGATCAGGGCATGCGTGTACTCGCCTCGGCCGTGGAAATGGGCGAGCTGGAAGTGGTCGACTGGGCGAACTCCCGGGAAGACCTGGTGACACTGGAGTTCAACGCACCGCTCAAGGAAATCCTCGCGCTGTTCCGCCGTCACAAATTCAGCCGTTATCCGGTGTACGACAGCGACCGCCAGGAGTTCGTCGGCCTGTTGCACATCAAGGACCTGCTGCTGGAATTGGCGGCGCTGGACCACATTCCCGAGTCGTTCAACCTGGCCGAACTGACCCGCCCGCTGGAGCGAGTGTCGCGGCACATGCCGTTGGCGCAGTTGCTGGAGCAGTTCCGCAAGGGCGGTTCGCACTTCGCCGTGGTTGAAGAAGCCGACGGCAACATCATCGGCTACCTGACCATGGAAGACGTGCTGGAAGTGCTGGTCGGCGACATCCAGGACGAACACCGCAAGGCCGAACGCGGAATCCTCGCTTACCAGCCGGGCAAGTTGCTGGTGCGCGGTGACACGCCGCTGTTCAAGGTCGAACGCCTGCTGGGTATCGATCTGGACCACATCGAAGCAGAAACCCTCGCCGGGCTGGTCTACGAAACCCTGAATCGGGTGCCGGAAGAGGAAGAAGTGCTGGAAGTCGAAGGTTTGCGGATCATCATCAAAAAGATGAAAGGCCCGAAAATCATTTTGGCCAAGGTGTTGATGCTCGATTAAAACCGCATTGCCTCCAAAAGATCGCAGCCTTCGGCAGCTCCTACGCGGTATGCATCTGTAGGAGGTGCCGGAGGCTGCGATCTTTTGCTTTGAGGCCGTTATTGTTTTCCGAGCGCAAAGTTCGGCAAGCTGCCCACCGGCTGGTTGAACTGATACGGAATCGACACCAGCCCCAACCCGCTGTTGCGCTGCACCACGAAGTGCAGGTGCGGCCCGCTGCTGTTGCCGGTATTGCCCGACAGTGCCAGCGCACTACCGACCACCACCCGCTGACCTTCCCGAACACACACCGAGCCGCGCTTAAGGTGCAGGTACACGCCCATGGTCCCGTCATCGTGCAGCACCCGCACGAAGTTGCCGGACGGGTCGGTGCCGCGCCCGCTCTGATTGTTCTCGGTCTTGACCACCACTCCACCCCGCGCCGCAATGATCGGCGTACCTTCGGGCATGGCGATGTCCATCGCATAACGGTTCTTGACCCCAAAGTGGCTGTATTGGCCATTGGCGCCCTGAGTCAGGTGAAACGGCCCGCCACGCCACGGCAGCGGATACCGATAGGCCAATGCGGTACCTGAGGGATCGCCCAGCGAATAGTTGAGCGTCGGGGTATAGGCCAGCGGCTTACCGGGCGCAATTGCCGTGAGCAACGCCAGACGCATCGTGCTGCGCGCCGGCAACACCCGACGGATCGGTTGTTCCGGCGCACCGCGGACATTTCTCAGCTCAGCGAAACTCAGCTCGACCTCTACCGGCGCATACAGGTCGTTGCGCACGAACACACTGTGCGCGTCTTTCTGCTTCTTGATATCCAGTTGAACCTGGCGCTCAAGGTGCTCGTCCATCCGGTCGCGGAACACAAATATCCGGGCGCCATGCGATGGGCGATCACTGTAGGAGACCACGCCAGTGGCGCTCGTGGACTTGTAAATAGTGATGGCCTCGACCGAGGTGGAGGCCATGAAAAGACCACAGAAAAACAGCAATCGCGCGAACATGGGCAAGGTTCTGTCGAGGAAGGCCTGAAAAACAGCCTAGCAGCCAGAATTGCCCTGTGTGGTCGGAAGGTGTTTCAAAATCGGGAAGGGATGTATTGGGCTATGAGAGAAGAAAAGAAAAAGATCGCAGCCTGCGGCAGCTCCTACACCGGTTTTGTAGGAGCTGCCGCAGACTGCGATCTTTCAGACGCGACGCTTACGCGCCCGGTACGAAGTGCTTCTGCGCCGTGCCGCGGGCAATCAGGCGGGAGATGTAGTCGAGCTTCTGGGCGTCCTGGTCGACGAAGCGGAAGGTCAACTGCAGCCAGTCGCTGTCGGGTTTCGGCTCGTGGGCGACGATGGCGTGCAGGTAGCCATTGAGGCGTGCGACTTCGGCGTTGTCGCCTTGCTCCAGGTCAAGCACGGCGCTGTCGAGCACTTGCGGCAAGGTGTCGGTGCGCTTAACCACCAACAGCGCTTCCTTGATGCTCAACGCTTTGATCACACACTGCTGAGTACCGCTGGGCAGGCGCAGTTGGCCTTGACCACGACCGCTCGCCGGGGCCGCAGCGGGCGCCTTGACTGGCGGGCTGTTGAGCAGACCGCGAGAGGCTGCTGCAGCGGGAGCCGGCGCAGCGGCGGCAGGCTTGGCGAACGGATTGACCGGCGCCGCTGCCGGTGCGGCAGGGGCGACGACGGCGGCCTTGCCGCCCGTGAGCGCGCTGAGAGAGTCGTTGCCGAACGCGGAATTCATCTTGGTCGGCGCACTGTTCATCAAGGTGTCGAGTTTGCCGACCTTGTTCAGCGCCTGCTTGACCTTGGTCAGCAACTGCTCGTTGGTGAACGGCTTGCTGACATAGCCGGAAACACCGGCCTGGATCGCCTGAACCACGTTCTCCTTGTCGCCACGGCTGGTGACCATGACGAACGGCATGCTCTTGAGATTGTCCTGCTCGCGGCACCAGGTCAGCAGTTCGAAGCCAGACATTTCCGGCATTTCCCAGTCGCACAGGACCAGGTCGAACGCTTCACGCGCCAGCATCGCCTGCGCCTTTTTACCGTTGACCGCGTCTTCGATTCGAATGCCCGGGAAGTAGTTGCGCAGGCACTTCTTCACCAGGTCACGGATGAACGAAGCGTCATCGACCACCAACACACTGACCTTACTCATCAACCACCCCCTTTAAAAAATCCCGGCAAGCATAACGCTGGCTGATGGCACTTTGCCAAAACTCTTCAGTCACGCCGGGACTTTTCGTTCGCGGGTGCTGCTTTTCCATTCGAAGCCACACAAACAAAAACGCCCGACCAAAAGGCCGGGCGCTTTATTTGGGCAATCTTACTTATCGTCAGCTTTGCCCGGAACATTAGCGCTTTCGGCACTTGCGCCTTCAACTTCTTCCTTCATGCGTTTGAGGCCCATATGACGGACATCCGTACCGCGCACCAGGTAAATCACCAGCTCGGAAATATTGCGCGCGTGGTCGCCAATCCGCTCCAGCGAACGCAATACCCAAATGATGCTCAAGACCCTTGAGATAGAGCGCGGGTCTTCCATCATGAAGGTTGCCAGCTCGCGCAGTGCGGTCTTGTATTCGCGGTCGATGACCTTGTCGTACTGGGCCACCGACAACGCCAGGTCGGCGTCGAAGCGCGCGAAGGCGTCCAGCGCGTCGCGAACCATGTTGCGCACCTGATCGCCGATGTGACGAACTTCGACGTAGCCCCGCGGAGCCTCGCCTTCTTCGCACAGCTGGATGGCACGACGGGCGATTTTGGTCGCTTCGTCGCCGATGCGCTCCAGGTCGATCACCGACTTGGAGATGCTGATGATCAAACGCAAGTCGGACGCGGCCGGCTGACGACGGGCCAGAATGCGCAGGCATTCTTCGTCGATGTTGCGTTCCATCTGGTTGATCTCGTCGTCGATCTCGCGCACTTGCTGGGCCAGCCCCGAGTCTGCTTCGATCAGCGCCGTGACCGCGTCATTGACCTGCTTCTCGACCAGTCCGCCCATGGCCAGGAGGTGGCTGCGCACTTCCTCGAGCTCAGCGTTGAACTGCTGGGAGATGTGATGGGTAAGGCCTTCTTTACTAATCATGTTGGCGTCCTTGGAGCGTCCGGTAAGGTGCGGTCTACCGCAGCGATGGTTAAGCGAGCAACGCTGGCGGCATCCTAGCCATAACGACCGGTGATGTAGTCTTCAGTCTGCTTCTTCGCCGGATTGGTGAACAGGGTGTCGGTGTCGCCGAACTCCACCAGCTTGCCCATGTACATGAACGCCGTGTAGTCGGAAACCCGCGCGGCCTGTTGCATGTTGTGGGTCACGATGACGATGGTGAACTTGGATTTCAGTTCATAGATCAGCTCTTCGACTTTCAGCGTCGAGATCGGGTCGAGTGCCGAGCATGGTTCGTCGAGCAGCAGCACTTCCGGCTCAACGGCGATGGTACGCGCAATCACCAGACGCTGCTGCTGACCACCGGACAAGCCCAGCGCCGACTCGTGCAGACGGTCTTTCACTTCATCCCACAGGGCCGCGCCCTTCAACGCCCACTCGACGGCTTCGTCGAGCACGCGCTTTTTGTTGATGCCTTGAATACGCAGGCCGTAGACCACGTTTTCATAGATGGTTTTCGGGAACGGGTTCGGCTTCTGGAACACCATGCCGACGCGACGACGCAACTCAGCCACGTCTTCGCCCTTGCGGTAGATGTTGTTGCCGTACAGGTTGATCTCGCCTTCGACACGGCAGCCATCGACCAGATCGTTCATCCGGTTGAACGTGCGCAGCAACGTTGACTTGCCGCAGCCGGAGGGGCCGATGAAAGCGGTCACACGTTGCTTTGGAATGTTCATGCTGACGTCGTACAGCGCTTGTTTTTCGCCGTAGAACAGGCTCAGGCTCGGCACTTCGATGGCCACGGTTTCCTGGCTCAGGTTCAGGCTCTGCTTGTCTCGACCCAGCGCCGACATGTTGATGCCGTGGGTATGTGCTTCGTGCTGCATGGGAAACTCCCTGTGCTAACAAATTCTGTTCGGTGAGCCGCCGGCATCAGGGCCAGCGGCACATTCAATTTTGAGGACAGCGATCAACTATCCAGCGCTTTGTATTTCTCGCGCAGGTGGTTACGAATCCACACCGCCGACAAGTTGAGCGTGGCGATCACCAGCACCAGCAGCAGCGCCGTGGCGTACACCAGCGGCCGTGCGGCTTCGACGTTCGGGCTCTGGAAGCCGACATCATAAATATGGAAGCCCAGGTGCATGATCTTCTGGTCAAGGTGCAGGTACGGGTAGTTGCCGTCTACCGGCAGCGACGGCGCCAGTTTCACCACACCCACCAGCATCAGCGGCGCCACTTCACCGGCGGCGCGAGCCACGGCGAGGATCATCCCGGTCATCATCGCCGGGCTGGCCATCGGCAGTACGATCTTCCACAAGGTTTCCGCCTTGGTCGCACCGAGGGCCAGCGAGCCCTCACGCACGGTGCGAGGAATCCGCGCCAGACCTTCTTCGGTGGCCACGATCACCACCGGCACCGCCAGCAATGCCAGGGTCAGCGAGGCCCAGAGCAAACCCGGCGTACCGAAGGTCGGTGCCGGCAAGGCTTCAGGGAAGAACAACCGGTCGACCGAGCCGCCGAGGACGTAAACGAAGAAGCCCAGACCGAACACGCCGTAAACGATCGCCGGAACGCCTGCCAGGTTGTTCACCGCGATGCGGATCAAACGGGTCATGGTGTTCTGACGCGCATATTCACGAAGGTAGACCGCCGCCAGTACGCCGAACGGGGTGACAATCATCGCCATGATCAGGGTCATCATCACGGTGCCGAAGATGGCCGGGAAGATCCCGCCTTCGGTGTTGGCTTCACGCGGGTCGTCGCTGAGGAACTCCCAGACCTTGTTGAAGTAGAAACCCATCTTGGTTGCGTAGCTCATCGCGTTCGGCTGATAGGCGTGAACCACTTTGCCGATGCCGATTTCGACTTCTTTGCCGTTGGCATCGCGGGCGGTCAGGCTGTCGCGGTTGAACTGCGTGTGCAGGTCGCTCAGGCGCGCCTCAACGTCTTGATAACGGGCGTTCAGTTCAGCGCGCTCGGCGTCCATATCGGCTTGCGCGGTCGCATTGAGCTTGCCTTCCAGCTCCAGCTTGCGACCGTGCAGACGAATACGCTCAAGGCCTGCGTTGATCGCACCGATGTCGGTTTTTTCGAGGCTCTTGAGTTGCACCGCAAGCTTGTTGACGCGGTCTACCCGCGCTTGCAGCTCCGGCCAGGCCGCTTCGCCTTCAGCGATGACCTTGCCGTCCTGTTTGACGTTGAGCAGATAGCCGTAGAAGTTACCCCACTCGCGACGCTCGATGGCCATCAACTCCGGCGGGTTGCTCTGGTTGGTCAGCCACTCGCCAACGATCCAGGTGAAGTCGTTGCCGTTAAGGTCACGGTTGCCGACCTTGATCAGCTCGCGGGTCATGAACTCCGGACCTTGATCCGGCACGGGCAAACCAGCGCTTTTCAGACGCTCGCGCGGCACTTCTTCTTTCTGCACCACTTCGCCGATGACAACGTGGTTGGCCTGGCCTGGCACATCGTAATTGGCTTGCATCAGGTCTGCCGGCCAGAAATGGCCCAGACCGCGCACGGCAATCACTGCCAGCAATCCAATGGTCATGATGACGGCGATGGACACCGCGCCACCGCTGATCCAGACGCCTGGAGCGCCGCTCTTGAACCATCCTTTCAGGGAGTTCTGTTTCACAGACTTCTACCTTTCTTAAAGCGACGAGTATTTCTTGCGCAGACGCTGACGGATCAGTTCCGCGAGGGTGTTCATGATGAAGGTGAACAACAGCAGCACCAGCGCCGAGAGGAACAGCACGCGGTAGTGGCTGCCGCCGACTTCCGACTCGGGCATTTCCACCGCGACGTTGGCGGCCAGGGTGCGCAGACCTTCGAACAGGTTCATTTCCATGACCGGAGTGTTACCGGTGGCCATCAACACGATCATGGTTTCCCCGACCGCACGGCCCATGCCGATCATCAGCGCCGAAAAAATACCCGGGCTGGCCGTGAGGATCACCACGCGGGTCATGGTCTGCCATGGCGTAGCACCGAGGGCCAGGGAGCCCAGCGTCAAGCCGCGAGGCACGCTGAACACGGCGTCTTCGGCGATTGAGTAAATGTTCGGGATCACCGCAAAACCCATGGCCAGACCCACTACCAGGGCGTTGCGCTGGTCGTAGGTGATGCCCAGGTCGTGGGAAATCCACATGCGCATGTCGCCGCCGAAGAACCAGGTTTCCATGTACGGGCTCATGTACAACGAGAGCCCGCCAACCAGGATGATCACCGGGATCAGGATCGCGCTTTCCCAGCCATCCGGCACTTTCAGGCGCAGCGACTCTGGCAGGCGGCTGAAGGTGAAACCGGCGATCAGGATGCCGATGGGCAGAAGCATCAGCAGGCTGAAGATTCCCGGTAAATGGCCTTCGACATACGGCGCCAGGAACAGGCCGGCGAAGAAACCGAGGATCACCGTCGGCATCGCCTCCATCAACTCAATCACCGGCTTGACCTTGCGGCGCATGCCCGGCGCCATGAAGTAGGCGGTGTAGATCGCCGCCGCGACCGCCAGCGGTGCCGCTAGCAGCATCGCGTAGAACGCGGCTTTCAGCGTACCGAAGGTCAGCGGCGAGAGGCTCAGCTTGGGTTCGAAGTCGGTGTTGGCGGCGGTCGATTGCCAGACGTATTTAGGCTCGTCGTAGTTTTCGTACCAGACCTTGCTCCACAACGCGCTCCACGACACTTCCGGGTGCGGGTTGTCGAGCAGCAGCGGTTGCAGCTTGCCACCCTGCTCCACGATGACACGGTTGGCACGCGGTGAAAGACCGAAAACGCCTGCGCCATCGACCACCTGGTCCACCAGCAACGTGCGGTGGGCAGTACTGTGGAACACGCCGAGCTTGCCGGAAGCGTCGAGGGCGACGAAGCCTTTGCGACGTTCTTCGGCGGTGATTTCAACGATAGGCGTAGTGCCCATCTGGAAGGTACGGATCTGCTTCAGCCGTTGCTCGCCATCGGTATCGCGAGCCATGAACCACTGGGCCAGACCGCCCTTGGAGTTACCGATGATCAGCGAAATGCCCCCCACCAGCTGGGTACTGGCGGTCACTTGGGTTTCGCTGTCATCAAGCAGTTTGTAGCGCCCGTTGAGGCTCTTGTCACGCAGGCTGAACACATCGGCCTGAGCGCGCCCGTTGACCACGTACAACCACTGCTGACGCGGGTCGACGAAGATGTTCTTCACCGTCTCGGTCATTTGCGGCAGTTCAATGCGTTTCTGCTCGTTGGTGACCTCACCGGTCATCATGTTTTCTTCGCGGGACACCGACAATACGTGCAACTGCGGTCCGGTGGAGCCGGCCAGCAGCAAGGTTGATTCGGTTGCGTTCAGGCTGACGTGCTCCAGAGCACCGCCCTGCTCGTTCAGCACAATCGGTGTTTCGCCGTAGGGGTATTCGATGGCCGGCGAAATGGTTTTCTTGCCTTCCGGATAACTGACTTTATAGGTGTGGCGCACGACCAGTGCCTGGCCATTGGACAAACCCACGACGACCAGCGGGTGACCCGGCTGATCCTCACCAATCGACGTCACGTGGGTACCCGCCGGGATCGGCAGGTCTACGCGGCGCAGTTCAGCTCCACTGTCGACGTCGAAAAACAGTGCCTGGCCCTTGTCGGAAATCCGCATGGCGACCTGGTTCTGTTCTTCGAGGGAGATCATCAGTGGTTTGCCGGCGTCTTGCATCCAGGCCGGGGTGATCGCGTCTTTGGCAGTCAGGTCGGCGCCCTGAAACAGTGGCGCGACGACGTAGCCAAGAAAGAAGAAGATCAGCGTGATCGCGCCGAGTACGGCGAGACCGCCGACGAGGACGTACCAGCGGGTCAGGCGATCTTTGAGCGCGCGCATACGGCGCTTGCGTTGTAGCTCAGGCGTATTGAAGTCAATGCGCTTGGGGGGATTGGTAGTCATTGTGGAGTTGGCCAGATCATTCATGCGCACACCCTAGCGATCCTGTATGACAAAAAGATGACAATGCAGTGACGCAACAAATCCGCCGCCCGTGTGAACCGGCAGCGGATAGAAATTTGGGGGTGTAGGAGCCGGCTCGCCGGCAGTGCAATCGACTTGCTCGACTGGCTCACCGCGGTGAGGCCATTCACCGCCGAGCCGGCTCCTACAGAGTCAGGACTTCAGCCCTGACTCAGGGTGTTACTTTTTTGCGACTTCAGCGCCGCCTTCTTGCAGACCCAGGTCAGCCAGTGCCTTGGCGGCAACTTTGGCTGGCAGTGGGATGTAGCCGTCTTTCACGACCACTTCCTGACCCTGCTTGGACAGAACCAGCTTCACGAACTCGGCTTCCAGCGGGGCCAGAGGCTTGTTCGGGGCCTTGTTGACGTAAACGTAGAGGAAGCGCGACAGCGGGTATTTGCCGTTCAGGGCGTTTTCTTCGCTGTCTTCGATGAACTCGGTGCTGCCTTTCTTCGACAGGGCAACGGTTTTCACGCTGGCAGTCTTGTAGCCGATACCCGAGTAACCGATACCGTTCAGCGACGAGCTGATCGATTGCACGACCGAAGCCGAACCTGGTTGTTCGTTGACGTTTGGCTTGTAGTCGCCTTTGCACAGGGCTTCTTCTTTGAAGTAGCCATAAGTGCCAGATACCGAGTTACGGCCGAACAGTTGAACCGGCTTGTTGGCTAGGTCGCCCTTCACGCCCAGGTCGCCCCAGGTTTTGACTTCTGCTTTAGCGCCGCACAGACGCGTCGAGGAGAAGATCGCGTCGACTTGTTCCATGGTCAGGTGCTGGATCGGGTTGTCCTTGTGCACGAACACGGCCAGGGCATCCACGGCAACCGGGATGGCGGTTGGCTTGTAGCCGTACTTCTGCTCGAAGGCAGCCAGTTCGGTGTCCTTCATCTTGCGGCTCATCGGGCCCAGATTGGAGGTGCCTTCAGTCAACGCAGGTGGCGCAGTGGCGGAGCCAGCGGCCTGAATCTGGATGTTTACGTTCGGGTATTCTTTTTTGTAGTTCTCAGCCCACAGGGTCATGAGGTTAGCCAGGGTATCGGAGCCGACGCTGGACAGGTTGCCCGACACACCAGTGGTCTTGGTGTAGCTCGGGATCGCAGGGTCAACAGCGGCAACCGCGTTGGCAGTTGCAACGCCAGCAGCGACAAACGTCATTGCCGCCATCAAACGCTTCAGTTTCATGCCTTACTCCTAGCAAATAGGGTGTGTTAAGTCGGGGCCAAGTATCGGCAAGCCGTATGAACACTCTATGACTCGAATATGACAATTAGATGAAAGGCCAGCACTCCATGGGAATACCGGCCTTTGAAATGAAACCCGAAAAGATCGCAGCCTGCGGCAGCTCCAGAGATCGGCGTAGGAGCTGCCACAGGCTGCGGTCTTTTGATTCAGTGAATCAGCGGCTCTTCTTCCAAAGATAACCACCCACCAGAATGCCGATGCTGCAGATGATTGCCACATAGTAGGCAGGCCCCATCGGGCTTTCCTTGAGCAGCAGGGTGACGACCATCGGGGTCAGACCACCGAAGATCGCGTAGGCCAGGTTGTAGGAGAACGACAGACCGCTGAAGCGCACCACGGCCGGGAACGCCTTGACCATCACGAACGGCACCGCGCCGATGGTGCCGACGAACAACCCCGTCAGCGCGTACAGCGGGAACAGCCAGTCGGGGTGATTGAGCAGGCCGTGATAGAACGTCCAGGACGTCGCCAGCAGCGCCGCGCTGCCAAACACGAACACCCGACCCGCGCCGAAGCGGTCCGCCAGCGCGCCGGAGGCCACGCAGCCGAGGCTCAGGCACACGATGGCCACGCTGTTGGCTTGCAGCGCGGTCGTGGCCGAGAAGTGATAAATGGTTTGCAACACGGTCGGGGTCATCAGAATGACCACGATGATCCCGGCCGACAGCAACCAGGTCAGCAGCATCGAGAGGGCGATGGCGCCGCGATGGTCACGCAGCACCGCACGCAGCGGTACTTCTTCAGCCAGTGCCTTGCGCAGTTGCAGCTCGGCAAAGACCGGCGTTTCGTGCAGCCAGCGCCGCAGATAGACCGAGAACAGGCCAAACACGCCGCCGAGCAGAAACGGAATCCGCCAGGCGTAATCGGCCACTTGCTCGGGGGTGTAGAGGCTGTTGATTGCGGTGGCGACCAGCGAGCCGAGCAGGATGCCGGCAGTCAGGCCGGACGTCAGCGTGCCGCAGGCGTAACCGATATGCCGCTGTGGCACGTGTTCGGAGACGAATACCCAGGCCCCCGGCACTTCACCGCCAATCGCCGCGCCCTGAATCACCCGCATCAGCAGCAACAGGATCGGCGCCCACAAGCCGATCTGCGCGTAGGTCGGCAACAAGCCCATGATCAGCGTCGGCACGGCCATCATGAAAATGCTCAGGGTGAACATTTTCTTGCGCCCCAGCAGGTCGCCGAAGTGCGCCATGACGATGCCGCCCAATGGCCGCGCCAGGTAGCCGGCGGCAAAGATGCCGAAGGTCTGCATCAGTCGCAGCCATTCGGGCATGTCCGCCGGGAAGAACAACTTGCCGACGACCGTGGCGAAGAATACGAAGATGATGAAGTCGTAAAACTCCAGCGCTCCCCCCAAGGCGGAAAGCGATAGCGTCTTGTAATCGTTGCGGGTCAAGGGGCGTGCAGATTGCGCGGGTGTCGCTATGCTCGATGGCGCTGTGGTCATGGCAAGGGCTTCTCTTATAGTCAGGTCCGCAACCCCGACAACGCTGGCAAGGGCTTGGGCAGGTTTGGCACGATAGCAAATTGTTCGAAAAAGCACATAGAGGCGCGTATTTGGCCGTCAAAATGAGAACCGGACAGTCGTCTCGGAGTCTACCGACCGATATACTCGCAATCGTGCAACACCTTGTAAGGGGTTGCTGTGCGAAAACGTCGTTGGCATTTGTCAGCCGGTTTCGCAGAGTTTCCCTTTAGCACGCCTTATGGAAAACGTGACGAACGTAGTATGTTCGGGCTGAATCGTTTTCTAGGCTCTAGTGCGCAAAGTCGCCGAGCGAAGGTCAGGCAAGGCAAAAACAGGCGAGGACGCGGAGTTTACGGGTTGTAAATGAGCAGTCCGAGCCTGTTTTTAACGCAGCATGACCGAGCGCAGGCACTTTGCGCGCAGAGCCGCAAGACGGCTATTCACCCGCTACACACCTCAAGAGTCACGGGTCAGAGGCACCCCCGGCATGATAGAGCTCGAACAAGAAGATCCTATTCCGCAAGGCGACCTGGCCCTGCAAATCACCGCGCTTCCCCGCGAAACCAACGGCTTTGGCGATATTTTCGGCGGCTGGCTGGTCTCACAGATGGACTTGGCCGGCACGGCAATGGCCAGCAAGGTCGCGGGCGGGCGTGTTGCAACCGTCGCGATCGATCGCATGGCGTTCCTGGTGCCGGTCGCGGTCGGCGCGCAACTGTCCTTCTATACCCAGGCAACGGAAATCGGTCGTAGCTCGATCAAAATGATGGTCGAAGTGTGGAGTGACGATCCGTTATCCAGCGAATGGCGTAAAGTCACTGAAGCGGTGTTCGTGTTCGTCGCCATCGATGGCAGCGGCCGCACCCGTTCGGTTTCGCCCAGAGCTCGTTAAACCCGGCGGTCATCTGCGGTCCATTGCTGTCATTGATCCTGAACGAGATGTGCAACATGCCTACTCCCAACGTTGAAGCCGTGAAACTGGATGAACTGAACTGCTGGCGCATCCGCCACGGTCAGGCCGAATTGCTGGTGGCGCAGCAAGGTGCGCACATTCTCAGTTATCAACTGGCCGGACAACCGCCGCTGATCTGGCTCAACGATGAGGCGGTATTCAAAACCGGCAAAAGCATCCGCGCAGGCGTTCCGGTGTGCTGGCCGTGGTTTGGCAACCTGGACCGCAACCCGCCGAGCGTTCAGGCGATGCGCATCAGCGATCAACCCGCCACGGCTCATGGGCTGGTGCGGGCGATGGACTGGGAGCTGGGCGCTATTGAAGCCGAGGGCGAAAGCCTGAAGGTCGAACTTGTCCTGCCGCTACCGGAAGACGGCCTGCCCGGCTGGCCGCATCAGGTCGATTTGACGCTAAGCATTCGTCTCGATGAGCAATTGCACATCAACCTGACCAGCCACAATCGCGGCGCTGACAGCGTGAGCATCAGCCAGGCGCTGCACAGCTACTACGCCGTCAGCGATGTACGCAACGTGCACGTCGAAGGCCTTAACGGGCTGAGCTACATCGAAACCCTGGATAACTGGAAAACCGTCACTCAAACCGGCGACCTGCGTTTTGCCGGGGAGACCGACCGGATCTACCGGAATACACCGGCGCAGTTGAGCATCGTCGATCCGGCCTGGGAACGGCGGATCGAGTTGACCAGCAGCGGCTCGCGCTCGGCGGTGATCTGGAACCCGTGGATTGCGCGCGCGGCGCAATTCAGTGACATGGCCGACGATGGCTGGCAGCGCATGCTGTGCATCGAAACGGCGAACGTGATGGATGACATCGTGAACCTGGCGCCGGGGGCAAGCCATACGCTGGGTGTCAGCATCGCCAGCGCACCGCTTTAAGGTCAAAAGATCGCAGCCTGCGGCAGCTCTTATGGAACAAAAAATAACTTATTGATTTATATATTATTTTTAAGGGCTGGCTTGCCAGCCCTGGCCCATGTTCCTTACGCGACAGCGCGGCCTCGAAGAGGGGGCGGCCCCTCCTACGTAGATCGGCGTAGGAGCTGCCGCAGGCTGCGATCTTTTTTGTTGGCGCCAATGTCGATTACAAATCCGACTCTTTGACCACCCGCACTTTCTCCGCATCCAGCGCATAGGCTGCATCGGCCAGGTCGTTGTTGACCTTCTCGATCTTCAGTGTGCCGGTGACCCACAGCGGTGTGTAGATATCATCCAGCTTCAGTCCTTTCGGATAACGCACCAGCACCAACTGGTTTGGCGGTGGTGGCGGCACGTGGATGCAGGCACCTGGGTAGGGCACCAGGAAGAACAGCGTGCTGCGACCCTTGCCGTCGGTTTCCAATGGCACGGGATACCCGCCAATGCGGATGTTCTTGTCGTTCATCGACGCCACGGTTTTGGTCGAATACATCACCGCCGGCAAGCCCTTGCTCTGCTTCAGGCCACCCTTATCGGTAAAGGTGCCGTTGGCTTCGGGCGAGTTGTGGTCGATTTCAGGCATGGCCTCAAGGGCTTTCTGATCCGACTTGGGCATCAGTTCAAGCCAGTCGGTTTCCGGCAGTTCGCCGGCATGAGCCAGGCCAGAGCCCAGCAATAGAAGAGTCAGCAGAAGACGGCGCATGAATGTGCTCGGCAAAGGGGAGTCAGTAAGTCGTCGAGCATTTTAACCCTCCCCGCACGTAGAGCAGAGAGGGCTTTGTCGCTTGAATCAGCTCTTTTTGACGAAGCCGTAGATCACCAACAGGATGATCGCGCCCACCAATGCACCGATGAAGC
>CAYNGZ010000120.1:0-14856 GCA_964396695.1 uncultured Pseudomonas sp.
CGGAACGGGTTTCCATGCCCGACTTCGACGTCGACTTCTGCATGGACGGTCGTGACCGGGTGATCGACTATGTGGCCGAGAAATACGGCCGCAACGCCGTAAGCCAGATCATCACGTTCGGTTCCATGGCCGCCAAGGCTGTGGTCCGTGACGTGGCGCGTGTGCAGGGCAAGTCCTACGGTTTGGCGGACCGTCTGTCGAAGATGATTCCGTTCGAAGTCGGCATGACCCTGGAAAAGGCCTTTGAGCAGGAAGAAATTCTCCGTGACTTCATCAAGGTCGATGAAGAAGCCGCAGAAATCTGGGAAATGGCCCGCAAGCTTGAGGGCGTTGTGCGTAACGTCGGCAAGCACGCCGGTGGTGTGGTTATCGCACCGACCAAGCTGACCGACTTCTCGCCGATCTATTGCGACGAAGAAGGTGGCGGCCTGGTAACCCAGTTCGACAAGGACGATGTCGAGGCGGCCGGTCTGGTGAAGTTCGACTTCCTGGGTCTGCGAACCCTGACCATCATCGATTGGGCGCTGAAAACCATCAACCGCGACCGCGCCAAGGCCAATGAGCCGCCGCTGGACATCGCGTTTATCCCGCTGGACGACAAGCCGACCTACACGCTGCTGCAAAAGGCTGAAACCACCGCGGTGTTCCAGCTCGAGTCGCGTGGCATGAAAGAGCTGATCAAAAAGCTCAAGCCCGACTGCCTGGAAGACTTGATCGCACTGGTGGCGCTGTTCCGTCCGGGGCCGCTGCAATCGGGCATGGTGGATGACTTCATCAACCGCAAGCACGGTCGCGCCGAACTGGCGTACCCGCACTCGGACTACCAGTACGAAGGCCTCAAGCCGGTATTGGCGCCGACTTACGGCATCATCCTGTACCAGGAACAGGTGATGCAGATCGCTCAGGTGATGGCCGGTTACACCCTCGGTGGTGCGGACATGCTGCGTCGGGCCATGGGTAAGAAAAAGCCCGAAGAAATGGCCAAGCAGCGCGGCGGTTTCATCGAAGGGTGTGCGACCAATAATATCGACCCCGACCTTGCGGGTAACATCTTCGACCTCGTAGAGAAGTTTGCCGGTTACGGCTTCAACAAATCTCACTCTGCCGCCTACGGCCTGGTGTCGTATCAGACGGCCTGGCTGAAGGCTCACTACCCGGCGCCGTTCATGGCGGCGGTGCTGTCAGCGGATATGCACAACACCGACAAGGTCGTGACCTTGATCGAAGAAGTGCGGACCATGAAGCTGCGCCTCGACGCGCCGGACGTGAACACCTCTGAGTTCAAGTTCACGGTGAACGACGAGGGCCGGATTATTTACGGCCTGGGGGCGATCAAGGGGGTGGGTGAAGGACCGGTTGAGGCGATTACTGAAGCGCGTCAGGAAGGGCCATTCAAGGACCTATTCGATTTTTGCGCCCGGGTCGACCTCAAACGCATCAACAAACGGACCCTCGACGGGTTGATCCGCAGCGGTGCTCTGGACCGACTCGGCCCGTATTTCCACGATGAGCCGAAAGCCTACCAGGCCAATATCGACCGCAATCGAGCGGTCTTGCTGACGGCTATGGAAGAAGCGATCAAGGCGGCCGAGCAGACTGCACGGACCCACGACAGTGGCCATGCCGACCTGTTTGGCGGCCTGTTTGTCGAAGAGGACGCCGATGTTTACGCCAATCACCGCAAAGCCAAGGAGCTGACCCTCAAGGAGCGCCTGAAAGGGGAGAAAGATACGCTGGGGCTGTACCTGACCGGTCACCCGATTGACGAATACGAAGGGGAGATCCGTCGTTTCGCCCGCCAGCGCATCATCGACCTGAAACCGGCGCGTGATACCCAGACGGTCGCGGGCATGATCATCGCTCTGCGGGTGATGAAGAATAAAAAGGGCGACAAGATGGGGTTCATCACCCTCGACGATCGCTCGGGACGGATCGAGGCATCGTTGTTTGCCGACGCGTTCCATTCCGCGCAGTCGCTGTTGCAGACCGACGCGATGGTGGTGGTCGAAGGCGAAGTCAGCAATGACGACTTCTCCGGCGGCCTGCGGTTGCGGGTCAAGCGGGTGATGAGCATGGAAGATGCGCGCACCAACCTGGCCGAAAGCCTGCGCTTGAAGGTCCAGACCCAGGACCTCAAAGGCGATCAGCTACGCTGGCTGGGCGAGTTGTTCCAGCGTCACCGCGGCGCGTGCCCGATTACCATGGAATACACCCGTCCTGACGCCAAGGCCTTGTTGCAGTTCGGCGAAGGCTGGCGAATTGATCCGGCGGATGCCTTGATTCAAGCCCTGCGTGACCAGTTCGGGCGAGACAACGTCTTCCTCCAATACCGTTGACGGTCAGTTGGCATTCTTTACCATTGAAAGCTACGCCTTGACCTTGACCCGATTTTTAATCTCGACCTGAACGCGCCTGTCCCTTAAGGTAGGGCGCGAATAGACAACCGGCCGGCCCAAGCTCTCTTGGACGTCGACCCAAGACGGACGCCTATGAACCCGAATTTTCTTGATTTCGAACAGCCGATCGCCGACCTGCAAGCCAAGATCGAAGAGTTGCGCTTGGTCGGTAATGACAATTCGCTGAATATCGGCGATGAAATCTCCCGCCTGCAAGACAAGAGCAGCACGCTCACCGAAGACATCTTCGGCAAGTTGACCAGCTGGCAGATCGCGCGTCTGGCGCGTCACCCGCGTCGCCCGTACACGCTGGATTACATCGAGCACATTTTCACCGAGTTCGATGAACTGCACGGCGACCGTCATTTCTCCGATGACGCCGCGATTGTCGGGGGTGTTGCCCGTCTGGACGACCAGCCAGTGATGGTGATCGGTCACCAGAAGGGCCGCGAAGTGCGTGAGAAGGTTCGCCGCAACTTCGGCATGCCGCGCCCTGAGGGCTACCGCAAGGCTTGCCGTTTGATGGAAATGGCCGAGCGTTTCAAAATGCCGATCCTGACCTTCATCGACACTCCGGGGGCTTACCCGGGTATCGACGCAGAAGAGCGCAACCAGAGCGAAGCGATTGCCTGGAACCTGCGCGTCATGGCGCGCCTGAAAACCCCAATCATCGCCACCGTGATCGGTGAGGGTGGTTCCGGCGGTGCACTGGCGATCGGCGTTTGCGATCAGCTGAACATGCTGCAGTACTCGACCTACGCGGTGATCTCGCCGGAAGGTTGCGCCTCGATTCTGTGGAAGACCGCCGAAAAAGCACCGGATGCCGCTGAAGCCATGGGCATCACCGCCGAGCGCCTGAAAGGCCTGGGGATCGTCGATAAGGTGATCAGTGAGCCACTGGGCGGCGCGCACCGTGATCCGGCCGCTGCTGCTGCCCTGATCCGTGCCGAGCTGAGCTCGCAACTGGCGATGTTGAAGAAGTTCGACAACGACGCGTTGCTGGCACGTCGTTACGAGCGACTGATGAGCTACGGTCTCTGATCTGACCTCGCTTCGGCGAGCGACGGAAAACCTATGTGGGAGCGGGCTTGCTCGCGAAAGCGGTATAACAGTCAACCGATGTGTTGAATGTTAAGCACCCTTCGCGAGCAAGCCCGCTCCCACATTTGATCTGCGCGAAGCGACCGACGCCTATGAATCATTCCAGGATTGATCTGCCAGCCAGGCTTCTGCTGAAGCTGGCCCCCTGGCGCACTGCACCGACTTGGCGCATCGCCTTCTCCGGTGGTCTCGACTCCACTGTTCTGCTGCACCTGCTTGCGCAACTCGCAAAAAGCCAATCCCTGCCCGAACTCAAAGCCATTCATGTTCATCACGGCCTCCAGGCTGCGGCTGATGCGTGGCCGGGGCATTGTCAGGCGGTGTGTGACGCACTGGGTGTGCCACTGGAAGTTATTCATGTTCAGGTTTTGCCCGGTGCAAGTCTTGAGCGCGCGGCTCGTGAGGCGCGCTATGGCGCCTTTGTCGAGGTGACTCAAGTCAATGAGCTGCTACTGACGGCCCAGCACCGGGATGATCAGGCCGAAACCCTGTTGTTTCGCCTGTTGCGTGGGGCAGGGGTGAGGGGGTTGTCGGCGATTCCGCCGCAGCGTCCATTGGGGCGTGGTTTTTTGCTGCGACCGTTGCTTGAGGTGTCGCGGGTCGAACTCGAAGCCTATGCCGTCGAGCATCAGTTGAGGTGGATCGAAGATCCGTCGAACGTGGATCAACAGTTTTCTCGCAATTACCTTCGCCAGCAGATTTTTCCAGCGCTCACTCAGCGTTGGCCACAGGCCGTGACCACTATCGCCCGCAGTGCCGCGCATTTGAGTGAGGCGCAAGGTTTACTCGATGACTTGGCCGAGATGGATCTGGCCCTCGCCGCAACCGCCAGCGAATTCGATTGGATGGGCGTGCCGTCTCTGGAAATGGCCGCGCTTGAAAAACTTTCCACCGCCCGCCAGCGCAATGCCCTCAGTCACTGGCTGGCGCCGTTGACGCGTTTGCCGGACAGTGACCATTGGTCGGGTTGGGACGATTTGCGTGATGCGGCGGTGGATGCCCGGCCGGTCTGGCGTCTGGCGGACGGTGAGTTGCATCGTGCGAACGGGCGAGTCTGGTGGCTGTCCGGCCATTGGCTGAGCCTCCCTGGGCCAGCACTGCTTTGGACTGATCCATCGAAGGCATTGCTATTGCCCAATAACGGCCAGCTCACCTTCAACGGGACCATTCCCGAAGGTACATTGAGCGTACGTTACCGGCAGGGCGGCGAGGTCATGCATGTACCTGGGCGCGGGCATCGGGACCTCAAACGTTTGCTCAATGAAAGCGGCCTGCCGCTGTTCGCCCGTGGCAGATTGCCGCTTCTCTACTGCAATGAACAATTGCTCGCGGTGGCAAACCTGCGCGGGCTCGACGGTAGCGCGGAGGGGAACGGCCTTTTGCAGTGGCAACCGGTGATCAACGATCAAGGTTTGAGCTGAAAGGGGCTTTCCGGTAGACTACGCTCCCTTCTTGATACAACTTCTGTGGATTCGACTGAATTGCAGGAGTTGCCGATTACCAAGCAGTCTTTGCTGGGCGATTCCAAAAAATGTGTAGCGAGCAACGTACCGGTGATTCTTTTTCCGGTCTGTCCCAACGCGGCGGTTTTTTTGAAAGATGCACTGTAACTAATGCAGGTGATCGGGGGCTTCGGCCTTCCTTCGCTTTCCCCGGCGGCTCGGACCGCTTTAACGCAGACTTCTAGGGTTTTTCATGACGCGCTACATATTCGTCACGGGCGGTGTTGTTTCTTCATTGGGGAAAGGCATTGCATCGGCTTCATTGGCGGCCATCCTGGAGGCGCGGGGACTTAAGGTCACCATGCTCAAGCTGGACCCGTACATCAACGTCGACCCGGGCACCATGAGCCCGTTCCAGCACGGTGAAGTGTTCGTCACCGACGACGGCGCCGAGACCGACCTGGACCTGGGCCACTACGAGCGGTTCATCCGCACGACAATGACCCAGAACAACAACTTCACCACCGGCCGTGTCTACGAGCACGTCCTGCGCAAAGAGCGCCGTGGTGACTACCTGGGTGCAACCATCCAGGTGATTCCGCACATCACTGACGAAATCAAGCGCCGCATCATCAAGGGCGCCGGCGATGCCGACGTGGCTCTGGTCGAGATCGGTGGCACCGTGGGTGACATCGAGTCGCAACCGTTCCTCGAAGCCATCCGCCAGTTGCGAGTCGAGGTCGGCTCCAAGCGCGCGATGCTGATGCACCTGACGCTGGTTCCATACATCGCCACCGCTGGCGAGACCAAAACCAAGCCGACCCAGCACTCGGTGAAAGAACTGCGTTCCATCGGCTTGCAGCCAGATGTGTTGATCTGCCGTTCCGACCACCCGGTTGACGTGTCGTCGCGCCGCAAGATTGCACTGTTCACCAACGTTGAAGAGCGTGCGGTGATCTCCCTGGAGGACGTCGACACCATTTACAAGATCCCGGCTGTGCTGCACGCCCAGGGTCTGGACGATTTCGTCGTCGAGCGTTTCGGCCTGCAATGCAATGGTGCCGATCTGTCCGAGTGGGAAGCCGTGGTCGATGCCAAGCTCCACCCTGAGCACGAAGTCACCATCGCCATGGTCGGCAAGTACATGGAGCTGCTGGACGCCTACAAGTCGCTGATCGAAGCGATGAGTCACGCCGGCATCACCAACCGTACCAAGGTTAATCTGCGCTACATCGACTCCGAAGACATCGAGAACCAGGGCACCGCGCTGCTGGAAGGCGTCGATGCGATTCTGGTTCCGGGCGGCTTCGGTCTGCGCGGCGTGGAAGGCAAGATCACTGCCGTTCAATACGCTCGCGAAAACAAGGTTCCGTACCTGGGCATCTGCCTGGGCATGCAAGTGGCCGTGATCGAGTTCGCTCGTAATGTCATGGGCTGGAAAGACGCCAACTCCACTGAGTTCGATCGCGCCAGCGGTCACCCGGTCGTAGGTCTGATCACCGAGTGGGAAGATGCCACCGGCGCCGTTGAAACCCGTAGCGAATCGTCCGATCTGGGCGGCACCATGCGTCTGGGCGCTCAGGAGTGCCTGCTCGAACCTGGCTCCCTGGTCCACGATTGCTATACCCAAGATGTGATTGTCGAGCGTCATCGTCATCGCTACGAAGTGAACAACAAGCTGCTGCCGCAACTGATCGAAGCCGGTCTGAAAATCTCCGGTCGCTCCGGTGACGGTGCGCTGGTTGAAGTGGTTGAAGCACCGAACCACCCATGGTTCGTCGCTTGCCAGTTCCACCCTGAGTTCACCTCGACTCCGCGCGATGGTCATCCGTTGTTCAGCGGCTTCGTCAAAGCGGCTTTGGCTCAACACCAGAAGAAGGCTTGAACCTGATGGCTCAAAAGATCATCCGCGTAGGCAACATCGAAATCGCCAACGACAAACCGATGGTGCTGTTCGGTGGCATGAACGTGCTGGAAAGCCGTGACATGGCGATGCAGGTCTGTGAAGAGTACGTAAAGGTCACCGAGAAACTGGGTATCCCTTACGTGTTCAAGGCCAGCTTCGACAAGGCCAACCGTTCGTCGATCACCTCCTATCGGGGCCCTGGCCTCGAAGAAGGCATGCGGATTTTCCAGGACATCAAGCAAGCCTTTGGCGTGCCGGTCATCACCGATGTCCATGAGCCCGAGCAGGCTGCGGTGGTCGCTGAAGTCTGCGACATCATCCAGTTGCCGGCCTTCCTGTCGCGCCAGACCGATCTGGTCGTCGCGATGGCCAAAACCGGCGCTGTGATCAATATCAAGAAAGCCCAGTTCCTCGCCCCTCAGGAAATGAAACACATCCTGAGCAAATGCGAAGAGGCCGGTAACGATCAGTTGATCCTCTGCGAGCGTGGTTCGAGCTTCGGCTACAACAACCTGGTAGTGGACATGCTCGGCTTCGGCATCATGAAGCAGTTCGAATACCCGGTGTTCTTCGACGTGACCCACGCGTTGCAAATGCCGGGTGGTCGCGCCGATTCTGCCGGCGGTCGCCGCGCCCAGGTCACTGATCTGGCCAAGGCAGGCATGAGCCAGTCGCTGGCCGGTCTGTTCCTGGAAGCCCATCCGGATCCGGACAATGCCAAATGCGACGGCCCTTGTGCCCTGCGTCTGGACAAGCTGGAGCCATTCCTGGCCCAGCTCAAGGCCCTGGACGAACTGGTGAAGAGTTTTCCGACGGTAGAAACCGCGTAATCCTCAATTCTCCGGTAAAGTACCGCTCGATTTAACGCTCAGGTCCTCGGGCCTGAGCGGTATCGTCCGCAAGTCTGTCCGCTGCACACCACTTGCCGACGGTAAAAGATTTCCTACAGCTGCGTCGTTTTCGTCAATTCTGGAGTGTTTACAACAATGGCAAAAATCGTCGACATCAAAGGTCGTGAAGTTCTCGACTCCCGTGGCAATCCCACCGTCGAAGCGGACGTGCTTCTCGATAACGGCATCATCGGCAGCGCCTGCGCGCCGTCCGGTGCTTCCACCGGTTCGCGCGAAGCGCTCGAGCTGCGTGATGGCGACAAGAGCCGTTACCTGGGCAAAGGTGTATTGAAGGCCGTGGCCAACATCAATGGCCCGATTCGCACCGCGCTGTTGGGTAAAGACCCGGTTGACCAGAAAGCCCTCGACCGCATCATGATCGAACTGGACGGGACCGAGAACAAAGGCAACCTGGGCGCCAACGCGATCCTCGCCGTGTCCCTGGCCGCTGCCAAAGCTGCTGCCCACGATCAGGACCTGCCGCTGTACGCACACATCGCCAACCTGAACGGTACTCCGGGTGTTTACTCGATGCCGGTTCCGATGATGAACATCATCAACGGTGGCGAGCACGCCGATAACAACGTCGACATCCAGGAATTCATGGTCCAGCCGGTTGGCGCCAAGTCTTTCTCGGAAGGTCTGCGCATGGGCACCGAGATTTTCCATCACCTCAAGGCCGTGCTGAAGGCTCGTGGTCTGAGCACCGCCGTGGGTGACGAAGGTGGTTTCGCACCGAACCTGGCATCCAACGAAGATGCGCTGAAAGTGATCTCCGAAGCGGTAGCCAATGCTGGCTACAAACTGGGCACCGACGTGACCCTGGCTCTGGACTGCGCGGCCAGTGAATTCTTCGAAGGCGGCAAGTACAACTTGTCCGGTGAAGGCCAGGTGTTTACCGCTGAAGGTTTTGCCGACTACCTCAAAGGTCTGACCGAGCGTTATCCGATCATCTCCATTGAAGATGGCCTGGACGAGTCCGACTGGGCTGGCTGGAAGATCCTCACCGACAAGATCGGCGAAAAAACCCAGCTGGTGGGCGACGACCTGTTCGTCACCAACACCAGGATCCTGAAAGAAGGCATCGACAAGAAGATCGCCAACTCGATCCTGATCAAGTTCAACCAGATCGGCACCCTGACCGAAACCCTGGAAGCCATCCAGATGGCCAAGGCCGCTGGTTACACTGCCGTGATCTCGCACCGCTCCGGCGAAACCGAAGATTCGACCATTGCCGACCTGGCGGTGGGCACCTCGGCTGGCCAGATCAAAACCGGTTCGCTGTGCCGTTCCGACCGCGTTTCCAAGTACAACCAACTGCTGCGCATCGAAGAGCAGTTGGGCGGTAAAGCCAAGTACAACGGCCGTGGTGAATTCCGCGGTTAAGTCTGGAATGGTAAAAAGACACCGGATTGTGTCGAAAAAAATCGCAGCATCAGTCTCTGTAAAAATGTAGCGAGCGCAGGAAAGACAAGGCAAAAACAGGCGAGGACGCGGAGTTTGCGTGTTGTAAATGAGCAGTCCGAGCCTGTTTTTAACGCAGTATGTCCAAGCGCAGTAGTTTTTACAGTGACTGATCGGGATTTTTGCCACTAATCTGACGTCTAGAGTACGAGCCTGGTTCTTCCAGGCTTCGTACTATTCAGAAGCTTCAAAGTTGGCATGGCTGTCTTTTTTCACTGGATACCTGATATTCGATGCGCAGTCCCTATTGGTTGTTTCTTGTCTTGCTCTTGCTGCTGGCTGGCCTGCAATACCGCCTGTGGGTGGGGAATGGCAGCCTGGCGCAAGTGGCCGAGCTGACTCAGCAAATTGCCGATCAGCACGCCGAGAACGAGTCGTTGCTGGAGCGCAATCGGGTCATGGACGCGGAGGTCAGTGAATTGAAAAAAGGCATGGAGACCGTTGAAGAGCGGGCTCGCCATGAGTTGGGCATGGTCAAGGATGGTGAAACCCTTTACCAGTTGGCTCAATGATGCACACGTTACCGGCCTTCTGGGCCGTGATTCCTGCCGCGGGCGTCGGTGCCCGTATGGCCGCGGACCGTCCCAAGCAATATCTGCAACTGGGCGGGCGCACTATTCTCGAACACAGCCTCGGCTGTTTCCTCGATCATCCAGCCTTGAAAGGTCTGGTGGTCAGTCTTGCCGTTGATGATCCCTATTGGCCGACTCTGGCCTGTGCTGCCGATCCGCGTATTCAGCGGGTAGATGGCGGTGATGAGCGCTCGGGTTCGGTGCTGAACGCATTGCTGCATTTGCACGCCCAAGGCGCTGCCGATGAAGACTGGGTATTGGTTCACGATGCTGCACGACCGAACCTGAGTCGCGATGATCTCGACAAGTTGCTGTCGGAATTGGCTGACGATCCTGTCGGCGGGTTACTCGCCGTGCCGGCTCGCGATACGCTCAAGCGCGTAGACAAGCACGGTCGTGTCCTCGAAACCGTTGATCGCAGTTTGATCTGGCAAGCGTATACGCCGCAGATGTTCCGTCTTGGTGCTTTGCACCGGGCACTGGCGGACAGTCTGGTGGCTGACGTGACCGTCACCGATGAGGCCTCTGCCATGGAGTGGTCGGGTCAGGCGCCACGCTTGATCGAAGGTCGTGCGGATAACCTCAAGGTTACCCGGCCTGAAGATCTTGAATGGTTACGCCTGCGTTGGGCTAACCGCCGCTAAAAGATCAACCCTGGTACTCCGGCCGTTTGGCCAACCCTTCCTTCAGATAGTCCACCAGTTTGCGCAGCTTCGGCGACAGATGCCGTTGCTGCGGATACAGCGCCCAGACGGCGGTGTTCGGCGGTTGATGAGCTTCCAGCAACGACACCAGCGTGCCGTTATTCAGATGCTCCAGCACGTAATAGTCCGGCAGCTGACACAACCCGACACCTTGTAACGCCGCATCCAGTACCGCTTGCCCACTGTTGCAGCGCCAATTGCCCTGTACGCGCTGGGAAAACTCGCTCCCGTCCTGCGCCAGTTGCCAGATGTCTGAGCTGCCGATCAAACAGTTGTGCCGGCTCAGCTCGGACAAACTGTGCGGTCGACCATAACGTTCCAGATAGGAAGGTGAGGCGCACAAGTACATGCGTCGTGGCGCCAGGCGCGTCGCCACCAGTCGTGAGTCTTGCAGGCGGCCGAGCCGGATCGCCAGGTCCAGGCCTTCGTGCACCAGATCGAGCGGGCGGTTGCTCAACTCGATATCGACCCGCAATTGCGGATAAAGCCCCATAAAGCTGGTGACCAGCGGCACGATGAAACGCTCGCCGTACGCCACGGCGCAGGTCATGCGCAGCATGCCCTTGGGCTCGCTGGTCAAGTCGCCGACGGCACGCAAGGCTTCTTCACGTCCGTCTTGCAAGCGTTGGCAGTGTTGCAGGAACGTTTGCCCGGCTTCGGTCAGTGTCACCCGGCGGGTGCTGCGGTAGAGCAGGCGAGTTTGCAGGCGCTCTTCCAGTCGTACGATTTGTCGACTGATATGGGAAGACGAAACCCCAAGGCGTTCTGCAGCAGCCGTGAACTGGTTGCATTCGGCGACGGCGACGAACTCATCGATACCTTCCCAACGATTCTCGGACATCAGGATTATCCCTGTATGGCAATAATGTTTTGCTTTTGGTTGGATTATTAATCGTCTGGCGGTGTTTTACACTCGCGGTCTCGTTTTTATTCGCTGGAGAGTCAGGATGATCAAGTCGCGCGCCGCCGTTGCCTTCGAGGCCAAGAAACCCCTTGAGATCGTTGAAGTCGATGTCGCCATGCCCAAGGCGGGTGAGGTCCTGTTGCGGGTGGTCGCGTCCGGCGTTTGCCATACCGACGCCTACACCCTGTCGGGCGCTGACCCGGAAGGTATCTTCCCGTCGATCCTCGGCCACGAAGGTGGCGCGATTGTCGAAGCCATCGGTGAAGGTGTGACTTCGGTAGCGGTGGGCGATCACGTGATTCCGCTGTACACCCCGGAATGCGGGCAGTGCAAATTCTGCAAGTCGGGCAAGACCAACCTCTGCCAGGCCATCCGCGCGACTCAGGGCAAGGGCCTGATGCCAGATGGCACCACGCGCTTCTCCTACAAAGGTCAACCTATTTTCCACTACATGGGCACATCGACCTTTTCCGAATACACCGTGCTGCCGGAAATCTCCGTCGCGAAGATTCCTAAAGAAGCGCCACTGGAAAAAGTCTGCCTGCTGGGTTGCGGCGTCACCACGGGGATCGGTGCGGTCATCAACACCGCCAAGGTCAAACCGGGCGACACCGTGGCCATCTTCGGTCTGGGCGGCATTGGCCTGTCAGCGGTCATCGGCGCGGTCAAAGCCAAAGCGGGGCGAATCATTGCCATCGACATCAACCCGGCCAAGTTCGAAATCGCCAGGCAGTTGGGCGCTACCGATTGTGTGAACCCGAAAGACTTCGACCGTCCGATTCAGGACGTGATCGTCGACATGACAGACGGCGGCGTCGACTTTTCCTTCGAGTGCATCGGCAATGTGCAACTGATGCGTGCGGCGCTGGAGTGCTGCCACAAGGGCTGGGGTGAATCGGTGATCATCGGGGTTGCCGGTGCCGGCCAGGAGATCTCTACCCGTCCGTTCCAGTTGGTGACCGGCCGCGTCTGGCGCGGTTCGGCATTCGGCGGCGTGCGCGGTCGCACCGAGTTGCCAAGCTACGTGGAAATGGCCCAGACCGGCGAAATCCCGTTGGACACGTTCATCACCCACACCATGGGCCTGGAAGATATCAACAAGGCATTCGACCTGATGCATGAAGGCAAGAGCATCCGTTCTGTCATCCATTTCTGAGGTCGGCCATGAGTCTGGAAAATCTTTCCTGCCAGAAGAGCTTCGGTGGCTGGCATAAACGCTACAGGCATCATTCGCACGTTCTGGGCTGCGACATGGTGTTTGCCGTGTACCTGCCGCCGCAAGCGGAGCAGGGCGGCAAGTTGCCGGTGCTGTACTGGTTGTCGGGATTGACCTGCACCGACGAGAACTTCATGCACAAGGCCGGTGCCTTGCGCATGGCCGCCGAGCTTGGACTGATCATCGTCGCGCCGGACACCAGCCCGCGGGGCGCCGATGTTCCGGGCGACCCGGATGGTGCGTGGGATTTCGGTCTGGGGGCCGGGTTCTATCTGAACGCCACGCAGGAGCCCTGGGCCAAGCACTATCGGATGCATGACTACGTGGTGCAGGAATTGCCCGCACTGGTTGAAGCGCATTTTCCGGCATCGGATAAACGCGGCATCAGCGGCCACTCCATGGGCGGGCACGGCGCACTGGTCTGTGCCTTGCGCAACCCGGGGCGGTATCAGTCGGTGTCGGCCTTCGCGCCCATCAACAATCCGATGGATTGCCCGTGGGGCCAGAAGGCGTTTTCGCGCTACCTGGGCGAAGAGCGTTCGAAGTGGCGCGAATGGGATGCCAGCGTGCTGATCAGCGAGGCCGGCGAAAAGTTGCCGTTGCTGGTGGACCAGGGCGATCGGGATGACTTCCTGGCCACTCAACTCAAGCCCGAAGCCCTGCAACAAGCAGCGAAACTGGCCGGCCATCCGCTGACCCTGCGCCTGCAACCGGGCTATGACCACAGCTATTTCTTTATCGCCAGCTTTATTGATGATCACTTGCGACATCACGCACACGCTCTAGGCGCCTAAAGCAGGTAGAATCACGCCCTGACTAAATCGGGGCGTTTTTTTATGCGTATTGGCCACGGCTATGATGTGCACCGTTTCGCTGAAGGCGATTTCATCACTCTGGGCGGCGTGCGAATTGCACACAGCTTCGGACTGCTTGCCCATTCCGACGGCGATGTCTTGCTGCACGCGTTGAGCGATGCCTTGCTCGGCGCGGCGGCGCTGGGTGATATCGGTAAACACTTTCCAGACACCGACCCGCAATTCAAAGGTGCTGACAGCCGTGTACTATTGCGTCACGTTGTCGCACTGATCCACGCCAAGGGCTGGAAGGTTGGCAATGTCGATAACACCATCGTTGCCCAGGCGCCGAAAATGGCCCCGCATATCGAATCGATGCGCGCGCTGATTGCCGCGGATCTTCAGGTTGAACTGGATCAAGTGAACGTGAAAGCTACCACCACCGAAAAGCTTGGCTTTGTCGGTCGCGAAGAAGGCATTGCCGTGCACTCCGTTGCCTTGTTGCTGCGCGCATGAATGAACTGCAATTGCTCGGCCCGCGTGCCTACGGTGAACCTCTTGGTACTGCGGTACTGAAAGCCATCGCGGAAGATTTTCAGGTCGATGAAGTCCTCGATATTCCGCTGACCGGCGAAGGCGAACACCTGTGGATCTGGGTGGAGAAGCGCGGTCTGAATACCGAAGAGGCAGCCCGGCGGATTGCCAAGGCTGCGGGCGTACCGTTGCGCACCGTCAGTTATGCCGGTTTGAAGGATCGCCAGGCACTGACCCGTCAGTGGTTCAGCGTGCAATTGCCCGGCAAGGCCGACCCTGATTTGTCGGCGGCGGAAAACGACACGCTGAAAATCCTCAAGACCGCGCGACACAAGCGCAAGCTGCAGCGTGGCGCCCATTCGGCCAACGGCTTTACCTTGCGCCTGACCCAGTTCGCTGGCGACAAGGATGCCATCGAAGCGCGTCTGCAATTGATCGCCAAACAAGGCATCCCCAACTACTTCGGCGCCCAGCGTTTCGGCCATAACGGCGGCAATGTGGTGGAGACCCGAGACTGGGCGGCACGCAAGGCCTTGCCGGAGCAGCGCAATGTGCGTTCACGCCTGCTTTCCACTGCGCGCAGCTTTCTGTTCAATCAGGTGTTGGCGGCGCGAGTGGCCGATGGCAGTTGGCAGCGCGCCCAGGTGGGTGACTTGCTGGCGTTCACTGACAGCCGCAGCTTTTTCCCGGCAGGTGAGGCCGAATGCAGCGACCCGCGCCTGGCGATCCTCGACTTGCACCCGACCGGGCCGCAGTGGGGCGCGGGCGAGTCACCCGCTACCGGTGCGACTCATGAGCTTGAACAACAGGTCGCGGCCCGCGAAGCGGATCTGCGTGACTGGTTGATAAACGCCGGAATGAGCCATGAACGTCGTATCCTGCGGCTGCCAATTAGCGGGTTGGCGTGGCATTAATCCTCGCTTGACATTCCTT
>CAYNGZ010000121.1:0-10591 GCA_964396695.1 uncultured Pseudomonas sp.
CAGACCGTCGGAGAACATCAGGTCCTTGGTTCTTGGATCGATGCCCAGCGCCTTTAAAAGCCCCAGTACCTTGTCGGCCCAGACGATCGGGTCACCGGAGTCCTGACGCAGGCCGTCATAGAGCTTGGCGAAATACAGATCGAAATCCTTGAGGAAAAAGTCGGTGCTGATGCAGTCGGTGAGTGCGATACCCAACCTGCCACGGTACTCGCGCACCCAGTTTTCCAACGCGGCGTTCTGGCTCTCGCGCAACAGCCCGAGTTGCTGGTGCACCATCAGCCATTGGTGAGCCATGGTGCCGATCAGCGGCAAGTCGAATTCGTAGGCCAGGTGAGCGTTGCTGGTACCGACGAACACGCCAGGGAAGTCACTGCGCATCACATTGACCACTTCGCGCTGAGCCCTGAACGACAGGCGCCGGCGGGTGGAGAAATCCGAGACCCGGAACTCGGCGAGCTCTTCGCGGCTGGCATTCTTCTCCAGCCATTCGAACTTCTGGTACAGCTTGCGGGTCACGTCGGCCAACTCGACTTCCGGATACTTCTCGCGGTTGCGCAGCTCACTGACCATCGCCAGCACCGGCTGCTCGAACATGATGCAGTGCAACATCGGACCACGGACGCGGATGTGCAGTTGGCCGTCGACTTCCGACACGTGGATGTAGCGCAGGTTGAAGCGAAACAGACCGAGGAACTGTTCAAAGTCCGGTGTCAGGTATTCACGGAAACGCTTGTTGAACAGAAACCGCTGCTCACCCTCGCGCAACTGCAGGCCGGCTAGCTTCTCCAGCTCATCACGAATGTCCGGGATCAGGTGCCCGAGCCGCTCTTTCGAGCGCACGATGAACTGGTATTCCACCTCAACGTTCGGGTGCTGGTGCAGGACGGCCTGCATCATGGTGAACGTGTAGTAGTCGGTATCCAGAAGACTCTGGATGACGCCGTTGCTGCAATCGAATGCACTTTCCATGTTTTTTTCCTTATGCGCTTGCCAGTCTGGCGGTTTCTTCGCGGGTCGCGGCAACCGAGATTCCCGCTTGTTGCATGTCTTGAATGGCTTGAGTGGCGCCCTCTTCACTAATGGCCCGGCAGGCTGGCAAGTGGATGATCACCTTGAAACCGGCGGCGGCCAGTTGCAGGGCGGTGGTCTTGACGCAGAAGTCCAGCGCCAGACCGCCGACGATGACCTGCTTCACACCCTGGCTGTTCAGGTACTCGATCACGCCGGTGGACAGCTTGCCGTGCAGGTCGTGATAACAGGCACCGTAGGGGTGCAGATCCGGCTCGACACCCTTCCAGACGAAGTAGTCGTAGTCGTATGGGGTCGGCAGCTCGTCCAGCAGGGTGAAGCCTTCGGTGCCGGGAACACAGTGGCTGACCCAAGTGATGTCGGCGTGTTCGAGGCCGGTCGACTGGAACATTTGCGAGTGCTCGGCCACTACCCACGGGGCCTGAGCCGTATGAGCGTCCTTGCTGCCGACACGCAGGCTGGCCAGGGTGGCCATGAAGTTCAGTTCGCTGCCGATCTGCTCGCCGCCCGCCACGGGCAGCTCATCAGGGCACAGCGGCGTGAAGCTCTTTTGCGCATCGACATCGAAGGAAGCGGTTTTCAGGGTCGGGCTGTTCATGTCGGGTCTCTCCTCTGCAATGAATTAAAAGTATACGTCGTGTACTTTTGTTGCAATACCCGGCCATGAAAATATTTTTATCGCGAAAAACCCATCTATACACGACCTGAAAAAGGGTAATGAGTGATGGTTTTGCCTGAGTGGATTCAGTGATAAGGTACATGTCATGTACCAAAAGGAAGATCAGCCATGTTTGAAATAGCCCTCTATGGCGGCGCCTTCAACCCTCCTCACGCCGGACACGCCCAGGTGATGATCGAGGCCTCGTGCCAGGCCAGGCGTCTGCTGGTGGCCCCCAGCTTCAGGCACCCTTACGGCAAACGAATGGCCGACTATGAACTGCGCCTGAACTGGCTGGAATCGATCGTCGAGCACGTACAGCCCCGGTGCTGCGGCGAAGTGCGTGCCAGCCGGGTCGAACAGATCGTGGCGCGCGGCGTTGAAGGTCCGATCTACAGCTACACCCTGCTTGCCCATCTCGCCGACAGCCTGGCCATGGACGGTAAACAGATTGCCCTTGTGGTCGGCCAGGATGTGGCGGACCTGTTGCCGACTTTCTATCGCGGCCCGGGGTTGCTGGAGCGTTTTTCCATCATCTGCGTCGAGGAACAGATCCACGTACGCAGCACGGCGGTGCGCGAACGGCTGGCCTTGGGCGAGCCACTGCCCACCCACTGGATGGCACCCGGAATGAACCCGGTAAACTATGACCTCTACGCTGCCCACGGAAGCTGACATGCCAGACCGCACTCCCCATCCAAGCGCCTACCTGCACACCATCGACCTCTGTGTGCTGCGTTACTGCCGGGAAACCCAGGCGCTGGAAATTCTCCTGAACCGACGCGAAGCCGAACCGTTCGCCGGCCATTGGGCGCTGCCCGGGATCGTGGTCAATGGCGGGGTCGAAGACCTCACGCTGAACGACGCCGTGGAGCGCCTACGCACCTCAAAAAAGGTCGGCATGCCGCTGGCATGGATCGAGCAGGTCGGCACCGTCGGCGACGCGTTCCGCGATCCGCGCTGCTGGTCGTCATCGACCTTCTACCTCGCCATCGTCAGCGATGCAGTCCAGCCGGCCGAACACCAGGGATTTTTCCCACTCAAGGACGTGGCCAAAGCCTTGACCAAACTGCCCTTCGATCACAACAGCCTGGTGGCCTCGGTGCAGGAGCGCCTGTTCTCCAAGTCGCTGTACAGCAGCCTGCCGTTGATGTTCCTCGGCAACGAATTCAGCGCGCCTGAAGCGGTGAGCATTTTCTCCCTGGTGCTTGAGCGACCGGTGCTCAAGACCAGCATCCGCCAGCGCCTGCTGAAGATGATCGAGGCCGGTTACCTGCAAGAGACCGGGCGCAAGAAAAGCGGCGACGGCGGCCGCCCGCAAGCCACGGTGGAAAACCTCAAGCCCGCCAATCTCTACCTTTTCGATCGCTGCTTTCTGGAGTAATACCGCGCATGAAGCCTGTCACCGAATCCCAGTGCCTGCTGGAAACCCCATACTTCAAAGTGGTCCGCGAGAACGGCTACTTCATCATCAAGGAAGCCCGGGCAATCAATGGCGTGGTGGCCGTGCCGACCCTGGAAGACGGCCGGTTGATGCTGGTCAACCTCAAGCGCCGGGCCATTGGCGGAATGTCCATCGAATTCCCGCGGGGCGCCATCGACGAAAGCGAGACCGCCAGCGACGCGGCGGCCCGCGAGCTGCTGGAGGAAACGGGCTGGCAGGCACTGAAGGTCAAGGAGCTGGGCTTACTGCACAGCAACACATCACTGATTGCCAGTGCGGTTTCGGTGTGCCAGGTCTACCTCGACACACAGGCCACTGACGAAACCGATGGCGAGGTGGATGATCTTTTGTTCATCACCCGCCAGGAACTGATGGCAATGATCGTCGCCGGCCAGATCACCGATGGCCACACGCTCTCGGCGGCAATGATGCTGATCGCCAGCGAGGCCAGTCGCCCCTAGCGCTCCCACTTCTCCAAGGTGAATTCGACAAAGCGGCGCAACTTGGGCAAACGTTCAGGTTTGCACAACGACTCAAGACCACTGCGGGTTGTCGACTGCCAGCCGGAACAGCCCATGCAAAAAGGGCAGAAGGGATGCGATCCCCTCTGCCCGTCTGTTTATCGGTGGTGAGCGTGCCGTCGGTCAGGCGCCGCTCTGCGTAGCGTCGTCAGACATGCTCGCTGCTTTTCGAATGTACCGAACGATGCTCCGCCGAGCCGTGGGACGAATCCACCAGCACCGGCACTTCGTTACCGTCACAGTCATGCAGTTTGCCGTCACTGAAGTAATCCCCTTCGCGTAACGCCGCCAGATCCTGGAAACGCAGGGTCCGCTCGGTGCCAGCAGCAAACACCGATTGTTGGTCCGAGTTGCCGGCGGTGAAGTGGTTGAAGGTCAGGTTGAGCACAATCGCCATGATCGCCGACGAGCTGATGCCGGAATGGAAGATGGTCGCAAACCAGCTCGGGAAGTGATCGTAGAAGTTGGGGGCGGCGATGGGGATCATGCCGAAGCCGATGGACGTGGCGACAATGATCAGGTTCACGTTGTTGCGGTAATCGACCTTGGACAGCGTACGAATACCACTCGCCGCCACCGTGCCGAACAGCACGATACCGGCGCCACCGAGGACGGAAGTCGGCACAGCGGCAATTACTCGCCCCATCACCGGCAACAGGCCGAGCACCACCAGGGACACCCCGCCGGTGGCCACCACGTAGCGGCTCTTGATCCCGGTCACCGCGACCAATCCGACGTTCTGAGCGAAGGCACTTTGAGTGAAGGAGCCGAAGATCGGCGCAATCATGCTCGACAACATGTCGGCCCGCAGCCCGTTGCCCAGACGCCTGGAATCAACCTTGGTGCCGATGATTTCACCGACCGCCAGGATGTCCGCAGAGGTTTCCACCAGCGTCACCATGATCACAATGCACATCGACAGGATCGCCGCAAAGTGAAAGGTCGGCATGCCGAAGTGGAACGGCGCCGGGAAGCCGAACATCGGCCCTTGAGTGACCGTCGAAAAGTCGGCCATACCGAGGAACACCGCGATCACCGTGCCAATCACCATGGCCAACAGAATCGACAAACGGGAGATCGTGGCGCTGCCGATCTTGCTCAGCAACAGCACCAGCACCAGCGTCACCGCCGCCAGGCCGATATTGGCCATACTGCCGAACTCCGGGGCATGGCTGTTGCCGCCCATGGCCCAGCGCGCTGCCACCGGCATCAGCGTCAGGCCGATGGTGGTGATCACGATGCCAGTGACCAATGGCGGAAAAAACCTGGTGATCCGAGAGAACACCGGCGTGATCAGCAACCCGATCAACGAGGCTGCAATCACCGCCCCCAGAACTGACTGAAAACCGCCCTCACCGCCGCTGCTGACAATCGCCACCATGGTCGCGACACCCGAGAACGAAACACCCTGTACCAGCGGCAACTGACAGCCAAAAAACGGTAAGCCGAGGGTTTGCAACAAT
Organism: uncultured Pseudomonas sp.; assembly: GCA_964396695.1. GTDB lineage: Bacteria > Pseudomonadota > Gammaproteobacteria > Pseudomonadales > Pseudomonadaceae > Aquipseudomonas. The sequence continues at coordinate 5,116 of CAYNGZ010000121.1, forward strand.
GTCGCCAAGCCCCCCGCAAACAGTGACGCCGCAATCAACAGACCGATGTCCGCCGCAGAAAGCCCGGCCGCCTGGCCGATGATCAGTGGTACCGCAACGATACCGCCATACATGGTCAGAACGTGTTGCAGGCCGTAAGCCATATTCGCGCCGACCCCGAGGTTTTCATCCTCGGGCCGTTGGTGTGAAACAGAGGGCGTTTTCATCGTGGGGGGTTCCCTAGTTTTTTGTTATTCGAACACTGTATGCAACAACAAGGACAAATGTCTATAGAGTTGTATACAACTTATCAGTCACATAGTGAATACGCATTCACCTCTGCCCCTTTGAGGCTAGCGATTACGCGCCTCGAAGCCTCTACCGCCCATCCAAAAAAAAAGAGCGGATCGTTTGATCTGCTCTTTTTGCCTGGCTCCGACCACTCCCTACTTTGCCTCGATCAACCGAGTGATGGCTTCTCTCAACGTGGGATGCTCAGGCACTTGAATCCCGAACACCTCCCAGAGCAGTTCGATCAACGCCTCAGGATCGCTTATCTCCCGTCGCTCGCTGGCGCTGCCCATCCGGTGAATGGCATAGCTGCCGTTGTTGAGTGTGCAGCGTATCCCCGGCCCGGTGCGCGCGACCATCAGGCGTTGAAGGAACGGTGATTGCGGATGAGTCGAGACATACCAGTTGCCGATCTCGTAATCGATAGCGTCCTGGCGCTGCAGATCAAGCACATACAGCGCCTGCCATTCACCGGCGACCTTGACGCGCAAGGTGTAGCTGTCGCCCTGCCGAGTAATGCGAAAGGGCTCGTGAGGCGTGCTTTGCTCTTCTTCAGTATCAAGCAACAACGGTGCAGTGGGCACCATGCCACCGAAGCCTACGTCGGCGATGTAACGCACGCCATCCAGGGTCAGCAGGGTCAAGCGATGGGTGCGTGCCGCCCAGGCATCCTCAGGGGCATTTATCACCACGCGCCCGGTGATGCCGCGCACTTCGTAACCCAGGTGTTGCAACAGCGCCATGTAGAGGTTGTTGAGCTCGTAGCAGTAACCGCCTCGCCCCTCGTGCAGCAGTTTGCGCTGGATCGATTCCAGGTCCAGCGGTACCGGCACCCTGGACAGCGGAGAAAGGTTTTCAAAGGCGAAGGTGCTGGTATGGCGCAGTTGCAGCTCGCACAGGGTGTCGAGCGTGGGCGGCGGCGGTGTGTTGTAGCCGAGGCGCGTCAGGTAAAGGTCAACATTCGACAGTTCAGGCTGAATCATCAGTGACTCCTTGTTCAGGAAACGTGCGCCATCACCAAGCGGGTAGCGGAAGCCAGCACATCACGACGTGCTTCGGCGTCTTGTTGATGTTGAGTGAAGTAGACCGCCAGCACGACGGGCATCCCCGTCTGCGGCCAAAGTACCGCCACATCATTGGTGGTGCCGTAATCGCCGGCACCGGTTTTGTCACCCACGACCCAGCCCACCGGCGTACCGGCCCGAATGCTCGCATCGCCGGTGGTATTGCCCTTGAGCCAGGTCGCCAACTGCTCGCGTTGCGCCGCTGCCAACGCATCACCCAGCACCACTTTCTGCACGCTGGCGGCCATCGCCGAGGGCGTCGTCGTGTCACGGGGATCATCCGGAATGGCCGTATTCAACTCCGGCTCCCAGCGATCAAGCCGGAACGCCGGATCGCCCAACGTCCTGGCAAACTGGTTGACCGCCACCAGTCCGCCTAACTCCTTGATCAACAAGTTGGCGGCAGTGTTATCGCTGTACTGCACCGTAGCGGCGCACAACTGCGCGACACTCATGCCCTGCTGCAGGTTCTGTTTGGCAATAGGCGCGTAAGACAGCAAGTCGGATTCGCCATAAGCAATATGTTTATCCAGCAGCCCCGGTTCAGCCATGCTTTTGTGCAACACCGTTGCCGCCAGCATCAGCTTGAACGTACTGCAGAACGGAAAACGCTCCCCGCCCCGATACTGGATTTCGTGGCCCGTGGCCGTGTTGATCAATGCAACGCCGAGTCGACCTTTTGCACCGTTCTCCAACTCGGCGAGTTTCTTGTACAGCTCGGTCAATCGTTTATCCGAAGAACGTGAGGTAGCCCATGCCGGGCTCACCAGAGTGATCAACGGCAGCGTCAGACCTGCCATCAACAATGAACGTCGCGAAGGTGAATACTTCATGCCGGGCTCTCGTAAAAAAATCAAAATGACAGACGGGCTCGATCTGCAACCGCGCCCTGCCCTTCAGCAAACCTCTGAGCGCTCAACTGCGTCAGAACTTTCCTCCATCGACACCACCGTGCGGTTTCGACCAAAGTTCTTCGCCTGATACAACGCCGCGTCTGCCCGCTCGATGAACACTTCAATGCTGTCCCCGCCTTTGGGGATGAACGCATAACAGCCCAGGCTCACCGTCAGGCTCCCCGACGGCGAGCCTGAGTGGATGATGTGCTTGCCCTTGACGCTGCGGCGAATCTGTTCGGCAATCGTAAAGGCACCGTGAATGTCAGTGTCGGGCAACAACACGGCGAACTCTTCACCGCCGTAACGCACCGCCAGGTCAGACTTGCGGTGACAACAGCTTTTGACCGCGTGCGCCACTTCCGCCAGGCACTGATCCCCCGCCACATGACCGTAGGTGTCGTTGTAGCGTTTGAAGAAATCGATATCGAGCATGATCAGACTCAACGAACGCTGTTGACGGGCACCGCGTGCGAACTCGATGCCCAGCGCCCGCTCGAACAGTCGACGGTTCGCCAACCCGGTCAGGCTGTCGTGAGTCGCGATCACTTCCAGCTGCTCTTGCGCACTACGCAAGTCCGTTTCGATGCGCTCGCCGTTGCGGACCTGAAGCACAAACACCCAACCGAACAGACCAACGCCGAGCACCACCAGGGCGACGATGACACTGGATTGATAGGCGTTGGCGTACCAACCCCGAAGAATCACCTCTTCAGGTGTCGCCGCCGCAACCACCAGCGGATAGGCGTCCAACTGACGATAGCCATACAGCCGAACCACACCGTCCACCACCGAACGGATCATTACATTGCCGGAACGGGCATGGGGCAGGTACTGCTGGAAGATTTCTCCATGCGCCACGGACTCGCCTATTCGCGCGTCCTCGAACGGTCGCCTGGCCAGCAATGTACCGTCCGACAACGTCAGAAACATCACGCCGTTATCGTCAAGGCTGAAGCTTTTGAAGAACTGATCAAAGTACGTCAGCTTGATCCCGGCCATCAGCACACCCTGGAACTCACCGTTCTGGTCATTCACCCGCCGGGACAGCGGAATGATCCACTCACCGTTCTGTCGGCTACGAATCGCCGGTCCGATGTGCGCGAGCAACGTAGGATTCTGCTGATGGAACTTGAAGTAGTCGCGATCAGCCACCCCCCCACGTCGCGGCAGGTCATCAAACGATGTCACCACCCACTGCCCGTTCTTGTCGAACAGAAACAGCCCGTGCAACGGCTCAAGCGCCTGCACCCGCCGCGCAAAAGTCTGCTGTAATCGCGGGTTCTGCAGCACACCAGGACCGTCAGCCTGAATCCACTCGGCCAGACTGGTCACCACCAGATCCGCGGCCAGAAATGTGTCCTGCGCCTGTTGCGCCATCGCCCGCGTCAGGTTCGTCGACGCCCCCTCAGCCAGCAACAAATCATGGCGCCGGGACTGTTCCAGTTGCAGGTAAAGCAAGCCACACAAACACAGGCAAACCGCCGCGACAAACATCACCGCAGATTTGCGCAGAGGCAAGCGTTTAAGAGGGCCACCGAGGGTGAAATGAGGGTCGTGAATGGGGGTAGGCAAAAGCGTCATCCTTGAAGGGTAAGGCATGAGCAAAAGCCCAGATCCCTTGATGCCGGCGAGCTTAGCTTACGGGGTGATGAGGAGCAAATAGTGGTGCGCTCCCTTTCTCCTGTATTGTTCAACGCATTCAAAGCAGGAACGATTCGGCGGCCTATAAAAGGCTCCAGTTGATTCTGGAAGATGAGGAAAACCACCGCGATACCGGTCGAGTCGAAGGTGGCAGCGCGCTGCTGTATGGACCGTTCAGATGGATGATCAGTGTGTTTACGGAGGGTGTTATTCGGTTTGGGATGCGGTAAAAACAGGGGGTACCTTAAAACCGCCCATACAAGCCGATCCATGGAGGAATAAGCATGAGCACTCCGTACCACCCGACCACCATCGACACCGTTGTATTCGACCTCGGTAACGTCCTGATTCGCTGGAACCCAAGAAACCTTTACCGAAAGATTTTCGGCGATGACGTACAGGCCATGGAGACTTTTCTTTCAGAGGTGTGCCCTCCCGAGTGGAACGAGCGCCAGGACGCAGGCCGGTCCTGGCAGGAAGGTATCGAGGAAGCCATCGCACGGCACCCGTCACAAGAGACGCAGATTCGTGCGTACCACGAACGCTGGGAAGAAACACTCGACGGCGTGATAGAAGAGACCGTACTGATTCTGGATGAACTGCACGCCAAGGGTGTCCGCCTGCTGGCCCTGACCAACTGGTCCGCCGAAACCTTCCCGATTGCCCTTGAGCGCTTTCCATTTTTGCACACGTTCGAGGGCATTCTCGTGTCCGGCGAAGAAGGCATCATCAAACCCGACCCGGCGATCTTCCAACTGCTGAAGTCTCGCTATCAGCTCGAGGGCAGCCGTGCGGTGTTTATCGATGATCACGCACCGAACGTCACAGGTGCACGTCAGGAAGGTTTCAATGCGCTGCAGTTCACTGGTGCGGTGCAACTGCGCAAAGACCTGGCAGCGTTGGGTTTGCCTGTGCAGCCGCTGAGTGAGTTGGCATAACGAGCACACAAAAAAGGGCGACCGAAGTCGCCTATTTTTTATGCCTATCAAACGGTCATGATTCCCATCAACGCATTGGCGGAACCCGAATATCCCCCGCCCTGCACTGACTCTTCACGCCCTTGCCACAAGATCCGAACGACAAGTCCTTGCCCAGGCACACCCTCACCTCCGACAACTCCGGCCCACGGCAAACAATCGCGATGCCATCCTCTGGAATTCCGGGATTGCTCTGACGAAACATCTGCGCAATGTCCTGCGCCGGGAAGTAGACCTCGGTGCTCAAGGGCTTCAACTTATCCGGGATTTTCACCGCGCCAACCGCCTTGTCCGCCATATCCAGATAACCCGAGGCGCCAAGGCCGCTGCACGTGCCGTGTTTTGACCATTCATGCTGAAGCAGTTTTGGCGTCACAAAGAGCGTGAGTCCCTGTTTCTGCTCCGCCGGCGACAAAGGTGTCATCGGCGGACACGACTCAGGCCAGCCGCCCTTGGCGTACTGCGGCCAGAGACCGTGAAGCACAAAGCCGTAGCCTTTGCCCGAGCATTGCGGGTTGTTCTGATGATTCAGGCAAAACGTCGGTGACCAGGACCGAGTCAGAAGGTTGTAATCAAACACCCCCCCACCCCGCTCCGGGTAGAGCCCAGCTGGCGTTCGCCGACCCTT
>CAYNGZ010000121.1:10601-14844 GCA_964396695.1 uncultured Pseudomonas sp.
CTGGCCTGTGTCAGCGCAGTAGGTCGGGCTCCAGGACAGCGTCAGCAGGTAGTAATCAAACACCCCCGCCACCGACTCGGTCTGCTGCTTATCGCGATGGGACCGAGCATCGCTCATGCCGACGCTGCCAATCGTCAGTACAAACAGCGCGACCAGTGCATACAGTTTTTTCATTAACCCTCTCCTTTGGGACAAATCGGATGATCTTTCTCAGCGTGGTGAACCTGTCATTGCAGCGGATTCTAGCTGGCCATCACTCAACCGGGTGAAGTACCTTGAAGTGGCTACGCTTACACTGACGTCACGATAGGACATCGAAATGAGTAAGGCAGACGAGCTCGCTGCGAAACTGAAGCAAAAACAGCAATCCCGTGCTGACGCTGAAGCCTGCGCAGACACGGCGATTGAGCATTGGCCGACACAGGTCTATGAGATGTACCACCAGCTTGAAGCGTGGCTGGAGCCACTGGTCGAAGCCGGCTTGAACATTCGCCGCATCCCCACACACGTTATCGAAAGCCTCCCCTCCGGCGAGACCTTCAACTACGCCATCGACAAACTGCTGATCGAAGGCAACCACAACAGCATCACCCTTGACCCCATTGCCCGCTTCATCACTGACGGTATGGGCCGTGTCGATATCCACTCCAAAGGCAGAGAACTGTATTTGTGCCGGACCGAGACCGAACACGGTGAAGCGCATTGGCAGATCCAGCTCCTCCCGCGCAGTGGACAACCGGGGCCGGAGCCGGTCGAGTTCAATGAGGACAACTTTCTCTCGGTGATACAGGAAGGTCTGGAGCTCTAAAGCCGAGCAGAACGCGGGGAAGCATTGCGGTGTTGCCAGTTCCCCAAAAAAATGGGCGGCTCGTTGAGGTCGCCCATTTTCGTTTTGGCAATGAAACCCGCACCGGCCACGATCACTCACCGCGCTTTACCTGATATTTGACACTCCGTATATTCGCCAATCCATATATCCATGCCCTTGGCCCGGTGCCTGACGGAGAAGTCGATGAAAGTCCTGTTCATGTGCACGGCCAACAGCTGCCGCAGCATCTTGTCCGAAGCCATGTTCAACCACCTCGCCCCGGCAGGCTTCGAGGCGGTGAGCGCCGGCAGCTTTCCCAAGGGCCAGGTTCTGCCCCGCAGCCTGACCATCTTGCAGGCCGCCGGCATTGCCACTGACGGGCTCAGCAGCAAGGGCAACGACGCCTTTGAAGACACCCCGCCGGACATCGTCATCACCGTGTGCGACAAGGCGGCCGGCGAAACCTGCCCCGTCTATTTCGGCCCCGCGCTCAAGGCGCATTGGGGGCTTGAAGACCCGTCCGACGCCACCGGCAGCGAGGCGCAAATCAACGCCGCGTTCAACGCCACACTGGCCACCATCGAAACCCGTTGCCGCGCCTTCCTCCAACTGCCCTTCGAACGCCTCGACGCCGCTGCACTCCAGCGCGAACTCGACCGCATCGCCACCCTTTAGTCTGGAGAGTCGCATGAGCGATCACCTGAGCAAACGGGTTAATCAGCGTTCGCTATAAACGCTCGATATAAACAAGAGGCGACCGCAACGGTCGCCCTACACACTTCCTACAACTTCTGTAACACTTTAACTATTCACCCCTCCTCCGATCACATTCTTTTACATCTCAGGTACATATTCCTAACAACTGCACTCTTCTGGTTGATTAGCATGGACAAGCCTTATGCGAATTCAGGGACGTCGCTATTTCAACGGATGCCTTATGAAGGAAAGCAAATGCCTACTGAGCAAATCATCATTTTTGTTGCCGTTACAATCATTGGCCTTGTATGGGCTGCCAGAAGAGATTTAAAAAATCGGAAAAAAGAACAAGCCACGAAAGAGGCTAATGAGAGCGTAGATTGATTGCCGGTTATTTTCCGAGATAAGTGAGCAACTATATTGGGTCACTTCAAAGAACCCATCTACCCCGCTGACACCCATTGACGGAAAAACTCACGCGGAGTAACCCGTTTAGAACAGATCGACGACTGACAAGGGGCGACCTCAACGGCCGCCCCTTTTGCTTACCGCTGCAATCGTCGCCCGATCACATCCATCACATCACACCCATCGCGCAGCGGAATCGCCAACACCCGCGCAAAGTCCTGCAACAGCAATGCATCACGGCCGAGCCCCTCGCCCAGAGAAAGTGTTTCCAGCAATTGCGTCACGCTGCGAATACGGTACGCCGCCGTGTCGTGCAACACATCGACCGGTGCTTCGGTGTCGATCAACAGCGACGGGATTGTGCAGTCAATGCCGGTGATTGGCATATATCGAGCCATGGCAGAACCTCCAGTGAATGAACCCGCGTGAGCACTCAGTGACGAGCAGCAGACGAAACCCCGGACGCCGAATCCGGCGTATCGAAGTGCTCCAGTGCCCGGCTCACCAACAACTCGCTGAGTACCACCAACTGCTGCATCGCCAACGCCACATTGCGGCGTGAGCCTTCGAGTTCGAAAGCCAGGTCGGTGGTCATGGCGTTGAGGGACGCTAGGGTTTCGGAGGCGTGGATCAGCAGGGTTTCGGTGTCGACGTTGGGGGCGATGGTGAAGACGTGGGTGGTGGCGTCGGAAACGGCTGCGGTTTCGGGGGGATTGGGGGTGATCTTTTTCATGAGTGAAGCTCCTTTAGCATTTATGGGTGCCTGGGCTCCTTTAGCGATAGAACGGACTTCCACATCCGGCCGCTGATTTTGCAGCGACGGGGGAAGGTTATCTGGTGAGGTGACTGGCGGCAAAGCGGCTAGGAGCGATGCGGATTGCGGGAAATGTCCGATGCTGCTGTGCTGGAAGCTGGATTCAATCGTAAAAATTTGCTCTGTTGCTTTGCCGTCGCGCCGATGATGGATTGGACGTAGTACTTCACCAGCCTCCCAGCCAGATGGGCTAACCCGCCGCAACCTCTTCGTTTTGTAGCAATTTATAAGCAAGCTGCAATTACTGCCTGACAAGGGCACTGCCGGTACTATGCTGAATTTTTTCGAAAGGAGTCGGCAACCATGGCAAGCGAGTATTCGCTGTCGGACGTGCTGGAAAGGATCTACCACAATCAGTAGGCGCTGAAGGCTGCTGTGATGGAATTGACACTACGGGGCAAAAGCAGAGGTTAGCGAGAACGTCCGCGCGGCGCTGGACACGATTGTTGAAAATGCAGGCCCTATCAAACAAGGTCTGGCTCGCCTGAAAGGGCTGGACCTCCCTTGACCGGCAGTTATCGGCCAAAAGCAGCAGAGCATGCTTCACAACGAGATCTACATAGCAACAGGTTGATATCAAAGTAAATTAAACTTATTCAGGTTGGTGCCGAATGAGTCCCCGCATTTGGAATAGCCGACTCCCGCGACCGAACCGCATACAATGCCGCGAATATATCGCGGATATATTTTGGGCGTTCTGAGGCTGGAATGACTGGAAAAAAATCCAGCATGTCGATGATCGACTCATAGGCAAAACGCATTTCACGGTGGTAACGCCAGCGAGCACCGAACCCGAGGGCGCGCTCCATGGCGACGAATAACCCGGCGAGGCCAGAGCATAATGGTGCCGCCCAAGTAAAGGGTGTAGAGGAAGGGATCGAAGGTAATAGCGTTGCCAGTGTCGTCAATAACAACACCAGTATCGTGCCACCGTTAAACATCACTGGATCAGCCAGCACGTCATGCAAATTTGCCGCTGCAATTAACCGCACCTTCAACTGCTCAATCAACTCCGGGGGTAAGTCCGCTGCGCTGCCTACATCGGGGCCAACAGATCCAAGATCAGCGTTGTCTACCATCGGAAGCTCTCCTGAAAAATCCACTCGCACATCGACAAAAACTGAAGCATAGAAGGATTCAACTACCTGGTGAGCATAGAGCAGGACTCGCCGAATGCAAACCTACGACAGTGACCGAATTCCACAGTTTCCTTTCACGAAATAGTCGACGACCAGCATCTACTACAGGATGAAAACCCTCTCACCCTAAGCTACCCTTCGGGTTAATGAAAAATAGTTGAGTTACATATTGCAACTCCAATGCGAGCTATTCTTACATACACCTGCTGAACCAGAAACTACAAAAAAAGGTGGAGCGGATGACAGGATCGACGCCTACAAAAATCGTCTTGGTACATGGCACATTTGCTAGTAAAGCCTCCTGGATAGAGGAAGCTTCATTTCTAGGCTCTGTACGAAAAATATTGTCGCAAACACCGCATGGCACAGGCCAATGAG
>CAYNGZ010000122.1:0-14833 GCA_964396695.1 uncultured Pseudomonas sp.
GCAGTGGTATTGCCCGGGATCGACTCTGAAAAGCAGCATGTCGGTGTGCAGCCGATCCTTGGCGAGTCCCGACTTCAGCTGGCTTGGGCGTGTGAGCCGGGACGTGCTTACCGGAATCGAGGCAGTGGCCGGTCGATCGGTTTGAGCGATGTCAGCGCGTTCTGAATCAGCGGGGCATCTTTCTCGATGTCTTGCAGACGGTCGCGGATTTTCATGGCAGTGGGGTGACCACCGTGGATGTCGACCCAGTCGGCAATTTCCTTGCAGGCAGCCGCCAAACGCGCCTGACGCGAGTCGAGCAGGGTCAGCAATGTGGTGATGGACTCTTTTTCGGACATGAGAAGCACCTCCGTATCAGAGAAGCTCTTGATCGAGCAACAAAACGCTCGCAGGGAGCGAGCGTTTTGCCGATGGGGTCGCCGATCCTTCAGCTGAAATCAGTATAGACCCGGAAAATCAATTGCATCGGCGCGGCACCCGATCTTTGTTTCAGACTTTACGCGAGCTGCGCGAACTGGCGGCATTGAGCCGTCGGCACTCACGCATGGCATCTTCCATACGCTCATAACCGTCGCCGATGAAGCCGCCCCCGGTGCGGGTATCGGCGATCCGGTACCAGACGGCGGCAATCGGCTGCTGCTGATGAGACACTTCACCCTCACGGCGACCCTGGACGATGGTCTTGTTGCAACGTTTCACAACGAATATGTCTTCCATGGCGTCACCGAGGTGTCATCGTGCTCACATCAACTATAGAAGCAAGTTGAAAAGGTGCAAAAACGGCTCGTGCTGTTCGTCACCTTACGCGAGGACCGCCACTGACTTGATTTGCGCCCACAGTTGCTGACCTGGATGCAGCTTCAAGTGATCGCGGGAAAAACGGGTGATACGCGCCAGCAACGGTGTTCCGGCAGCGTCCAGGCGCACCAGCACATGGGCAGCGTTGTCCGCGCCAATCTCGCTGGTGACGGTCACCGGCAGGCGATTGAGGATGCTGCTGAGTTCACCGCCCTGAAGACTCAGGCTGACATCGCGAGCCTGGACTTTGACGCGCAACTGTTTGCCCACGTCCATCGGTGCATGCGCGACCCGCACGTTCAATTGGCTGCGTGGCAGTTGCAGGGTCAGCAACTGATAGTGGGCGTCGTAGTCCGTCACCTGACCCTCGATCACCACGCCGGCGTCGTCACCCAATGCCAGCGGCAAGTCGAGCCGCGCCAGGGTATCGCCGACAGGACCGCTGGCCAGCGCCTTGCCATAGCTGAGCAGGACAATGTGGTCGGCCAGGCGCGCGACTTCATCCTGCGAGTGACTGACGTACAACACCGGGATTTCCAGTTCGTCGTGCAGCCGTTCGAGGTACGGCAGAATTTCGCTTTTGCGCTGTGAATCCAGCGCTGCGAGTGGTTCGTCCATCAACAATAGTTTCGGACTGGTGAGCAGCGCCCGGGCGATGCCGACCCGTTGGCGCTCACCGCCCGAGAGATGTTGCGGGTGGCGGTCGAGCAAGTGGCCGATTCCCAGCAGTTCGGTGGCGTGGGCCATGTCGACCCGGCGCTGCTGGCGTGGAATGCGCCGCAGGCCAAACTCCAGATTGGCTTGCACCGACAGATGAGGAAACAGGCTGGCTTCCTGAAACACGTAGCCCAGCGCCCGCTTGTGCGGGGCGACAAACAGTTTTTTGCTGCTGTCCTGCCAGACTTCGTCATTGATCTGGATGAAGCCTTGCTCGGCCTTTTCCAGACCGGCGATGCAGCGCAGGCAAGTGGTTTTGCCCGAGCCGGAATGACCGTACAGCGCGGTCACGCCGCGACCGGGCAAGTGCAGGTCGACGTTCAGGGAAAAATCCGGGTAGCTCAGTTGCAGGTGAGCATGAATCGTTGAGGTCATCGATCAGCTCCAGCCCGCTTTGGTTGTGCGGCGTGAATACAGCGCCAGCAAGACCAGGAATGAGAACACCAGCATCGCCCCGGCCAGCCAGTGGGCCTGGGCGTATTCCATGGCTTCGACGTGATCGTAGATCTGCACCGACACCACCCGGGTTTTGTCCGGAATATTGCCGCCGATCATCAGTACCACGCCGAACTCACCGACGGTGTGGGCGAAGCCGAGAATGGCCGCGGTGATAAAACCGGGTCTGGCCAATGGCAAGATCACGCTGAAAAACGTGTCCCACGGGTTGGCGCGCAAGGTGGCGGCCACTTCCAGTGGCCGCGTACCGATCGCCGAGAAGGCGTTTTGCAATGGCTGGACGACAAAGGGCATCGAGTAGATCACCGAGCCGATCACCAGCCCTGGAAAACTGAATGTCAGCGTGCCCAGCCCCAGAGCTTGGGTGAGCTGACCGAGAAACCCGTTAGGGCCGAGGGTCAGCAGCAGGTAAAAACCGATCACCGTCGGCGGCAACACCAGGGGCAGGGCGACGATTGCTCCGATGGGGCCGCGCAACCAGGAGCGGGTGCGCGATAGCCATAACGCAATCGGAGTGCCGATGACCAGCAGGATGGCTGTCGTCAGGGATGCCAGTTTGAGGGTCAGCCAGATGGCGGAAAAGTCGGCACTCGATAACGTCATTTAGAGTTGATAACCGTAGGACTTGATGACAGCTGCGGCTTTAGGCCCCTTGAGGTAGGCAACCAGTGCCTTGGCGGCCGGGTTGTCTTTGCCTTTGTTGAGGATCACCGCGTCTTGTTTGATCGGGTCGTGCAGGTCGGCTGGAACGATCCAGGCCGAACCGTTGCTGACTTTGCCGTCTTTATAGATCTGCGACAAGGCGACGAAGCCCACTTCGGCATTGCCGGTGGAGACGAATTGGTAGGCCTGGGTGATGTTCTGGCCTTCGACGATCTTGTCCTTGACCTTGTCGGTCAGGCCCAGCTTGGCCAGAACCTGGGTCGCTGCAAGGCCGTAAGGGGCGGCTTTCGGGTTGGCGATCGACAGGTGCTGATAGTGGCTATCGGTGAGCACTTTGCCTTTGGCATCAACGTAACCGTCCTTGGCCGACCACAGCGCCAGGGTGCCGATGGCATAGGTGAAGCGCGAACCTTTGACCGTGTCGCCTTCACTCTCGAGTTTTTGCGGGGTGGTGTCGTCAGCCGACAGGAACACTTCGAACGGCGCACCGTTTTTGATCTGGGTGTAGAACTGGCCAGTGGCGCCATAGGCGGCGACCAGTTTATGCCCGGTGTCTTTTTCGAAGTCGGCGGCGATGGCCTGGATCGGTGCGGTGAAGTTGGCCGCGACCGCGACCTGGACTTCATCGGCCTGGGCTGAGCCAAACGCGAGTACGGCGAGCAAGGATGCCAGGCAAGTGGGGGCAAAACGTGAGACACGGATGGTCATGAGGCGGCTCCGAGGTGCAAGTGAGGTGGGCAGTTTGTTGTTGTCGGTCGACTGCGCCGGGGCTGAGGTAAAACGCTATATATCGTAATATATAGCGAATTGCCGACGAACGGAACTCACTGGCGCTCCTTGAAAGAGAGTTGTATACAACCTTGAACGCTATCGATGCGCCATCAAGGCCAGCGCCTCATCAGCCAGACGCCGGGTCAACTCGGCGGTCGGCAGTTCAATCCCAAGCCGCAACGCTTGTCCGGCCCAGAGGTTGCTGAAGCCCGCTTCATCCTTGGCGCGCAGTGGCATCAGTGCGCCGCCAGACAACGGGAAGGCCGGGGCTTGCGGGTTGATCGGACCGAGTTCGCGCATGACCCGATTGAGAATCCCCCGTGCCGGACGCCCGGTGAAGATGTTGGTCAGTGCTGTCTCGCTTTCCTTGGCGCTGCGCAAGGCCCGGTGATGCGAGGCGCTGACCTTGGCTTCCGGTGTAAACAAGTAGGCGGTGCCCAACTGCACTGCCGAGGCGCCCAAGGCGAAGGCGGCGACAATCCCGCGTGCATCGCCGATCCCGCCAGTGGCGATCACCGGTACGCTGACCGCGTCGACAATTTGCGGCACCAGCGCAAAGGTGCCGACCTGACTGTTCAGGTCATCGCTGAGAAACATCCCGCGATGGCCTCCGGCCTCGTAACCCATGGCGATGATCGCGTCGCAGCCATGCTGTTCCAGCCAGATCGCCTCATCGACGGTAGTCGCCGAAGACAGGACTTTCGCGCCTGTGGCTTTGACCCGATCGAGCAGGGATTTTTCCGGGAGGCCGAAGTGAAAACTCACCACCTCCGGACAGAATTCCTCGACCACCGCGCAGGCGGCGTCATCGAACGGTGAACGGTTGGACACCGGCGTCGGTGCGTCGAAGTCAGCGCCCAGTTCGCGGTAATAAGGTTCCAGCAGGTTTTTCCATTGCCGGGCGCGTTGCTCGTCGGCCACGGGTGGTCGATGGCAGAAGAAGTTCACGTTGAATGGGCGCTGGCTGTGTTGCCGGATCACCTTCAGCTCTTCGCGCAACTGTTCGACGCTGAGCATGGCCGCGGGCATTGAGCCCAGGGCGCCGGCATTGCTGGCCGCAATGACCATGGCCGATCCGGTGGCGCCGGCCATGGGAGCCTGGATGATCGGTAATTCGATGCCGAGCAGATCAAGAATACGGGTGTCGGGCCACTGGTTCATCGGGACGCACTCCTCATGACAAGAGTCGGTTTTGTAGCAGGAGTCACTGCCACAAGGCCAGTGGTCTTTAGGCGCAGGTGCCGAGCGCAAAAAAGCATAACCCTCGGTTGTGCCAGCACTTGGGCGAATGGCATTGTGGCCGCGTGTGGTGGATGTGAATCGTTAACGACGGAGGAACTGTTCCATGGATTTGAAGCAACTTGAGATTTCGCCATTCCGCGTGTCGGGACTGCGTGTACGTACGCTTAACAGTGCCGAGCAGCAGGCCGCTACCGCCAGAATCGGCCCGATGTGGCAGCGTTTTTTTGTCGAGGGGCTGTTTGACAAGATCGCCCATAAGAAACCGGACTCACCAGCTTACGGGGTGTACTCCAACTATGAATCCGATGCATCCGGGGCTTTCGATGTGATGGCCGGAGTGGCGGTCAATGAAGCCGCCCCCGGTTACGAAACCATTGAGGTGCAGGGCGGCCAGTATCTGATCTTCGAGGCGAAGGGGCCGATGCCGGGCTGCGTCATCGAGGCGTGGGGCAGAGTCTGGGCGTACTTCGAGGCCAATCCGCAGATCAAGCGCCGATTTGCCACCGACTTCGAAGCCTATACCGGCCCTGAGTCGGTGGCCGTGCACATCGGCATATCCTGAGGGCGGGTTTCACGCGCAAGCAGTTGACGCTTGCGCTCCACCCCCCAGCGATAACCCGAGAGGTTGCCATCGCTGCGCACCACCCGATGGCACGGAATGGCCACCGCGAGGTTGTTGGCGCCGCAGGCCTGGGCCACGGCGCGCATCGCTTTAGGCGCGCCGATGCGCTGGGCAATTTCGGCGTAGCTGGCGGTGCTGCCCGCCGGAATATCTCGCAGTGCCATCCATACCCGCTCCTGAAACGCCGTACCACGCACATCCAGCGGCAAGTCCAGGCCAAGCGCTGGCGCTTCGATGAAACCCACCACCTTGGCAATCAACTGCTCGAAGTCATGGTCGGCGCCAATCAGGTTGGCCTGGCGGAACCGGTCTTGCAGGTCGCAGACCAGTGCGTGGGGATCATCCCCCAACAGGATCGCGCACACTCCGCGTTGACTTTGCGCCACCAGAATCGCCCCTAAAGAACATTGACCGACGGCAAAGCGGATATCGGTGTTCTGGCCCGCGGCGCGGTAGTCGCTGGGCTTCATGCCGAGCAACTGGTCGGCAGACTCGTAGAAACGGCTGTTGGAATTGAAGCCCGCATCATACAGCGCGTCAGTCACGGAACCTGCGACCTCCAGGCGTTCACGAACCCTGCGTGAGCGCTGTGCGGTGGCGTAGCCCTTGGGCGTCAGGCCGGTGACTGCCTTGAATACCCGGTGAAAGTGGAAGGCACTCATGCGTGCGGTCGCTGCCAACTCGTTCAGACTGGGCACCGTTTCGGCAGACTCGATCTGCCGACAGGCTGCGGCGACCAGTGTCGCGTGTTGTGCCGCAAGATGGGTCTGGTCCGCCGCTGCGCGTTTGCTCGGGCGATAACCGGCAGCCCGGGCCTGTTCCTCGGTGTCGAAGAACTCGACGTTTTCCGGTTTCGGCAGCCGTGCCAGGCTGCTGGGGCGGCAGTAGATTCCGGTGGTTTTCACCGCGTAGACAAACTGACCATCAGCACGCGGGTCGCGAGCCAGCACGGCGGACCAACGGGGATCTTGCTCAGTGATGTGTTTGGCAGTGGTCATGAAGGGTTACCGGTGGAAGGTTCAGTTCAGCCTAGTGAATGTGAGCGGTAAGGACACTCCGGCGCTTGCGGTCAAATTCCGGGTTTCATCCCGCGGTGCGAAACGTGAAGTTGATCCGCTGTCCGCCCAGTTGTGGATGATGCCCCTCCTTGAGCGGCAGCACGCCGTGATAACGCAAGCGATCCACGCCGCCCCACACCACGATGTCACCGTGAAACAGCGGCACCCGCTGACTCTTGTCGCTACGCTTGAAGCCACCGAACAGGAACATTGCCGGCAGACCGAGAGATACCGAAACAATCGGCGGATCGTAGGAACGTTCATCTTTATCCTGATGCAACGACATCCTGGCGCCTGGCAGATAATGGTTGATCAGGCAGGCATCTGGCTCAAAGTGAGGGAAACCGGCTTCTCGCGCGGCTGCCTGCGCCAGCTCCCGAAAGACCTCGGGCATCGCCGGCCAGGGCTGGTCGCTGACGGGATCGATGCGAGTGTAGCGATAGCCGCTGCGATCAGTGGTCCAGCCCAGCGTGCCACAACTGCTCAAGCCGACAGACATGGTGAAACCGCCCGGGGTCATCATGTGCCGAAACGGTGCGGCCAGTAAAATCTGCGTCAGCGCTGGCAGCAATCGCTCCACGCAGGGCAGGGCGAAGCCTCGGAGAACGACGGACTGTTCGCCGATTTGCTCGGTCCTGGGCGGCTGCCGATCGTCTTCGGCAAACAGGTCGAAGGTGGCGGGGACTATTTCCTTACTGCGCATCGTGAAAGATCACTCCAAGGGTATGCCGTTTGCCGCTGTGCAGGCGACTGACGCCGTGGCGCAAGTTCACTCGGTAATCGCCGCGACTCCCTTTGACCGGGCGCTGATGCACGGCAAAAATCAGCGCATCGCCTTTTTCAAGGCTCATCACCATGGGCCGTGATTGCATCCGTGGGCGCTGCTCGGTGAGCACGAATTCGCCGCCGCTAAAGTCTTCACCGGGTGCGGACAGCAAAATCGCCACTTGCAACGGGAACACATGCTCGCCATACAGGTCCTGATGCAAACAGTTGTAGTCCTGTGGACCATATTGCAGCAACAGCGGCGTAGGGCGCTCTTGTCCTGCGTCATGACAATGTTGCAGGAAGGCTGCGTGCTCCGTGGGAAAGCGGCCGGGCAATCCCATCCGTTCGTTCCAGCGGTTGGCCAGCGGGACAAGCCTTGGGTACAGCGTGCTGCGCAGGTGAGCAACGATGTCGGGCAGCGGGTAGCTGAAATACTTGTACTCGCCGCGCCCGAAACCATGGCGGGCCATCACCACGTGCGAGCGGAAAAGCGCAGGCCGAGCGTAGAGTGCGCTGAGCTCTTCACAGTGTTCAGGGCTCAGCAGTCCTTTGATCGTCGTGCAACCGTCCCGGTCGAGGTCTTGCTCCAGGGTGGGCCAGTCCAGTGCGTTGATACGCGAAGTCAGAGGTTGTTCGCCTGTCGCACTGGCAGCGTCGATGTCGATATAACGCGCTGCGGCGCTGTTGTGCGGCGAAGAAATGGACATGTTCCGGCTCCTGAACTCAAGGTCGAGGTGTGCCAGTCTAGGGAGCTCGAGAGGGGGCGACACTCCGGTGCTTGCGGTCGAACTCCGGAGTGGTTTTGCCAGGGGTTACAGCGCTTTGCTGACCTTTATATCGCTGATGCCGGACAAGTCGCCGTGAATCGCTGCAAGTGCGGCTTTGGCTTCTTCTTCAGTACCGGTTTCAAGTTGGGCGAAATCGAAGCGGCGTTCTTCGTTGAGTTTGTATTTGATGACGTACTTGGTCGTTTGGGCCACGGTCGTACCTGTCTGTCGCAGTGCGGGCCGGGGTCAGCTGAGTTTCGAGCTGGACCGGCGGATGATTTTGATCGAGTGAGTCAGGGTCGGTTTGCGGGTTACGCTGATCGCCCGGCGGCTGACCGTGTCGATGGTAATATTCCAGAAACCGGTGCTCGGCGCCGTGATCTTCGCAGGGAAGGTATCGAATGCACCGCCGTGGTAGGTGTGACGACCGCCATTCTTGAAGCTGCGAAAATTGGCGTCGCTCATCAGGCGGATGTTGCACATTTGGGAGCATTGAATGACGACGATGTCATCTTCGTTGAGGTGCTCGCGCTGGTGGATGAATTTCATGGGGGCGCCTCCAGAAGGGCTTTTTCTACAAAATCAAAACGATAGCATGGGCGATGGCGCAGTTTATCAGCCCGAACGGTTTATTATGGGTCTGCCGCTGGCCGCTTTGACAATTAAAAACAGTTATTCGGGCTTTTATGAGTGATAAAGCAGCGGCGCCGGAGAAAAACAGTAATTGTGCTGTCGGAGGGTCTTTAACGGAGGATTGATATGAAGCAGGGCATTTTACTGCTGGTGTTGGCGATGAGTGGGTGTGCGACAGTCTCGGACATTAGTCAGACGCTACCGACCATGAATGTGATCTCGGGGAAAAAACCTCAAGAATACGCCAACTGCGTGGCCGCTCACCTGGCCAAGAGCCGTGGGCCGCTACAAATGGAGCCGCATAAGGATGGCGTGCGGGTCATTGTTCCCGGAAAACTGTCCGCGGACCCTGCTGCGGTATTCGATATCGAAGAACGATCTGGCGGTAGCAGCATCAAGCTCCACGAGAGCATGTCCAATGTGCCGTTTCGGCCTGGAGATATTGGTGATGCCGCCAATGCGTGCATTTCCGGCTGAGACTCCCTTACCCTCGAACGACATTTTCACGAAAGCCCGGCCCGGTACCTGTTGAAGGTTGCGGGGCCGGGCTTTTTCGCATCTGCCTGGGGCTGTTGACGTCTGTGTTGTGGCGGGTAGCGCAATCACCTACTCTTTGTGGGCTTATGCTGAATAAGTCTAAGCCTATAACTAGAGAAAGGGAGTTCGAGATGGTTTTCAATCGGATTGTGTTGAGCAGCCTGATGCTCATTGCCGCAAGCGCTGCCAATGCCGCAGATGGACAGAAAATTTTCACTCAAGGCGGCGCACAGCCTGGTGCGACCGCCTGTTTTGCTTGCCACGGTGGCGATGGAATGGGCATGCTGGCGGCCGGTTTTCCGCGATTGGCGGGGTTGTCTGCGGGGTATTTGAGCAAGCAACTGGAGGACTTCAGAAGCGGTTCGCGCGTCAGCGCCGTGATGCAGCCTTTGGCGAAAGCCTTGACCGAAGATGAAATTCAAGCGGTTTCCAGCACCCTGGCGGCTATGCCAGCCCCCAAGTCGTCACTCACCACCCGTATGAAACACCGAAAGGCCCCGGTGAAAAGCCGGCGTTGCGGGGCGCCTGGGATCGGCAGATTCCTGAGTGTGTGATGTGTCATGGGCCCGGGGGTGTCGGTGTCGGTGCCGCGTTCCCACCGTTGGTTGCGCAGCCCGCCAGTTACCTGATGGCGCAATTGAACGCCTGGCGTGACGGAACGCGCCATAGGATCAATACGGCGGCTTCGTTCATCAAATACAACATGCCGCTGGGCAGGCGCAGACCTTGAGCGATCAGCAGGCCTGGGACGTTGCAGCGTTCATCAACAGTCATGAACGCCCTCAGGATCCGCGGCTGATCGAGGGTTCTATCGAGAAAACCCGAGTGAAGTTTCATGCCAACGACGGGGTCAATCTGTACGGACAAACGGTGAATGGCGTGCTGATAGGGCAAGGCATCCGATAAACTGTCGCCCATCGACACAATGCCGTCCGGGTTAGCGCTTTGGCGGCATTGTCATTTCTGGAGTAGTCAATGAAGCGAGAGCAAGTAAGGGAGCGGCATGCAGAGGGGCTCATCTCTGCGACCCACGTGATTCAAAACCCGGCAAACTCCGGGGAGTGGATTGTGTTCTTCAAGAAAAGTGCAGGGCGCAGCTATTTCCTGGTGGATGATAACGACGAGGTCGAATCCTTCGGTCGGCTGGATGATTTGATCGAGACGGTGCGTGGCCTCGGGATCAAATTCGCCGAAATTCACATGTAACGACCCACAACGTTTTGCCTGTTACTTGCAGACCACCACGACACTGCGGCTCTTGAAGTTGCCAACATCGACGCCCAGCGTCTTGTCGCTTTCCTTGGTGGCTGGGGTGCCATCGGTGCCAATAATCCGATAGCCGGTTCCGGCGCAGGACGCGTCAGCCATTTCGTAGCACTTGGCCCAGGAATTGGCTTCGCCCGAGCAGTCGATCGACAGGCCTTGCTCGCCGTTATTCAGATAGGTTTGGGACGCGGTGGCGCAACCGCCCAAGGCCAACACCGCAATCAGAGCCAGATATTTCTTCATGTCATGCACGTCATCGAGAGAAAAGGGCGTAGGGCACGAGTCGCCCGGCAGCGAGATGCTATAGCGAACGGCCATTTCGGTACAGACCCGCACAAAAAAGCCCTGCGCGTTGGCAGGGCTCCTTCGCGGGGCCGTTGTTACTCAGACTTGGCGCCGCGACGCTTGGGGGCAGGCGGGGTGTCTTGCAGCACCGCGGCCACTTCAATCGCCATTGCTTCAGATGGGAAAGGCCCGGCAATGTTTTCGCCGCTGACGCTGTCGATCCACCATTGGCCATCTTTGGCTTGATTGATCAGGTAACCGTTCACGCTTTTTGCTGCCGACATCTATCTGCCTCGTTGGCTGGTTCAATCGCGCAATAATAACCGGAAAAGTGCCTAGGGTCTGTTCACTGGTCTAAAGTGAAGCCTTTACGTTGTTCCGTGCACGTTAGCCTGGAGGCTAATCTGCGTCGCTGCGGAACTATCCGCCGGAATATTTCTCTATGATGGCATCGGTTAGCCAGTGCGGGGCATTGTAAGGTGCTCGCTGCCTGATTAGACTGCGCCGAAACTCGTACACACAGCCCTTTTAAGGACTTTTATGATCAAGAAATGCTTGTTCCCAGCAGCCGGTTACGGTACTCGCTTCCTGCCAGCGACTAAAGCCATGCCTAAAGAAATGCTGCCGGTGGTGAACAAGCCACTGATCCAGTACGGCGTTGAAGAAGCGCTGGACGCTGGTTTGACAGAAATTTCCATCGTTACCGGTCGTGGCAAGCGCGCCCTGGAAGACCACTTCGACATCAGCTATGAGCTGGAAAACCAGATCAAAGGTACCGACAAAGAGAAATACCTGGTCGGCATCCGCAAGCTGCTCGACGAGTGCTCGTTCTCCTACACCCGTCAAACCGAAATGAAAGGCCTGGGTCACGCGATTCTGACCGGCCGTCCATTGATCGGTGACGAACCGTTCGCGGTCGTGCTGGCGGACGACTTGTGCGTCAACCTGGAAGGCGACGGCGTATTGACCCAGATGGTCAAGCTGTACAAACAGTACCGTTGCACCATCGTCGCGATCCAGGAAGTCGATCCGCAGGAAACCAACAAGTACGGTGTGATTGCCGGTGACCTGATCGGCGATGACCTGTACCGCGTGCGCAACATGGTCGAGAAGCCAAAGCCGGAAGATGCTCCATCGAACCTGGCGATCATTGGTCGTTACATCCTGACGCCGGACATCTTCAAGCTGATCGAAGAAACCGAGCCGGGCAAAGGCGGCGAGATCCAGATCACCGACGCCCTGATGAAACAGGCACAAGACGGTTGCGTGATTGCCTACAAGTTCAAAGGCAAGCGTTTCGACTGCGGTGGCGCTGAAGGCTACATCGAAGCGACCAACTTCTGCTTCGAAAACTTCTACAAGACTGGCAAGGCTTACTAAAAGCGCTTCGCTGTTTTGTTCTGAAAAGCCACCTTCGGGTGGCTTTTTCATTTTCCGGCCCCATGTCATTCGCAGCGCTGACCGAGAACGCTGCAGCGGGTATGCTTGTGGCCTGCCGAGGAGATTGAAAATGGCCTACGATTTTGACCTTTATGTGATTGGCGCCGGTTCCGGCGGCGTACGTGCAGCACGCTTTGCGGCAGGTTTCGGCGCGAAAGTGGCCGTGGCCGAGAGCCGCTATCTGGGCGGGACCTGCGTTAACGTTGGCTGCGTTCCGAAGAAATTGCTGGTCTATGGTGCGCACTTCGCCGAAGACTTCGAGCAGTCGCAGGGCTTTGGCTGGTCGTTGGGCGAGGCAAACTTCGATTGGGCAACGCTGATTGCCAACAAGGATCGCGAGATCAATCGCCTGAACGGTATCTACCGCAACCTGCTGCTCGGAAGCGGCGTCACCTTGCATGAAGGTCACGCCAGAATCGTCGGCCCTCATGAGGTCGAGATCAATGGCGAGCGCCATACCGCCAGGCACATTCTGGTTGCGACCGGTGGCTGGCCGCAGATCCCCGAGATTCCGGGGCATGAGCACGCCATCAGTTCCAATCAGGCATTTTTCCTGAAAGAACTGCCCAAGCGCGTTCTGGTGGTCGGCGGCGGTTATATCGCCGTAGAGTTTGCCGGGATCTTCCACGGACTGGGCGCCGAAACCAGCTTGCTGTATCGCGGTGAGCTGTTCCTGCGCGGCTTCGACGGTTCAGTGCGCAAGCATTTGCAGGAAGAGCTGACCAAGCGCGGGATGAACCTGGAGTTCAACGCCGACATCGAACGCATCGAAAAGCAGGCCGACGGCAGTTTGAGCGTGACCCTCAAGGATGGTCGCGAGTTGCAGACGGACTGCGTGTTTTACGCCACAGGTCGTCGTCCGATGGTGGATAACCTGGGGTTGGAGAACACCAGGGTCACGCTCGACAAAAAGGGCTTTATCGAAGTCAACGAGCAGTATCAAACCGCTGAGCCGTCGATCCTGGCGATTGGTGATGTGATCGGCCGTGTACAACTGACGCCGGTAGCCCTGGCTGAAGGCATGGCGGTGGCGCGTCGGCTGTTCAAACCTGAGCAGTATCGTCTGGTCGACTACAAAATGATCCCCACGGCTGTCTTCAGCTTGCCGAACATCGGCACCGTTGGTTTGAGCGAAGAGCAGGCCCGGGAGGAGGGCTACGAGGTGCAGATTTTCGAAAGCCGTTTCCGGCCGATGAAACTGACCATGACCGAGTGCCAGGAGCGCACGCTGATGAAGTTGGTGGTGGATGCCAAAACCGACAAGGTTCTGGGCTGCCACATGGTCGGTCCAGACGCGGGTGAGATCGTTCAGGGCCTGGCGATTGCCTTGAAGGCGGGCGCGACCAAGCGCGATTTCGACGAGACCATTGGCGTGCATCCTACCGCAGCCGAAGAGTTCGTCACCATGCGCACACCGGTCGCGGGTTAATCGTCCTTCAACATCCCTGAAGCGGTGTCTGGCTCTGCGTTAATCGGCGGGGCCAGCCCGTTTCCCGGGGATGGCCCGGATCGCTGAAAAGGTCGTCAGCGATGAGATACGATTTTCTTCTATTAATAGCGTTGGGTAATAGCGAAAGCCAATCAGCAGCATCAGGTTTGCCAATGAGCCATCCGTCCGTCGAGTGGGTAAAGTTCTCTCCATCAACTTTTCAACCCCTGACGGAGAGTCAACGATGCCTATCATCAACAGCCAAGTAAAACCGTTCAACGCTACCGCATTCAAAAACGGCGCATTCGTCGAAGTGTCGGACGCCGATCTGAAAGGCAAATGGTCTGTCGTGTTCTTCTACCCGGCCGACTTCACCTTCGTTTGCCCAACCGAGCTGGAAGACCTGGCTGACAACTACGATGCCTTCCAGAAGCTGGGCGTAGAAATCTACAGCGTGTCGACCGACACCCACTTTGCCCACGCGGCGTGGCACAACACTTCGCCTGCAATCGGCAAAATCAAGTACACCATGATTGGTGACCCGACCCACGTGATCTCCCGCAACTTCGACGTGCTGATCGAAGAAGTCGGCCTGGCTGACCGCGGCACCTTCGTGATCAACCCGCAAGGCCAGATCAAAATCGTCGAACTGAACGACGGCGGTGTTGGCCGTGACGCTTCCGAGCTGCTGCGCAAAATCAAGGCGGCTCAGTATGTCGCGGCTCACCCAGGCGAAGTCTGCCCAGCCAAGTGGAAAGAAGGCGAGGCCACGCTGGCCCCGTCTCTGGACCTGGTCGGCAAGATCTGAGTCTGTGAGTCGATTGAGGGCGATGAGCTCTTAAACAAGTAAGCCGCACCGCCCTCAAAAACGCCCGGGCGAGATTCGCTCGGGCGTTGTTTTTTCTACCGTATTACCTCTTTATCAAAAGCATGGAAATCGCCCGTATGTTGGACGCCAATCTTAAAGCTCAGTTGAAGTCATACCTGGAACGGGTCACCCAGCCGATCGAGATCGTCGCCTCCCTCGACGACGGTGCGAAATCCCAGGAAATGCTTGCGTTACTCAAAGATGTTGCCAGTCTTTCCCAGCAGATAACCTTGCTCGACAACGGTACCGATGCGCGCAAGCCGTCGTTCGCATTGAACACCCCGGGGAGCGATATCAGTCTGCGTTTCGCCGGTATCCCCATGGGCCACGAATTCACTTCGCTGGTGCTGGCCTTGCTGCAAGTCGGCGGTCACCCTTCGAAGGCCAGTAGTGATGTGATCGAACAGATCCGCTCACTCAAAGGCGAGTTCAACTTCGAGACTTACTTCTCGCTGTCGTGCCAGAACTGCCCGGACGTGGTCCAGGCGCTGAACCTGATGGCGGTGCTGAACC
>CAYNGZ010000123.1:0-14750 GCA_964396695.1 uncultured Pseudomonas sp.
CGCGCCAGAAATAGCTGACGACCGCAGCCAGTGCGGCCAACTGCATGGCGGCGGAGAATGCCGAACCGGGGTCGGCCCAGCCGAGAAGGGCGGGCACGATGCGCATGTGCGCCGTGGATGAAATGGGTAATAGCTCGGTGATGCCTTGAATGATGCCCAGGATGCCAATTTGCATGTAATCCAGAGAAGCAAAGCCAATATCAAGGCCGCTGGTACAGACGTTTGTCAAAATACTTTCCTTAAGAAGTAAGGCTGCCTACTGCCCCGAAACCACGCTCGGAAAGGTCGGCAGTGGACACGTGATCCTGGACTGAACCGCTCGATCGGACGGTCGTTCATGGTGACTGCGAGCTGAATGATCGCCTTATTTGTAACTGTTTGCTACAGACTATTGTGATCATTTTTTAGCCAGGCGCACCCGGCAAGACTCTGTGTATCGGTCTTGTCGAGTTTTTTTGTTCCATTCATGCCCGACATTCGGCGTTCCTCAGTCTCAGCTAAGTTTGCCTGCGTAGGCTCTCCCTCGCGCCAATTGCAGCGCTGTTATGGAGAGCAACCGACATGAAGCCGCTTACGAAAGCTGACTGGCTCAACAAAGTTCCCGAGGTGACCCTGTCGTTCTGGGTCATCAAGATCATGTCCACCACCGTGGGTGAAACCGGCGCCGACTTTCTCGCCGTCGATGCGGGGCTCGGGCAGAGCGTGACCAGTATCGGCATGGCCGTGCTGCTGGCGATCGCACTGTTCGGCCAACTTCGCACACGTGCCTACACACCCTGGATCTACTGGCTGACGGTGGTGCTGGTAAGCATCGTCGGAACGCAGATTACCGATGTGCTCACCGACAAACTGGGCATCAGCCTGTACGCCAGCACGGCGGTATTTTCCGTGCTGCTGGCGATCAATTTCCTGATCTGGTACAGGTCGGAGCGCAGCCTGGACATCAATGAAATCGTCACGCCGCGCCGGGAGTTGTTCTACTGGGCAACGGTACTCTGCACCTTTGCGCTGGGCACCGCGGCCGGCGATCTGGCCACCGAGGCGCTGGGCCTTGGCTTCACACTGGGCGCGGTGATTTTCGGCGCGCTGATCGCCGTGACGTTCGCCGCCTGGCGCCTGGGCGCCAATGCGGTCCTGACCTTCTGGATCGCCTACATCCTGACCCGTCCTTTCGGCGCTTCCCTGGGCGACTTGCTGACGCAAGCCAAGACCTATGGCGGCCTTGGCATGGGCGCCATGTGGACCAGTGCGATTTTCCTCAGCGTCATCCTGATTCTGGTAGCCGCCGCGCAGATGAATGTCGGCAATCGCAAACTCGTGACTGAATAACCCGTTCAAAAGCCCATCAAGGAATCATCATGGTCTACGTTCACACTGCCATTCGTAAATCCGCCATCCTTTGCGCCATTGTCGTATTGGGCCTGGCCGCCGGGTGCTCGAAACCTGCCGACGCTCCTAAAGCGAACACCGCTTCGGGCGCGGCCAGTGTTCAGGCCGGTGCGGCTCCGAGCTCGGCCTCGAAACTGGGCGATCTGTCGGCATTCCAGAACATTGCGGCAAACGTCGCCGGCCTTGTCGACAAGAACGACTTGCCGGGCGCGAAAACCCGGATCAAGGACCTGGAGTTGTCCTGGGACTCCGCCGAAGCCGGTATCAAACCGCGTGCCGCCGCCGATTGGCATGTACTGGACAAGGCTATCGACAGCGCACTTGAGGCCTTGCGCGCCGACAGCCCGAAACAGAGTGACTGCAAGGCGGCCATGGATGTGCTGCTGAAAACCTTCAATACGCTGCAAGGGAAATAATCACGGCCAGCCGCGCAGCGAACGGTTTTCAATCCGGATAAATCGCTTCGCGCACGCTTGAACAGGTGATTCAATGCAGGCTCGACACTCACGCAGGTGCAACCTCGCGTGAGTGTCGAGCCTCACTTTTTCAGCGGAGAGGGACATGCGGATATTGCTGGTCGAAGACGACCCGATGATCGGGGACGCGATCCAGGGTGCATTGAAGGATGCCAGTTACGCCGCCGACTGGGTCACCGATGGTCTGACCGCCCTGACGGCGCTGGACGCTCAACATTATGACCTGGTGCTGCTTGACCTCGGCCTGCCCGGCAAGGACGGACTGGCGGTACTGAACAGCATTCGTGCCGGTAACAACGGTGTTCCCTTGCTGATCATCACGGCCCGCGACAGCCTCGACGATCGCTTGCGCGGTCTCGATGGCGGCGCTGACGACTACCTGCTCAAACCCTTTGAAATGGCCGAGTTGCTGGCCCGCATGCGTGCCGTTCTGCGCCGCAAGGGCGGCAGCGCGCTGCCCGTGTTCAGTAATGGCGTGGTGTCGCTGGACCCGATCTCGAAACAGGCCAGCACCGAAGACAATCCGGGCGTCCAGCTGTCCAGCCGCGAGTTCTCGTTGTTGCAGGCGCTGTTGATCAGGCCGGGGGCGATCCTTTCGCGCAGCGAACTCGAAGACCGTATCTATGGTTGGGGCAATGAAGTGGAAAGCAATGCGGTGGAGTTTCTGATTCATGCCTTGCGTCGCAAACTGGGCAGCCACGTCATCAAGAATGTCAGGGGTATGGGATGGATGGTTTCAAAAAACGACTGAGCGAGTCGGTCCAGGTCCGGCTGTCCGTTTCCATGTCGCTGGCCATTCTGATCGTCGCGATCGTGGCCGGCATTTTCGCTTTCGTCTCGGCATTCGATGAGGCCCTGGAAATGCAGGACAACACCCTGCATCAGGTGGCCGTGCTGTTCGAGCGTCAGCAGATGACGCTGGCTTATCCGCAGCGTGGCGAGGGTATCGAGGGTGACGATGAAGAGTCCAGGGTCATCGTTCAGTACCTGAGCGACGGTAGCAAGGCGTCGGGCAACGTGGATGCCGGCGCGCCGCTGCCACTGCCGACGACGCTGGCCGACGGCCTGTCGACGCTGGTGGTCGGTGACGAACCGTTTCGTGTGCTGGTCAAGACCTTGGCCGGTGGCGAACGCATCGCCGTTGCGCAGGAAACCGGCGCGCGTGACAAGGACGCCCGCGAGAGCGCCTGGCGCGGTCTGCTGCCGTTCTTCATTCTGTTTCCGGTGCTGTTGCTGGTGGTCGCCGACCTGGTGCGCAAGCTGTTTCGCCCCATCGCAACACTGGCTTCTGAAATCGACCAGCGCGGCGAACAGGAACTGCATCCCATCGACGAAAACCATCTGCCTGCCGAAGTCCGCCCCTTCGTGCTCGCCATCAATCGATTGCTCAACCGTGTGGCTCAGTCGATGGAAACCCAGCGCCGTTTCGTCGCCGACGCCGCCCACGAACTCCGATCGCCGTTGACGGCCCTGTCCCTGCAAGCCGAACGCCTGGCCGCCGCAGACATGTCGACGCAGGCCCGGGAGCGTCTGTTTGCGTTGCGCCGCGGGATCGAGCGCGGCAAGAACCTCATCGATCAACTGTTGGCGCTGGCCACCGCACAATCGACCTCGACGCAGCCCGCAGCGCCGGTCTCCGTGCATGGTGTCTATCGTCGTGTGCTGGAGGACCTGCTGCCGCTGGCCGAAATCAAGCAGATCGATATCGGCGTCGAGGACGAACAGGATGTACAGGTGCTGATCAATGAGATCGATCTGCTCGCGGTGGTCAAGAACCTGGTCGATAACGCCATTCGCTATACACCCGCGGGCGGGCGGGTGGATCTTTCGGTGGGCATGGAGAAGGGCGGGGCGCTGTTGCAGGTCAAGGACTCCGGCCCCGGGATTGCGGTCGAGGAGCGGGAGCGGGTGTTCGATCCGTTTTATCGCAGCCTGGGCAGCCATGAAGTGGGGTCGGGGCTGGGGCTGTCCATCGTCAAGGCGATAGCCGATCGCAACGGGGCACGGCTGCGCCTGGGGTTTTGCGATGAGGCGGGAAGCCGCGGGTTGTGTGTCTCGGTGTGGTTGCCGTCAGCGATTTCCGGCAACATGCCTGCCGCTGCCCATCTATAGATTCGGGGTTGAACCGTGGCCAAGGATATCGAAAACCCGTGTATCTCCGTTTGTCAGTTGCGCGGTGAGTTGTGTGTGAGTGGTGGCCGCACTGCGCTTTCGACCGTGGACTCAACCGGTCGATGCAACACACTCAACGCTGTGTGGCGACGCAATGTCGCAGGCGTTGTTGAGCCTTTTGCAACCTCGGCCAATGTGCCGCTGCCATCCGTTCAAGGAATAAAACGGTAACCCACCCCCGTTTCGGTCACGAGGTGTCGTGGTTGCGACGGGTCTGCTTCGATTTTTTTGCGCAGGCCGCCCATGAACACGCGAAGGTACGGCGTATCGGTGGTGTGCGAAGGGCCCCATACGGCTTTGAGGAGCTGCAGGTGCGTCAGGACCCGGTCCGGGTGCGAGCACAGATGAACCAGCAAGCGATATTCCAGTGGCGTCAGGTGCAAAGGGGCGCCGGCGCGCTCCACGACGCGCCGGTCCAGATCGATTTGAATGTCGGAGAAGGCCAGGACCGCGCGGTTCTCGGCATCTTTCACGCGCCTGCGTAACAGGGCGCGGACACGGGCGAGCAGTTCTCCGGTGCCGAAAGGTTTGACCAGGTAGTCGTCGGCCCCGGTGTCCAGCGCCAGGATCTTCGCGGATTCGGCGCCACGGGCGGACAACACGATGATTGGCACTTGCGACCAGGTGCGCAGGTCCCGGATGAGGTCGACACCGTCACCGTCGGGAAGTCCGAGGTCGAGCACGATGAGGTCCGGCCGGCGCGTCCCGGCATCGATCAGGCCCCGCTGAAAGGTGTCGGCTTCATACACTTCCAGACCATCGGCTTGCAGGGCCATCCGTACAAAACGGCGGATCTCCTTCTCGTCTTCAATCAGCAGGACACGCAGCACCGGTTCGCTCATGATGGGTCCTCGTCAGTTGGCGGTGCGAAGGGTTCAATGACCGGCGGTTCTTCACGGGGCAGGCGCAAGGTGAAGCGCGCACCGCCTTCCGGGCGGGTGATGCCGAGCATGGTTCCTCCATGAGCCTGGGCAATCGCTCGGCAAATGGCCAGGCCCAGCCCGACACCGGGAATCGAGCTTTCCTTTTGGCCACGCATGAACTTGCTGAAGATCGCCTCTTCGTGACCGTGGGGCAATCCCGGCCCCTCGTCGGCGACCCATAATTCGATGCTCTCGGGCGTGGCGCTGGCCCCCAGGCTGATGGCGGTGTCAGGCGGGGTGTACTTGACGGCGTTCTCGATCAGGTTGATGAGGATGCGTTCGATCAGCACCGCGTCGATGCACACCGGTGGCAAGTCATCTTCCAGCGAGACGTGCACCGAACGCGCTCCCAGAATCGGCTGGATGGCTCTCAGGGCACTGCCCACCACGTCTTCGATGGGCTGCCACTGACGATTGAGCACCACTTTGCCGGATTCCAGGCGCGCCATGTCCAGCAGGTTGTTGACCAGCGTATTCATCCGCAGCGCGGATTCGCCCACCGCCGTGGCGATCTCGGCGGCTTCGCCTGCCAGGGGCGGCCTGGTCAGCTTGAGTGCTTCGGCGAGTCCCACCATAACCGACAGAGGGGTGCGCAAATCGTGGGAAATGGCCGAGAGCAGCGAGTTGCGCAAGCGCTCGGACTCCATCTGAACGGTCGTGTCCTGAGCCACGTTGATGTAGTGAATCCGCTCGAGCGAAATGGCCAGCAATGACGCGCAGGTGTCGAGCAAGCGTCGCTGTTCCGGCACCGCCAGCCGGGTCGTGTCGCGCGGTTGTACGGCCAAAACTCCGCGTACCCGCATCGGCGCCGACAAGGGCAGATAAAGCGTGGAACTCGAGGGCAGGGTGTCGGTGCCGTATCCGGCCGGTTCGGCTTTGTCGAACGACCACTGGGCAATGGCCACATCGACGTGCGGCGCCTCTCCCGTGACCATCGGGGGCTGCAGTTTGTTGTGGTCATCGGCCACCAGCAACGCAGACCTGGCGCCAAACTCGGCCGACAGAAAGCGTGCACCGATTTCCGCGACCTGCTCAGTCAGCAGCGCGGCGGATAACAGGCGCGACATGTCGTACAGCCCGCGCATGCGGTCTTCGCGCCGCTGTGCCACCCGCGCCTGGTAGGTCAGGCCGGCGGTCATTTGCCCGATGACCAGGGCGACCACGAGCATGACGCTGAAGGTCACCAGATACTGGGCATCGGCAATGGCGAACGAAAAGCGCGGCGATACAAAGAAAAAGTCGAAGGCACCGACGGAGACGAAGGCCGCCATGATGGCCGGACCGCGACCAAAGCGCACCGCGATGGCGACGACCGCCAGCAGGAACAGCATGACGATGTTTGTCTGCTCCAGTAGCCCGGCCAGTGGCAGGGCAAGCAGGGTCGTCAGCGCGCACAAGGCTGTGCTCCAGAGATAGGGGCGCCAGATGAGCGGGTTTTCGCTGGCGGTGGAGGGGCTCTCGGCTTGCGGGCGGCGGCTGGCCGGCAGCGAAACCTGAATCACATCCAGATCGGCGCCCAGCACACCAATCCGGTCCGCCAGTACCGGCCGCCAGAGTCGGGGACGCGGACGTTCGTAACGGCCCAGCACGACTTTGGAAAGGTTGTACTGCCGCGCGTATTTGACCAGCGCCTCGGCAATGTCCTGACCGGCCAGGGTTGCGATCTGCGCGCCCATGTCCTGGGCCAGTTTCAAGGTCGCCAGCACACGACGGCGCTTGGCCTCGGGCAGACGCTGCAAGGCTGGGGTTTCGACATACACGGCGTGCCACGGCACGTTGAGTTGAGCGGCGAGGCGCGCTGTCGAACGCACGGTCTTTTCTGCCTGTTCATGGGGACCAATGCAGGCGAGCAGCGACTCGCGGGTGCCCCACACCGGTTTTACCGCGCTGCTTTGGCGGTACTGCAACATGTCGCTGTCGACCCGGTCGGCCGTTCGGCGCAACGCCAGTTCGCGCAGGGCGATCAGATTGCCTTTGCGAAAGAAATTCTGCACCGCACGCTCGGCCTGTTGCGCCAGATAGACCTTGCCTTCCTTCAAGCGCTGCAACAGGTCGTCGGGTGGCAAGTCGACAATGACCACCTCGTCGGCGGTGTCGAAGACATGGTCGGGCACGGTCTCCCAGACGCGAATGCCGGTGATGCCGCCGACCACGTCGTTCAGGCTTTCCAGGTGCTGAACATTCATCGTCGACCAGACGTCGATACCGGCGCTGAGCAGCTCCTCAACATCCTGCCAGCGCTTTGGGTGCCGGGAGCCAGCGATATTGGAGTGAGCCAGTTCGTCGATCAGGATCAGGCCCGGTTTGCGCGCGAGGGCGGCGTCCAGATCGAATTCGCTCAGCGTGCGGTTTTTGTCGACGACCTGCCTGAGCGGCAGGTGTTCAAGGCCCTCTGTCAGGGCCAGGGTTTCGGCGCGGCCGTGGGTCTCGATCACGCCGACCAGCACATCGGTACTTTGCAGCTTCGCGGTCTGGGCGGCCGCCAGCATCGCGTAGGTCTTGCCGACGCCGGCACTGGCGCCGAAAAAAATCTTCAGCCGACCGCGTTTGGCTTGCGCTTCTTCTTCGCGAATCCGGGCCAGTAGCTGGTCCGGGTCGGGACGTTCTTCGGCCATCACGTTCACCGTGTGGAGTCAGCACTCAGTGTGTGGCGTCGAGTGCCAGGTTCAGTTCCAGCACATTGACCCGAGGCTCGCCGAGGAACCCGAGCAGCGTGCTTTCAGCGTGCTCGTTGATCAGTTGGCGAACCTGCTCGATCGGCAGGTTGCGCACCCGCGAAATCCGGCTTGCCTGATACTGCGCGGCGGCAATGCTGATATGCGGATCAAGACCACTGGCGGAACTGTAGACCAGGTCGGCGGGGATCGTGGCGGTGTTGCCCGGATCGGCGGCGTGCAAGGCGTCGATGCGGCCCTTGAGCGCGTCCGCCAGCGCCGGGTTCAGCGGACCCAGGTTCGAGCCGCCGGAAGCCAGCGGGTTATAGGCCATCGGGCTGGTGGCGGAAGGACGGCTCCAGAAATACTTCGGATCACTGAAGCCCTGACCGATCAACAGCGAGCCCACGGTTTTGCCGTCTCTTTCGATCAGGCTGCCGGCGGCCTGATGGGGAAAGACCAGCCTGGCGATCCCGGTGGTGAGCAGTGGATAGGCCAACCCGGTGATCAGTGAAAATGCAATCAGCAGGGTCAACGCCGGACGCAGCAGAGATGCCATGACAGTGCTCCCTCAAGTCAGACCGACAGCGAATAACGCCATGTCGATCACTTTGATGCCAATGAATGGAACGATCACCCCACCCAACCCATAGATCAACAGGTTGCGCCGCAGCAGCAGGGCCGCGCCGACCGGGCGGTACTTCACGCCCTTGAGCGCCAGGGGAATCAGGAAAATGATAATCAGCGCGTTGAAAATCACCGCCGACAGCACCGCCGAGTTCGGGCTCGTCAGGCCCATGATGTTGAGTGCCGCGAGTTGTGGGTAGGTGCTGACGAAAGCCGCGGGCACGATCGCGAAATACTTGGCGATGTCGTTGGCAATCGAGAAGGTAGTCAGCGAACCACGGGTCATCAGCATCTGTTTGCCCGTCTCCACGACCTCGATCAACTTCGTCGGGTTGCTGTCGAGGTCGACCATGTTGCCGGCCTCCTTGGCGGCCTGAGTCCCGGAGTTCATCGCCACGGCGACGTCGGCCTGGGCGAGTGCCGGGGCGTCGTTGGTGCCGTCGCCGGTCATGGCCACCAGCCGGCCTTCGGTCTGGTAGCTGCGGATCAGTTCCAGTTTTTGCTCGGGTGTGGCTTCGGCGAGAAAGTCATCGACACCGGCCTCGGCAGCGATGGCAGCGGCAGTCACCCGGTTGTCGCCCGTCACCATGACCGTCTTGATGCCCATGCGGCGCAGTTCGACGAAGCGCTCCTTGATGCCGCCCTTGACGATGTCCTTGAGTTCGATCACGCCCAGCACCTTGGCCCCGTCGGCGACCACCAGCGGCGTGCTGCCCCGGCGAGCGACTTCTTCGACGATGGTTTGCACCGCATCCGGAAAGTGCCCGCCCAGACTCTGGACATGTCGCAGGATCGCTTCGCCGGCACCCTTGCGCAGTTGCCGGGTATCCATGTCGACGCCGCTCATGCGGGTCTGCGCCGAAAAGTGCACGAAGTGCGCATGGAGTGCCGCGATGTCGCGTTCCCGCAGGTTGAACCGTTGTTTGGCCAGGACCACGATGCTGCGCCCTTCGGGCGTTTCGTCGGCCAGGGACGCGAGTTGCGCAATATCCGCCAGTTCCGCCTCCTTGATGCCCGGTGCCGGTAAAAACGCCGAGGCGTGACGGTTGCCCAGCGTGATGGTCCCGGTCTTGTCGAGCAGCAGCACGTCGACGTCACCGGCAGCCTCCACGGCCCGGCCGGAGGTGGCGATCACGTTGGCTTCCATCATGCGGCTCATGCCCGCCACACCGACGGCTGACAGCAGACCGGCAATGGTCGTCGGTATCAGGCACACCAGCAGTGAAATGAGCACGGTGATCGAGACCGGCGAGCCGGATTTGGCCACCGCAACCCCGAACAGAGAGAAGGGCAGGAGCGTCACCGTCACGCCGAGGAACACGATGGTCAGGGCCACCAGCAGGATCGACAGGGCGATTTCATTCGGGGTCTTTTGCCGCTTGGCGTTCTCGACCATCGCGATCATGCGGTCGACGAAGGTTTCGCCAGGGTTGGTGGTCACGCGGATGACGATCCAGTCCGAGAGCACTCGGGTCCCGCCGGTCACGGCGGAGAAATCGCCGCCACATTCGCGGATCACCGGGGCCGATTCGCCGGTGATGGCCGACTCATCCACCGAAGCCGCCCCTTCGATCACCTCGCCGTCGGCGGGTATCACCGAGTCCGCGAGGTCGCCGGCTTCAACCACCACCACATCGCCTTTGCACAGGTCACTCGATTGAGCCAGTTGCCACTCTGAACCGTAGTGCGGTTCCAGCAGTTTCTTGGCCCAGGTTTCTTTTTTCAGGTCGCGCAGAGAGGCCGCCTGGGCCTTGCTGCGGCCTTCGGCCAGCGCTTCGGCAAAGTTGGCGAACAGCACGGTGAACCATAGCCACAGGGCAATCGCGAGGATGAACCCGGTGCTGGCCTCGCCCTTGCCGCCGAGGGCCTGCACCCAGAGGGCGGTGGTGATGATCGCGCCGATATAAACGACGAACATCACCGGGTTGCGCCACTGGATTCCGGGGTTGAGTTTGCGCATTGACTCGACCATCGCGGGTCTTATCAGCTGCGGGTCGAACAAGGAGAACGCTTTGCGTGTCATGTTCGTGGTCTCACTTGATCATGATGAGGTGTTCGACGACAGGGCCCAGCGCGAGCGCCGGCACATAGTTCAGCAAACCGACCAGCAGCACCGTGCCGATCAGCAGCACCACGAACAGCATCCCGTGGGTGGGCATCGTGCCGCCGGTGACGGCCAGGCGTTTCTTCGCGGCCAGGCTGCCGGCGACGGCGAGCACCGGTACGATCACGCCGAACCGGCCAAACCAGCTGACGATGGCCAGCATCGTGTTGTAGAACGGGGTGTTGGCCGACAGGCCGGCGAAGGCGCTGCCGTTGTTGTTGCCCGCCGAGGAGAAGGCGTAGAGGATTTCCGAAAAACCATGGGCCGCGGGGTTGGCGATGCCTAACCTGCCGGCCTCGGCCATGACCGCAACGGCGGTCCCGAACAGCACCAGCAACGGTGTCACCAGAATCGCGATGGCGACCATTTTCATCTCGTAGGCTTCGATCTTCTTGCCCAGGTATTCAGGCGTACGGCCGATCATCAAACCGGCGATAAATACCGCGAGAATGGCGAACACCAGCATGCCGTACAGGCCGGAGCCGGTACCGCCGAATACCACCTCACCCAGTTGCATCAGCACCAGCGGCACCGCGCCCCCCAGTGGGGTGAACGAGTCGTGCATCGCGTTGACCGCGCCGCATGAAGCCGCCGTCGTCACGGCCGCAAACAGGCTGGAGGCGCTGATACCGAAGCGCAACTCCTTGCCTTCCATATTGCCCGCCGCCGTGTCGATCCCCAGCGCTGAAAACTGTGGGTTGCCGAGTCGTTCGTAAGGGGTGACGGCCACCCCCGCAATCACGAAGATAATCGTCATCGTCGCCAGCAGCGCCCAGCCTTGGCGGATGTCACCGACGACATGACCGAAGACGAAACACAGCGCGGTCGGGATCAGGAAAATGGCGATCAGTTGAAAGAAGTTGGTGAGCGCCGTCGGGTTCTCGTAGGGGTGTGCCGAGTTGGCGTTGAAGAAACCACCACCATTGGTGCCGAGCATCTTGATCGCCTCTTGCGAGGCCACCGGCCCCATGGCAATCGTCTGCTTGTCGGTGCTGGCGGCCTTGGTCACCGGGTTGCCCTGGGCGTCGAGGGTCGGCTGGCCGGCGTCATTGAGCACCGGGTTCTGGTACTGCATGACCTCCAGTGTCGAGACGTCTTTGTACGGATCAAGGTTTTGAATCGCGCCCTGACTGACGAAGAACAGCGCGAAGATCAGCGACAGCGGCAACAGCACCCACAAGGTGACGCGGGTGAGGTCGGTCCAGGCGTTGCCGATGCTGTCCGCGCTGTGGCGTGCGAACCCCCGGATCAGGGCCATCGCCACCACGATGCCGGTGGCGGCGGACAGGAAGTTCTGCACCGTCAGCGCGAGCATCTGGGTCAGGTAGCTCATCGTCGACTCGCCGCTGTAGGCTTGCCAGTCGGTGTTGGTGACGAAACTGGCCGCAGTGTTGAACGACGAGTCGGGCGTAATCGCCGCAAACCCCTGCGGGTTGAACGGCAGAACGCCTTGCAAGCGCTGCAAGGCATACACCGCCAACAACCCGAGCGCATTGAACAGAATCAGCGCGAGGGCGTACTGAAGCCAACCCATCTGCGTGTCAGGTTTGACGCCGGCCAGTCGATAAAGCGGCGACTCGATGCGCGAGCCGAAGGCAAATCGGCCCTCCATCACGGTGGTCAGCCAACGCCCAAGGGGCCAGGCCAGAAGCCCCAGCGCCAGCAGAAAGGCTGCGAGTAAACCCCAGGCTTGAGTAGTCACAGGAAGTCCTCCGCAAACAACAGCGCGGCAATCAGGTAAACCAGCAAACCGGCGGCGATCAGGCCACCGAACAGATAGAACCCCGTCATGACCGTCTCCTGTTCAGCGCAGCGCAGCCTTGTGCGAGGCCGACCAGGCTGATGAAAAACAACGCACCGAGTAGTAAAAACATGAAGTCCATGGCGTTTCCTCCGGTAATGAGGAAAGCCTAAATGGACGCTTGGTAAGTTGTTGACAGGATTTGGGGCCGGGAAATAAAGATTTGATAAAGATGCTGGTCGGGTACGACGGGCTGTTTAAAGGTTCAGGAGCGTATCAATACGGGTCTTACATAAACCCAAGAATCCGTCACCTTGCTCCGTGATGGGGTGAGGCTTATAGTTCGCCCCGTCGCCCACATGGCGATTCAGGTTTGGCGACCTGATCAACAGAGGATCCCATCAATAAGAGATCTTCAAAATGAATCGATACATGCCCCTCACCGGAATCGACCTGATCCCGGCCTCCCTGCTCATCGACACCCAAGCCCCGCTCGACGTACTGCAAGCCACCGCCGACTACCGAATCCGCACGGTTACTCAGGTGCTGGAAAATATCGCCTTTCGTGCTGACATTGAAAGCGACACCGTGGTGCTGGCCGACTTCGCCAAACTGCTGGCCATTCCGTTGCGCGATGGGTGTGATTTGATGGATGTGATTGGTAGACGTTTGCGGGAGGAGGCGGGGAAGTGAGTGAAGGCGGGCGCTTTGAAGGTGTGATGCCTGATTGTTAAGCGTTTAAAAGATTGCGGCCTGCGGCAAGCTCCGGAATTACGTATGGACTTGACTGCTCGGCGTGGGAGCTGCCGTGGGCTGCGATCTTGGTTATCCTGCACGTACCGAAGTCTGCGGTTTACTATGCTTTTGCGCAAAAAGGGACATCCACCGATGACTGCTATCGGCCGATTCTGTTGAAAAAGTCGGCTTCGGTTTCCACGACAAAAAAGTACGCGTCTGAGATTGAAATCTGAACTTTAAGCAGAGGGTTCAGGGCTCAGATTTGGCGCAGCGGCGTGCAAAAAAGGCATTTTCACCGCTCAATGCATGGGCAGTCTGGCCGGGTCGACTTTTTCAACACAATCGGCCAGAAACTGTCGTTCGAGGTGAGGATTGAAATTTTCCCCATAGCGGACGCCCAGAGTCCGCCCGTCAATTTGATATGTTCTCTGGGTGATGCTGTATCGCAGTCGTGCACTGCGGTGCAGGTGTACCATCCCAGGACTCAAGCACGGTTTTCGCCAGTTTTACAGTGCAGTCAGTCGAGTCGAACACGAGGAGTCATCATGAGCGCAGTAACAGTCGCTTCGATCGTATTTATGTGCGTATTCGGCAGCGGGATGCTCGGCTTGTTTATTCGCATTTCCCTTCCCGAACATCACCTGAGCGAGGAGTCGATGGGTATGGTGAAGCTGGGGGCAGGCCTGATGGCGACGCTCGCCGCGCTCGTCCTTGGTCTCCTGGTCGCCTCAGCAAAGGTTTCTTTCGACCGGCTCGACGAAGAGTTCAAGAATACCGCGGCCACGGTCGTCATGCTCGATCGCACCCTGGCTGATTACGGCCCGGAGACCAAGGAAGACCGCGAGCTCCTGCGCAGCACCTACGCCTCAGTTGTAGAGCAGTTTCTTTCCGGAGGAGCAGTCGGGACGGCCAAGGTGGGCGTTCCGGAGAGGCTGGCGCTCGTGGACCAATTTCAGCATAAGCTTCGGGAACTGGCACCACGAAACGACATGCAGCGCTCACTTCAATCGGAGGCCCTGGCCCTCAGCCGTGACCTGGCGCATACGCGCTGGATTCTGCTCCAACCAGATCAGAGCACAATTCCAACGCCATTCCTGGTTGTGCTGGTGCTTTGGCTTGCCATCCTCTTCTCCGGTTTCGGTCTGGTCGGCGACAACAACCGAACCGTCATCGTGACTCTCTTAGTCTGTACACTATCGGTCTCCAGCGCTATTTTCCTGATCGAGGACTTAGCCCACCCGCTCGAAGGATATATGCAGATCTCGCAAGCGCCGGCGCGCATCGCGCTCTCCTATCTCGGCCATTAGGCCGGCGCTGCCCAACCGCCATGTGTCCTTCGCCGACGCGATTCCACGCCCGGCCACCTTTATGCCGATGCGCGCGCGTCCACCTGGCAGGAGCCGAATGGCAACTTTCGGAAGATTCAACCGACCGTAACGGGTCGGATAGCGACGGTCTGGCCTAGACCGTCGCAGTGGATGGTCAGACTTCTGTCTGCTCTGCCATTTCCAGAGCATCGTCGACCTCGACGCCCAAGTACCTGACAGTGCTTTCGAGCTTCGTATGACCAAGCAAGAGTTGGACTGCTCTCAAGTTCTTTGTCCTGTAAAAAAAGGGGACGGATTTATTTTTCATTGCATCGAGGCTGATGGCAGACAAATAAATCTGTCCCCTTTTTAGATCGGGTGCAAAAGCTCTGTGCTTTTTTGCAGGCGCTGTTGCACGCTCGCAAAGCTGTCTTTATGGCAGCTGTGCGCGGGAGACCTTAGGGTCTGCCGGTATTCCGATCCCGGTTCGCCAACCTGCGTACAGCTGCCACCCAGTCGTTTGGCGACGATTGAGGGCAGTCAACCTTTGCATTGATCGGAGTTTCAATCATGGATAGATACATGCCCCTCACCCAAATCGACCTGTTCTTTCTGCATT
>CAYNGZ010000124.1:0-14668 GCA_964396695.1 uncultured Pseudomonas sp.
CATTGGGCGTGCAGGGGCTGCTGGTCGGCCGGTAGCGCGTTCGGGTCAGCCGGCGCCGCGCCCGGGGCAGCTTGTCCCTGGGGCGATGCCGGATTGGCCTCATCCTGGCCCTGTTCACCCTCAATGGCCTTCTGCGCCTTCTTGGTCAGCACCACGATATCGATGCGCCGGTTGACCGGATTGAACGGATGGGCCTTGTCGAACAGCGACGACGAGGCGTAACCCACCACCCGCGCCACTTGCTGATCCGGATAGCTGCCTGCGACCAGCGCACGGCGAGCAGCGTTGGCACGGTTGGCCGACAGCTCCCAGTTGCCGAAATCGCCGGTGCCCGCATAAGGCTTGGCGTCGGTGTGGCCACTGATGCTGATCTTGTTCGGCACCGCTTTGATGGTGTCGGCCATGGCCAGCAGGATGTCTTCGAAGTACGGCTTCAAGCGCGCACTGCCAGAGTCGAACATCGGCCGGTTTTCGGAATCGATGATCTGGATGCGCAAACCGTCCGGGGTGATTTCGAAAAGAATCTGATCCTTGAACTTCTGCAGTTGCGGGTTCTCTTCAACCTTGTTCTGCAGCTCTTGCAGCAACAACTCCAGACGCTCGTGCTCGACCTGTTCGGCCATGCCTTCGACCTGCTCGGTATCGACGGTCACCTTGTCCGGTTGCGGCTGGGACTTGACCTCGGGGTTGAGGGTCTTGTCCGGCGCCAGCTCCGGTGAGCCACCCAGGTCGATAATGAACGGCGTACCGCTTTCAGAGAAGCCGATCGGGTCCTTGAAGTAACCGGCAATGGCGATCTTCTGTTCCGGTGTGGCGGTGGAGAGCAGCCACAACACCAGGAAGAACGCCATCATCGCCGTCGCGAAGTCAGCGAAGGCGATTTTCCACGCGCCCCCGTGATGCCCGCCAGCGAAGCGCTTGACGCGCTTGATGATTATCGGCTGATTATTTTCCATGTTAAGTGCTCTGTCTCACAAATACTGTTCCTTTCTGGCGGTGCCTGTTGTCGCCATACGGCGTTGCCGCTCCTCGCCATAGCGGGCTATGACTCGTCGCGGCGCCTTGTCTGGCAACAACAGACACTCGCCAAAAAAGGAACGTATTTGCAAGACAAAGCACTAACGACCGCGAACCGCTTGTTCCAGCTCGGCGAAGCTTGGACGGTGTGCCGGATACAGAACCTTGCGTCCGAACTCCACGGCCAGCGATGGCGGCATGCCGGAAGCCGAAGCCACCAACGAAGCCTTGATGGCCTCATAAGTATTCAGCTCTTCCTTGGCATCGTGAGCCAGGGAGTGCGCCAGCGGGCCGAAGAAGCCATAGGCCGCGAGAATACCGAAGAAGGTACCGACCAGAGCAGCACCTACGTGCAGACCGATGGACTTCTGATCGCCCTCACCCAGCGACGCCATGGTCACCACGATACCCAGTACCGCCGCGACGATACCAAAGCCGGGCATGGCGTCCGCGATACCGTTGACCGCGTGGGATGGGTGCTCGAGGTCTTCCTTGAGACTGAACAGCTCCATGTCGAACAGGCCTTCAAGTTCATGCGGCGCCATGTTGCCGGACGACATGATGCGCAAGTAATCGCAGATGAACGCGGTCATGCGCTCGTCCTTGAGGACAGCCGGGTACTTGGCAAAAATCGGGCTGGCAGCGGCGTCTTCGATATCCCCTTCAATCGCCATCATGCCTTCGCGACGGCTCTTGTTGAGGATCTCGTAGATCAGGCCCAGCACCTCCAGATAGAAGGTGTGACTGAAACGCGAACCGAACATGCTCAAGGATTTCTTGAGCACGTGCTTCGTCATGTGACCGGGGTTGGCCTGAAGGAACGCACCCAGCGCCGCACCGCCGATGATCATCACCTCGAAAGGTTGAATCAGGGCCGCAATTTTGCCGTGGGAAAGCACGTATCCGCCGAGCACGCTCGCGAATACGACGATGATGCCGATAATTTTAGCCATAGGGAGAAAGTACTTACTTAAGTCGGGTTCAAGGTCATATTCGGAAGTTAAAAAATCTCTTCTTCTACTTATCGGCAAAACTGCGCCAGACTATAGCCAGTTAAGGCGAAAAGCTAATTTGGCCCGCTCCGGGCGTGTTTAATGCAGACGATGATCGCGCCCAACCATGGCAAATGAAACGACCGTCCCAACGACTAAACCGACCACACTCGAAGGCTGGGTCAAGCTGCTCGATCGCGTGACCTTGCCCGTGCCGCAAGCCAGTCATGATCGCGTCTGCAAGGCGATCGCCGACAATCGCAGCTCGTTGCGCGATATTGCGGAGTTGATGCAGGGCAGCCCGGCCCTGGCCCTCAGCGTCATCCGCGAGGCCAATCGCCACACCCACGGCAGCATGAACGAGCCCAGCGAGAACCTTGAGGTGGCCATCAACCGCCTCGGTCTCAAGCGCACCGAAGAACTGCTCGGGCGCCTGCCTGCCCTGCCCCAGACCGAAATCCCGCCGGCCCTGCGCCAGTTGCAATTGATCAGCCTGCACGCGACCCAACAGGCCAACGGTTTTTTTGCCAGCCGCCTGGCACGGCTCTGGCAGGATATCCACTGGGGCAGTCTGCTGTTTCTCTCGCCGTTCTGGCCACTGGCATTGACCTTCCCGCAACTGCTGGAGGACTGGGAGCTGCGGGTTCTGCACAAGGGCGAACCCGCGAACAAGGTCGAAAAAGAGTTGTTCGGCGTGCGCCTGCTGGATATCGGCCAGGCACTGGTGGAAGTCTGGCGCCTGCCAATCTGGGTAGGACAAGGCTATCGACTGCTGCAGGATGAACAACGCGAGCTGGCGAAAGTTCTGCACATCGCCCGCGACGCCGATCACCCGTTGCGCCAGCAAAACCGTCTCGACGACGACCCGACCCTGCGTCGCTGGCTCAATCAACCGGCCAATACCGTGTTGCTGGCCAACGGTCTGGCGTTATCGGCCCAGCAAGCCTGGAGCAGCCCTCACTGCCTGCGCTGGCAGTTACTGACCAGCCTCTACCTGCAAATACCGATGGATGAGGTCCAGCAGCAACTGCACCAGCAAGCCGCGCTCAGCGCCCGCAACCACGCCATGCCGGACCTCTGGCATCCGGCCGGGGCCTTGCTCTGGCCGTGGGACGAGAAGCGTCTTCATCGCGGCCAGCTTCCGGCGCCCGCACCTACCGCCGAGGATCTGCTGAAGTGGCGCAAACAATGCGCCGAGTTGCTGGTGGAGCCGAGCCGCTTCACCAATGCCATGCACCTGACCACTTCGGCACGGGACGCGCTGGTTGCGTGCGGCATGCGTCGGGTGATGATCCTGATGGCTGATCGTACCCACACCAACCTGCGAGTGCACCAGAGCGCCGGGCTGCCAAAAGAAGCCTCTGGCCTGAACCTCCTGGTCAGCCAGAGTCCTGTGCTGCAGCGGTTGCTGTCGCAACAGGCACAAGTGCGTCTGACGCCCGCGAACAACGCCCAATTCTCAGCCCTGCTGCCGGGCAGCCTGCGCGCGCTGTTCGGCGGCGAGCACCTGCTGCTGCGCTCACTGGTCAACAATGGCCGGGTGATCATGCTGGTCGTGGCGGATCAGGGCGGCGGGCCCTTTTCGGAAATCACCGTGCAAGCCTTCGGCAAAACCGCACAGTGCATCGAAAAAGCCCTCCACAGCTTTACCAACCGCGGTCAGTAGCCGTTGCGCTACAATCCTCCCCTTTGTGCTCTGGAGACCTCACATGTCTGACTTCTCTGGCTTGTCGCTGGTGATCGAACCGAGCGACCTGCTCGCCCGTCTCGATGCTCGCGAACTGATTCTGGTCGACCTGACCAGCAGCGCCCGCTATGCCGAGGGCCACATCCCGGGCGCGCGCTTCGTCGACCCTAAACGCACCCAACTGGGTCAGGCGCCTGCGCCGGGCCTGATGCCGCCGCAGGCTGCGCTTGAAGCCTTGTTCGGCGAGCTGGGGCATAACCCGGACGCGGTCTACGTGGTCTACGACGACGAAGGCGGTGGCTGGGCCGGACGTTTCATCTGGTTGCTGGATGTCATCGGCCACAGCAAATATCACTACGTTGACGGCGGCCTGCTGGCCTGGCTGGCGGAAGGTTTGCCGGTGTCGACCGAGGTTCCGGCGGCCGTCGGCGGCCCGGTTGCGCTGACCCTGCACGACGAACCCACCGCCACCCGCGAATACCTGCAAAGCCGTCTCGGCGCCGCCGATCTGGCGATCTGGGACGCACGCGGGCCGCTGGAGTATTCCGGCGAGAAAGTCCTCGCGGCCAAGGGCGGGCACATTCCCGGTGCGGTCAACTTTGAATGGACCGCCGGCATGGACAAGACGCGCAACCTGCGTATCCGCCATGACATGCCGCAGATCCTCGAACAACTCGGGATCAGCAAAGACAAAGAAGTGATTACCCACTGCCAGACCCACCATCGCTCTGGCTTCACCTATCTGGTGGCCAAGGCGCTCGGTTATCCGCGGGTCAAAGGCTACGCCGGCTCCTGGGGCGAATGGGGCAACCACCCCGACACGCCTGTCGAGATTCAAGGTTCTTAAGGAAAGTTATGAATAAGCGTTTGTTTATCCTCAGCCAGTACCTACTGCCCCATCACCTGCTGTCGCGTCTGGCCGGCTGCATTGCAGAATGCCGCGTGCGCTGGTTCAAGAACGCCTTCACCGCCTGGTTCGCCAAGCGCTATCAGGTCGATATGTCGCAAGCACTGGTCGAAGACCTGACCGCCTACGAACACTTCAACGCGTTCTTCACCCGCGCCTTGAAAGATGGCGCACGCCCACTGGACCAG
Source organism: uncultured Pseudomonas sp. (assembly GCA_964396695.1). Taxonomy (GTDB): domain Bacteria; phylum Pseudomonadota; class Gammaproteobacteria; order Pseudomonadales; family Pseudomonadaceae; genus Aquipseudomonas. The sequence continues at coordinate 4,792 of CAYNGZ010000124.1, forward strand.
ACCCCGGGCGCGATCCTCAGCCCGGCCGATGGCGCCATCAGCCAGCTCGGCCCGATCGAGCACGGCCGCGTGTTCCAGGCCAAGGGCCACAGTTTCAGCGTGCTGGAATTGCTCGGTGGCGACGCGGCAAATGCTGCGCCGTTCATGGGCGGTGATTTCGCTACCATTTACCTGTCGCCGAAAGACTATCACCGCGTACACATGCCGCTGGCCGGCACCCTGCGCGAAATGGTCTACATTCCGGGCCGGATTTTCTCGGTTAACCAGACCACCGCAGAAAACGTTCCGGAGCTGTTCGCCCGTAACGAGCGCGTCGCGTGCATCTTCGACACCGAGCGCGGGCCAATGGCCGTGGTACTGGTCGGTGCGATGATCGTTGCTTCGATCGAAACCGTCTGGGCAGGGCTGGTAACGCCACCCAAGCGCGAACTGAAAACCTTCCGCTACGACGAAGCGGCCCGTGCGCCGATTCACCTGGAAAAAGGCGCCGAGCTGGGTCGCTTCAAACTGGGTTCGACCGCGGTCGTACTGTTTGGCCCGGATCAAGTGAAGTGGGCCGAAGAACTGGCAGCCGGCTCGCCGGTACAAATGGGTCAAGGCATGGGCGCTCCAAAGGCCTAACCAAGGCCCGTAGGAGCTGCCGCAGGCTGCGATCTTTTGACACCTGCGTGATCAGATCGCAGGCTTCGCCAGCTCCTACGGGCATAAAAAAACGCCGCTTTTTGCGGCGTTTTTTTGCGTTTGAATCGGCTCAGAGCTGACTGTCGCGGTCTCTGAAGCCCAGCAGATACAGCACGCCGTCCAGACCCAGGGTCGAGATCGCCTGCTTGGCCGACTGCTTCACCAGCGGCTTGGCACGGAACGCCACACCCAGACCTGCAATCGCCAGCATCGGCAGATCGTTGGCCCCGTCGCCGACGGCAATAGTCTGCTCCAGACGCAGCCCTTCCTTGTGCGCCAGTTCACGCAGCAAATCGGCTTTGCGTTGTGCATCGACAATTGGCTCGACCGCCACACCGGTCACTTTGCCGTCGACCACTTCCAGTTCGTTGGCGAACACATAGTCGATGCCCAGCCTGGCTTGCAGCTGCTTGGCGAAGTAGGTGAAACCGCCCGACAGAATGGCCGTCTTATAGCCCAGACGCTTGAGTTCGGCGAACAAGGTTTCAGCGCCTTCGGTCAGGCGCAGCGAAGCCCCGATCGAATCCAGCACGCTGACATCCAGTCCTTTGAGCAAGGCCAGGCGCTCCTTGAAGCTGGCGCGGAAATCCAGCTCGCCGGCCATCGCCCGCTCGGTAATTTCCGAAACCTTCTCGCCCACCCCGGCCGCCTTGGCCAGTTCGTCGATGACTTCGGCTTCGATCAGGGTCGAGTCCATGTCGAACACCGCCAGACGACGGTTACGACGGAACAGCGAATCTTCCTGGAAAGCGATGTCGACGTTCAGTTCCTGGGCCACGCTGAGGAACTCGGCACGCAGGGCCTGCGGATCGGCCGCTTCGCCACGCACGGAAAATTCGATGCAGCCCTTGCCCTTGTCAGCCGGCGTGTCCAGCGGCATACGCCCGGACAGACGGTCGATGTGATCGATGTTCAGCCCGTACTTGGCGGTGATCGAACTCACGCGCTGCAACTGCTCGGCCGTCACTTTACGGGTCAGCAAGGTAACGATGTGGCGTTTCTTGCCCTGAGCACCGACCCACTGCTGGTAATCCTCTTCGGACACCGGCGTGAAGCGCACCTGTTGCCCCAGCTCGTAAGCCTTGAACAGAATGTCCTTGAGCACCGACGAACCCTGTTCGGTGTCGGGAATTTCAACCAGGATGCCAAACGACAACGTGTCGTGGATCACCGCCTGACCGATGTCGAGAATGTTCACACCACCCTGGGCCAGTACACCGGTCATGGCCGCAGTCAGACCCGGACGGTCGACTCCCGTGATGTTTATCAGGACGATTTCGCGCAAGGCGCACCCCCGCAAGTGGAAAAAAACCGCATTCTACCCACTTTCAGTGACCATCGGGCACAGCGAGCGCTTTGCCGGTCTGGGGCCTGTCGCTATACTGCGCCTCAACTTCACGGACAAAAGAGCCGAGCTCAGTGAACCGGCCTACGCCAGTCAAAACCGATAACTTCTTTCTGCTGATCTTCCGGGCACTGCGCCATCGCCGTGTACCGATTGCATTGCGCATTGCCAGCCATAACGTGATCCTGGTCACATTGGCCCTGGTGATCTACGCCTGTGTGATGGGTCTGCAGTTCAAACAGGCCATGCACGAGCAAGCGGATGCCCTCGGCCAGAGCCTGACCACCCAGACGGCGATGTCAGCGACCGAACTGTTGGTGTCCAATGACATCCTCAGCCTCAACGTGTTGCTGAACAACCTGACCAAGAACCCGTTGGTGGCTCACGCGGCTATTTATAGCGTGGACAACCGGATTCTCGCCGAAGCAGGGCAGCGTCCCAAGCATGGCTTGCTGGGCGAAGCCGAAGGCATGTACGAGAGCAAGATCACCTTCCAGGAAGTCACCGCCGGTCAACTGCGGATCAGCCTGGACATGGCGCAGTTCGAACAGCCGATGACCATCAGCCTGCAAAGCATGGGCATTCTCAGCGCCATCCTGCTGGCCTTGTCCCTGGCCTTGAGCTTGCGCCTGGGACGGCACATTTCCACGCCACTGCTGCAATTGCGGGTGTGGCTGCGCGACATTGACGAACACACCCCGGCGACTCAGCGCCAGGACGAAATCGGTGACCTGGCCCGCCAGCTCCACAGCAGTTTCGCCCCTGAAAAGGTCGAGCCTGAACCCGTTCCGGAGCCCGAGTTCGACGATTACGACACCACCGAAGAGGCCGAGCCTGGCTTCGAAGTGCGCAACCTGCGCGACCCGAGCTTCGACGAGAGCACTCCGGTGGCGAGCCTGAAACCGGCACCACGGCACGTGGTCAGCGCCGAAGAAGACGAGCTGGACGAAGAAGATCCGTTTGCCGACCTTCGCGACACCGCTACTGCTGCACCTGTCGCCAAGCTGCAACCCAAGCCTGCCGCCCCGGCGCAACCACAGCACAGCGCGGTGTTGGCAGTGCAGCTGGGTGCCCAGGATCAACTGCGTCGCCTGCCCCGTGCGCGCCTGACCGAACTGCTGGAGCGTTATCGCGACTGTCTCGACCAGGCGGCGTCGCTGTATCAAAGCGAACTGCACACCCTGAATGACGGCAGCACGCTGATGCTGTTTCACAGCGAAGACAGCGGTGACGACTACCTGACCAACGCCATTTGCTGCGGTGAGTTGCTGCGTGCGCTCGGCCACCAGTTGCAGATTGAAGTCGCCGACAGCGGCATCACCCTGCAATTGCAACTGGGCCTGACCCTGGGTGACGGACTCTTCGGCCTCAGCCAAATCGACTTGCTGCTGACCGAAACCGCTCAGGACGCCCTCGCCCTGTCCCAGCACAGCCGCAACCTGCTGCTGGTGGAGCGCAAGATCAGCGACGATGCACTGATCCGCCAACGTGCGCGAATCCGTCCGATCGCCAGCCCGGAAGGCGCTTGCTGCGTCGAGCGGTTGATGGAGCCTTACCCATCGATGCTGGAGCGCCAACTGGCGCGCATGCATGAGACACGCGCCAAGAGCTGAACCCGGCCCGCGAACGAAAAAGCCCGCAGACGAGTGATTATCTGCGGGCTTTTTGTTGGAGCGTACTCGTGGTCAGTGGTATTGCGGTCCGCCTGACGATCCACCCCTCCCCCTAACCCTCTCCCCAGAGGGGCGAGGGGACTGACCGCGCCGCATGAACGAACGACTGCGACCTGAAAAGTCGAAGTTGAATATGGATCGCCAGCACAACGGAAATCTGCTCCCTTTCCCCCTCTCCCCTCTGGGGAGAGGGCTGGGGTGAGGGGGGGATCCAGCAAGCGACATAGGTATCAACTCCTCACTCATCTCAAGCTTTCAATTCCCCCCAGAAACAACAAAGCCCGCATCAACGCGGGCTTTGTCTTGACGGCAATCACCTCAGAACCTGAACACTTCCATGTCCGTGCGAATCGGTGAAGCCATCGGGATCTTCGGTTTTTCCGGCTCTGCCGGCGCCGCTGGCTTGGGCGCAGGTTTACGCGGCACGTCGACAATCGGTGGCTGATTGGCCAGCGGCTTGAGCGCGACCGACAGCTGCTCGGCCAAACGCTGCAGCAATATGCCCTGGGCCTGCACCTGAGCCGCCGTACCACTGGCGTGTGGCTCTTGCAGGTGAACGATGCGGTTGTCACGCACCTGGCCGCGACGGTCAATCAACCGCCACTGCGCATCGAGGAACGCCGGTTGCGACTCACCCGAATCCAGGCGAGTGATCGACAGCAAAACCTGTACATCCGGGGTGAAACCCAGGGTCGCCGGCGCCAACACTACGCGCTGGCTGTCCAGATGGCCGGCCACCTGACGCAATAGAAGCTGATTGATGTCCGAAGACAGGCTGCCCGCCCAACGACCGTCGGTAGACGCTTGCAGGCTGCCATCCGGCTGGCGCTGCAACAGGGTTTCACGTTGCAGGTAATCGGCGATCGATACCGGGCCCAACAACACTGCCATGCCCGCGCTTTGCGCAGGCTGAGCCGGACTTCCGCTGTCCAGCTGATACAGCGACACCGGCTGGTGAACGCTGCAACCCGCCAGGCCAAAAACGCCAGCGAGCAACAAAATTAGAGGAAGGCGCAGAACGGTCATCATCCCATCCAGGCGACGGCCAACAGGCCCGTCACAATGAAAAATACTCAATCAATATAAAGAACGCAGGACGCAGCCCACGTTTGAAAGGTCATATCATCCGTGAATATGGCTTTCGACTCCAGCGCGAAAGCATCGATCTACGGGTTAAATCGTAGATCGAGCCGTCTAGACCGCTTAATTGAGAGTTTCTACCAATAGCGCATCGACACGCTGAAAACCCCGCGGCAGCTTGTTGCCACGGCGTCCGCGCTCACCTTTGTAGTGTTCGAGGTCATCGGCTTTGAGCGACAGTGTGCGCTTACCGGCCTGCAAGACCAGGGTCGCACCTTCCGGTAATACCGCGATGTCGGTGACATATTCCTCGCGACTGGCCACACGTTCGCCGGAGATGCCGATGATCTTGTTGCCTTTGCCCTTGCCCAGCTGCGGCAGGTCGCTGATTTTGAAAATCAACAGGCGACCTTCGGTGGTGACCGAGGCCAACCAGTTCTGCTCACGGTCGGCGACCGGACGCGGCAGGATCACCTTGGCGTTGTTCGGCAGGCTCAACAGCGCCTTGCCGGCCTTGTTCTTGGCTTGCAGGTCTTCACCCTTGACCACGAAGCCGTAACCGGCGTCCGAGGCGATGACGTACAGCCCATCGTCTTCAGGCATCAACACGCATTCGAAGGTTGCCCCTGGCGGCGGCGTCAGACGACCGGTCAGCGGCTCGCCCTGGCCACGGGCCGATGGCAGCGTGTGCGCTGGCACCGAATAACTGCGACCGGTGGAGTCGATAAACACCGCAAACTGGTTGGAACGACCGGCAGCCGCCGTCTTGAAACCGTCCCCGGCCTTGTACGAAAGCCCGGTGGCATCGATGTCATGGCCCTTGGCCGAGCGCACCCAGCCTTTCTCGGACAGCACCACGGTGACTTTTTCGTTCGGCAGCAGATCGTGTTCGGTCAGCGCGCGGGCTTCGGCACGCTCGACAATCGGCGAACGACGGTCGTCGCCATAGGTTTCGGCGTCCTTGATCAGCTCGCTGCGCACCAGCTTCTTGAGCTTGGCTTCACTGCCCAGCAAAGCTTGGAGCTTGGCTTGCTCCTTGAGCAATTCGTCCTGCTCGTCGCGCAGCTTCATTTCTTCGAGTCGCGCCAACTGACGCAGGCGAGTGTCGAGAATGTAGTCGGCCTGGATTTCGCTCAGGGCGAAGCGCTCGATCAGCTTGGCTTTCGGGTGTTCCTCGGTGCGGATGATGTGGATCACTTCATCCAGGTTGAGGTAGGCGATCAGCAAACCGTCCAACAGGTGCAGGCGACGCTCGACCTTGTCCAGACGGAATTGCAGGCGGCGACGCACGGTCTGAACCCGGAACTCCAGCCATTCCACCAGCAACGCCCGCAGGTTTTTCAGCTGCGGCTTGCCGTCCAGGCCAATGATGTTGATGTTGACCCGGTAGCTCGACTCCAGCTCGGTGCTGGCGAACAGGTGCTGCATCAACGCCTCATGATCGACCCGGCTGTTGACCGGAATGATCACGATACGGCACGGGTTCTCGTGGTCCGACTCATCGCGCAGGTCCGCCACTTGCGGCGCCTTGGACGGCTTGGCCTGCATCATCGCGGCAATCTGTTCCAGCACTTTGGCACCGGAGACCTGATGCGGCAGCGCGGTGACAATGATGTCGCCATCTTCGATGTGGTACACGGCGCGCATGCGCACCGAACCGCGACCGGTTTCGTAGATTTTCAGCAGGTCGGCGCGCGGCGTGATGATTTCCGCTTCGGTCGGATAGTCCGGGCCTTGAATATGCTCACAGAGCTGCTCGACCGTGGCTTTGGGCTCATCGAGCAAACGCACGCAAGCCGTGGCGACTTCCCGCAGGTTGTGCGGCGGAACGTCGGTGGCCATGCCCACGGCGATGCCGGTGGTGCCGTTGAGCAGGATGTTCGGCAAACGTGCCGGCAATACCAGTGGTTCGTCGAGGGTGCCGTCGAAGTTCGGCCCCCAATCCGCCGTCCCCTGACCCAGTTCGCTGAGCAGTACTTCGGAATAACGCGACAGGCGCGCTTCGGTGTAACGCATGGCGGCGAAGGATTTCGGATCATCCGGCGCACCCCAGTTACCCTGCCCGTCCACCAGTGTGTAACGGTAGCTGAACGGTTGGGCCATCAGCACCATGGCTTCGTAGCACGCCGAATCGCCGTGAGGGTGAAACTTGCCGAGCACGTCACCGACCGTACGCGCGGACTTCTTGTGCTTGGAGTCAGCGTCCAGCCCCAACTCGCTCATGGCGTCGACGATACGCCGCTGCACAGGTTTCAGGCCGTCGCCGATGTGCGGCAAGGCACGGTCCATGATCACGTACATGGAGTAGTTGAGGTAGGCATTTTCGGTGAAGTCGGCCAGTGAGCGGCGTTCAACGCCGTCCAGGCTGAGATCCAGGGAGTCGCTCATGCGGGCCTCATCAGTGTGTTGTCTGGCGCAGCAGCAAGGTGCCACCGCGCTGGGTAAATTCAAGTTTTTTCAGGGCGCTCATGGCTTGGCGCTCCAGCCACCTTGCGGTGCGGCAAAGCGCCAGACAATCGGTCGGGCTTCACCGTCCGCGCGGGCACCGTTGTTGTTGTCGATGCCGATCCAGGCGCCATCGGCGTCGATCACCAAAGCTTCAGCCAAACCGTAGGGCTGTGGATAACGTCGATGCTCCTGCAAGGCCTCAGCCGCGAACGACCAGCAACGCTCGACCTTGGCGCTCAGCGCATCGCGACGGCAAATTTGAAAGGCGTTGCGTTCCAGGGTGAAGAGCTTGTCGTTGAACAGCGCCAGGTCCGAGAAATCTTTGGATACCGGCTTGGCGTTGGGAAATTGCGCGGGCTGCATTTCCTTGCCAGCTTCGCTCAACAGCACACAGCTGCCGTCACAGTCCCAGACGGTCTGTTGGCGCTTGATCAGTAACAGACCGCGGCGCTCGCGCTCGGCCGCCAACCATAACCGATCACCTTGCGGATTGATTGCCAGCCCTTCAAACAGTGCGTTGAAGTGCAGCAACATGCCACTGGCTCGTGCCTCGCGGACCATGATCGGTGAAATCTTCAACCAGGAGGCAGGCCCGTGTACCGGCACTTGCAGCACCGCGGCGTGGGCTTCGCTGGCGATGTAGCGGTTACCGGCCTTGTCGCAGGTGATCCCCTCGAAATCCAGGTCTCCACCGCGCACGAACGAGGCCGCCCAGGTGCGCGATTTCAGCCCCCAGGGCAACCCGCTGTCAGGCACCGGCGGCACGTCGATGTGCACGGTTTCGGCCTGCCAGACGTGATCGCTGGTGTCGAGCCGGTAGATCTGGTCATCGTCACGGTCGGAAACCGTCCACAGGTCTTTACCGCACAGCGCCAGTCCCGACAGATTGCCACCGCGCATGCCGTCCACCGCGTGTTCGGACACCAGCGTCAATTCAGGCGCCGGTTCTGCCGCAACAGCAGACGCCAACAGCAGCAACGCGAGGGCGAAACCGCTCCGCATCAGGCCAGAACCTCGGCCAGGTTGCCTTTGGACTCCAGCCAGGACTTGCGGTCACCGGCGCGTTTTTTCGCCAGCAGCATGTCCATGATTTCCGACGTGGCTTCGAAATCATCCAGCGTCAGTTGCACCAGACGCCGGGTATTTGGGTCCATGGTGGTTTCACGCAGTTGCGGCGGGTTCATTTCACCCAGCCCTTTGAATCGGGTGACCTGCGGCTTGCCGCGTTTCTTCTCGGCCACCAGACGATCGAGAATGCCATCGCGCTCGGCTTCATCCAGGGCGTAGTAAATCTCTTTGCCAAGGTCGATGCGGTACAGCGGCGGCATCGCCACGTAGACGTGACCGGCGTCCACCAACGCACGGAAATGCTGGACGAACAAGGCGCACAGCAAGGTCGCGATGTGCAGGCCGTCGGAGTCGGCGTCGGCGAGGATGCAGATCTTGCCGTAGCGCAACTGGCTCATGTCCGCGGCGCCCGGATCGACGCCAATGGCCACGGCAATGTTGTGCACTTCCTGGCTGGCCAGCACTTCGCTGCCGTCGACTTCCCAGGTGTTCAGGATCTTGCCGCGCAGTGGCAGGATCGCCTGGAACTCTTTGTCCCGCGCTTGCTTGGCCGAACCGCCAGCGGAGTCACCTTCCACCAAGAACAGCTCGGCACGCATCGGGTCCTGCCCGGCGCAATCGGCAAGTTTGCCCGGCAAGGCCGGACCTTGAGTGATGCGTTTGCGCTCGACCTTCTTACTGGCTTTCAGACGACGGCCAGCGTTGTTGATCGCCAGCTCGGCCAGTTGCAGGCCCAACTCGGGATTCGCGTTGAGCCACAGACTGAAAGCGTCCTTGACCACACCGGAAACAAACGCTGCCGCCTCGCGGGACGACAGGCGCTCTTTGGTCTGGCCGGAGAACTGTGGCTCCTGCATCTTCATCGACAGGACAAAGGCAATACGCTCCCAAACGTCTTCCGGCGCCAGCTTCACGCCACGTGGCAAGAGGTTTCGAAATTCGCAGAACTCGCGCATCGCGTCGAGCAGGCCCTGACGCAGACCGTTGACGTGAGTACCGCCCTGGGCCGTCGGGATCAGGTTGACGTAGCTTTCCTGAACGCTGTCGCCGCCTTCGGGCAACCACAGCAGCGCCCAGTCGACCGCTTCCTTGTTACCGGCCAGGCTGCCGCAGAAAGGCTCGTCTGGCAGACGTTCGAACTCGCTGACCGCGTCGACCAGATAGGAGCGCAGACCGTCTTCGTAATGCCATTCGACCTTTTCGCCGGTGGCCTTGTCTTCAAAGCTGACCAGCAGGCCCGGGCACAACACCGCCTTGGCCTTGAGTACGTGCTTGAGACGGCTGATGGAAAATTTCGGTGAATCGAAGTATTTCGGGTCCGGCGAAAAGTACACGCTGGTCCCGGTGTTGCGCTTGCCAACGGTGCCGAGCACTTCCAGATCGGTGGCCTTGTAGCCATCGGCGAAGGTCATCTGGTACTCGTTGCCATCGCGTTTGACGCGCACCCGGACCTGGGTCGACAGCGCGTTGACCACCGAAATACCCACCCCGTGCAAACCGCCGGAGAACTGGTAGTTCTTGTTGGAGAACTTGCCGCCGGCGTGCAGCTTGGTAAGGATCAGCTCGACGCCCGAGACGCCTT
>CAYNGZ010000125.1:0-14659 GCA_964396695.1 uncultured Pseudomonas sp.
TGTGGAGAGTCCCCTCATTTTATTCGCGAAAAACGTGCGACCTATTGTACCAGCCCCCCCCCCCCCTCGCCAGTACCAGCCATCGTTGTGCTGTTCCAAATGCGGGTGCACGTAACGATAACCCCGGTGTTCCGGTTCCCAGTGCCCGCGAACGGCGACATAACGTCCGCCTTCCCAACGCCAGTAACCGTGCGACCAGATATAACCCGGTCGGCCTGCGGGCTCCACTTCGATCACCTGGACCGGTGGCGGTTGTGGTGCGACGACTTCGACGTACTCCCGCGCAGGCGCGCGTCGCTCATAAACCACTCGCTCTTGTACACACCCTGACGCCGCGACAACCACCGCTACCAATGCCGCGTAACGTAACCACATGCAGCCTCCCGAGGCTTAGCCGCCTATCGAGTGAACCTGTAAAACCGTGCCCCCTGTACCCGCCGCGCTCCTGCTTGGCGTAGGCGTATTTGTACTAATTGAAGTCTGTCTACTGCCTGAACCCATCGACAAATTCAAAGCCACTGTCACAGAGGGCGTATTCAAATACTGTGCAGATAATCTGATCGACGTAAGAAACCAAGATTCCTCAATGTAGGAAATTTCATCTAACAATTCCCCCGGCAACCCTCACACAGACCTCGGTTATAAACGTGGGCAATCGCTTCAAGATTTAACGGAGCACCGTCTACTAAAACTAGAGAATGACTACTGTGCTGAAAAACTCCGGATCGAATGCGGGCAAAGGCCCCATGCCCATCGTGCCGTCTCCTGCAACGCCCAACACGCCGCCCGCGGGTCAAAAACCCAGGAGCAGCAACATCTTTCCCCCGATCGAAAGCGCTCAGGCGTCGTCATCGAACGCATCGACACCGCCCCCTCGAGCAGCGCCTGCCATCGCTGCAAAACCCACAGCGTTTTCAGTCCCCAAGCTATGTGCCGTATGTAAATCCAATCACCAAGGCCCCTGCCTGACTCAACCTTCCAGCGCAGCATCATCGTCTTCGCAAAAACCGGCTTCAGCGCTGGAAATGTATGAACAGCACCAGGCGAACTATCAACCACAGAACCGGACTCAACCATTCGAGATCATGCAATCGGTCACGGACGACAGTCTGACATTCAGCAACAAGAAGGCGACCGACGCCGAGCTCGCGAAAGTCGTGGACAAGAAGTTCACCCTCCGGCACTACACCACGTCAAAGGATGGCCCCCCACCGTTCAACACTATTTCATCGAACTTCGAACTGGTGCACCGCAAGATCAAAACCCTGCAACGAACCCAGGGCAGCAACACCAACCAGGATGACTGGGTGCGCTTGGGCAACACGGCATTCACTTTCTTTCTGCTGGCGATTGACGGTGAGGTGTCGAACCGGAAGTTCCTGGCGGGGGCAACGCATTACGCGGAAATTGACCCGGAAAATCTGCAGCAGATGACGGCGGCGGGCCTGGAAGATGCGGAGTTTTTCGCCTCGCCCGACTTGCTGCACACCAGGGACCTGTCCAGTGCCAAAGCCATCAAAGGCCCGTTGAAAGACCTCAAGGCACTGATGGTCGCAAGCTCCGGACTCAAGGCCATCAGCCTGGGTCGTACACCTGCGCAAGGCCTGCTCAAAGCCATCGACGATCAGTTCACCGGAACCCTGGAAGTGAAACTGCCGGGATCGGTAATCGTTGCGCAATGGCATGCGGTTTAGACCTCAATCAAGCCATGAGAAACGCTCTTGATTGCGGTTTCCTTATCGCCAAATCATCGGAAGTTAGAAGCAAAACGACCGTTCGTCGAGCGAAGCGTCCTCTGTTTTGACAGCTTCAGATGTGTATCTATAGTGCAGACGCGGCCTGTTGGAAGGAACCCGGGCCCGTCACTTTTGTAGGCAAGGAGCCAGGCCAGCTCGTACCCTGTGATCGGTGGGTTCCCCGTAGTAGTGCGCTCAATAACAGCCGCAAGGCAATCAAGCGTTGTTGTGCCTGGTCGATGCCAGGCGCTCACTATGAACAAGGAGCTTTACTATGTCTCGAGTCACGGATGTGCTTGTTTCGATCGACACCGAAACCATTCTGAAAAACTACCCGAACATCAGCAAAAACCCTGCTGCGCCAACCATGATCGATGTCAATCACGTGTACATGGTCACCAACCGGGACAACGTGATCAATGGCCAGGCCGGTGGCGAGCTCAATTTGAAAGCCCAGGTCGGCGACCTGATTCGCTGGCGCGAAACCAGCCTGTCGCAGAGCTTCGAAACAGCGGTAGTTTTCTACAAATTCATCGGCAACGCGGGTAACGAACTGATCTCGACACCGACTCCACGCAAGGCCACCGCGTGTGTTGCCGTGCCAAACACCAGCAACCCGTCGGTGCCTAGCTGCCAGAAGGTCGATAACTATTACTGGTCTTCAGAAACCCTTTCTACCGGCAGTGTGACCTATCACTTCAACTTCCTGATCGTGGATCGGAACTGCCAGATCGTAGGTTGCTGCTCGTGGGATCCGTTCATCACCATCCGTAACTGATTCAGGGCGGCCCCTTGGCGACAAGGGGCTTTCCCCTCGGCCTCGCGCCCCGCCTGGAACTGGATGTCTTGCGCAAGCCGCAGCGGTGCGCCGCGATTCACCCACATCATGAAAGGAAGCCGTGATGTCCACTGATACCAGCGCAACCTCATCATCCACCACTGAGCAGGCCAGCAATGTGTTGCTCATTGTCGACGCCGAAACCCTGCTCACCCGCTACCCGCAACCGAGCCTCGCCCCCCAGAACCCGACCGTGATCGAGGACGGCTTCATTTTCACCGTTGGCGCCACCCAAGGGACAACGCCAGAGGCCAAGGGCACCTGCCTCGAGCTGGCCGAAAACGCTGCAAAAACCTTCCACTTGCGTGGCCGAACCGTCGGCCTGCACGCCGAACACAGCGTGGTGCTTTACGACCTGTCCGTGGGCAGTGCCGGAGTATTCGGCGAACCGGAACTGGTGGTGCACAACGACCTGACCTTACCCGCCCCCAACCCTGAAACGCCCACCGACCCCGTCGCTGTGAAAGCCTATGATCACTACTGGCACTGCCAGCAACTGAGCACAGGTGTCGAGCAGTGCGAGCTGAATTTCATGCTGGTGAACAGCAGCTGTGAAGTGCTGGGGTATTTCAGCTGGTCGGTTGGGATGAAGCTGTCGAGCTAAACAAAAAACCGGCTTCAGCCGGTTTTTAGTTTTTCTTAGTGTGATTGATCGTAATACCCAACTGTCTTTTTCAACCGATCCGAATACTCGTAAATATCATCGACCGAATTGATCGGATGGCGGGTTTCGTTCTTCTCTTCGTCGAAGATACCGATGTACTTCTGTGACCGATTGAAGTGCAGGCGGCAGATCGGTTTACGGTTATTGTCATCGAGCAAGATACCGAAATAGCTCTGTGTATCGCGCTGTACGATACGTTTTGCATCGACTACCGAACGTACAACCGCACGGACAATGTGATAGCCCTCCAGCTCTTCGAGCGTGGTCAATACCTTGTCATCCGACTCATTACGCTCATCCGGCTCTGAAGTACTTGCACCTGTCGCCGGCAGTGAGGACAGGCCGGGCTGAATGGCTCCGCTCATAGCTGATTTGAGACGATCGTTGATCTGATCGTTGAGAAACTGCACTACGGCTTTTCTCGTCAGCTCCTGAAACTGTTCCCGGACTTTTTGTGTGATCACACCGTCGTAAACCCGGGAGGCAAAAACTTTTACGAAATCGTCATCAGGCTTGCTGACTTGGGCCGCGATCACTTTTTTGATCTGGCTGACATATTTCAACTCACCCGCTGCACTGATGATCGAATCGACATCGAATGCGGACTTGGTCAGCTTCGTCAGTTCTGGGACTGAATACTCGTCGATATCGAGCAAATCAAGCTCTAGGAAAGGCTTTTCGTCCATCTTGTTTGGGGCATCCAGGTCTGTAAAGAACTTGTAGACCTGACCGTTGGTGAGGATAGAAATTCGGGCGCTGGTGACGTGGAAATAACGGAATAGCTGCGATGCATGATTGATGTGCAGTGGCTCACCAATTTTTTTGCACTCGATCAGGATCTGAACTTCCCCCTCCTTCATGATCGCGTAATCAATTTTTTCTCCCTTCTTTGTTCCAACATCGCAAACGAACTCAGGGGTCACCTCCGACGGGTCAAAAACGTCGTAGCCCAGCACTGTGCTGATAAAAGGCATGACAAAGGCGTTTTTGGTCGCTTCTTCCGTCTGAATTGCAGCCCCTTGCAGACGAACTTTTGCGGCAAGACTTGCAAGCTTTTCGATAAATTCCATGAGTGGCCTCTTACCTGTTTCCGATCCGTGTATGTGCGTGCTGGCAAATTGACTGCCATTAATACTAGACACAAACCGGCACAAAGAAAGAAACCAAACGTGGATCGAGAAGAAGAGCGCTCCTACGAGTACGAAAGACAGGGATGGTCCTATAGCCGTTCAGGAAGATGAATGACCGCGTTCTACCAAAGAAGCGCAAAACGCGATGCGGAGGTTGGGAACGTTGCACAAGCAATACTGCAGCATCGGTGACAGCGAAACAATTTTGCTGGTGGGCCCACCTGCTGCTGACATGCGCCAGCAGGTACTAAATCAGTGCCGTTCAACGCCTGCGTCAGCCATCCACCCGACCCGATTGCCGACTGACTTGAAGGGCTTTGGCCATTTGCAGGTGGTGTTCGAGTTTGGGCAGGGTTTCTGCGACGAAGGCCTTGATCTCCGGAACGTCGGTGGTTTGTGCTTCCTGCTGCAGCTGCTCGATGGTTTCCTGGGTGGTCTGTATCTGGCTGGCCGCATAGGCCGCGTCGAACTAATCACCGTCCTTGACCTGGGAAATCAGCGCCTTGGCCTTGCTGGCCACCTCGTCTCTTGGGGCGACGGGCAGATCGAGTTTTTTGGCAATTTTCGCCAGGTGCTGGTTGGCTGTGGTGCGGTCGTTGATCACCACAATCGTGTAATCCTTGACCTCTTTGGATTCGGTTTTCTGGTGAGCCAGACGGCTGGCTTCGATGTCAGCCATGCCTTTGGCCGAAGCGTCGTTGATGAATTCGGCTGGCGTCCGGGCAAAGGCGTTGCTGGCGCCCAGGCCCAGCAACACGGCAACACTGATCGTCGCTAAACGGCTGGCCATACGGTTCATGGTTGCACCCCCCTTGAATGGGCAAATGATTGCAGCGGGCATCCCCCGCTTGACGTCTGAAGTTGAAACGCCACAAAGGTTTAGAAAAACCGAGCCTGTTGCGACGAACGGTGCCCTGCATGCAAACCCGCTCAGACGCGTTCCAGGCCTCCACTCAGGCGTTTGGCGGCGTACATGGCCTCGTCCGCATGCTTGAACAGCTGCTTTTCTTCACTGCCATGCTCGGGGTAAAGCGCGATGCCAATGCTCGGCAGAATATTCAGGCTGTGGCTGTCCAGACGCATCGGCTGACCGAGCACCTGACGGATCTTGATCACCACCCGCTCCGCGTCTTCGGCGGCCTGAATACTGTCGAGCAGGACGACAAACTCATCACCGCCAATGCGCGCCACCGTGTCGGATTCGCGCACACAACCTTGCAACCGATTGGCCACGGCCTGCAGCAACATGTCGCCGATGCCGTGACCGTAGGTGTCGTTGACCTGCTTGAAATGGTCCAGATCGACGTACAGCAGGGCCATGCGCCCGCACTCTTTTCGGGCTTTACCGAGCGACGCGGTGATGCGTTCACGCAACAGTTCGCGATTGGGCAAGCGGGTCAATTGATCGTGTTGCGCCATGAATTGCAGCCGGCTGTGCAGTTGCTTGCGCTCAATGGCCGCCGCGACCTGGGCACAGACGTATTGCAGCAGCTCCTTGTCGCGCTCGGTGTAGCGTTCGCCACCGGGCATGCTTTTGACGATCAACGCACCGATGGTGCCCTTCTGTGAATTCAACGGAACGCCCAGCCAGCAGGGTGAATCCTGGCCGCTAACGGCATCGCAAAATCCAGGCATCGTGACAGGCTGGTCCGGCGTCACCAGCACCGACTGCCCCGTGCGAATCACCTCGGCGCAGAGTTGCCCAGTGACGGTAAACAGCGGATCGTGCTCGTGATCGTCGACGTGGTACGGAAAATTCATTTGCTCGCAGTGCTCGTCGTAGAGCGCTACCGAGAAATTCAGCGCCGGCAACCATTCGCCGATCAGTTGATGAATTCGCTTGAACAGCGCCAGCAGATCTTCTGCGGCATGGGCCGCTTCGGAAATGGCATACAGCGCAGCCTGCCGGGATTCGGCCTGTTTGCGTTCGGTGATGTCACGGGCCACGGCGATGCGCAGTTGGTCGACTTCGGACCAGCGCGCCGACCAGAGAAGATGCACCACCTGACCATCCTTGCGCAGGTAGCGGTTTTCGAAATTCGGGTTGGGCTGGCCGCGCATGATTTCACGGGCGGCATCCAAGGTCCGCTGACGATCGGCCGGGTGGACCATCTCGATCATCGGCTGGCCGATCAGTTCGTCCTGGGTGTAGCCGAACACTTGCTCGCACGCCGCGCTGACAAAGACAAAACGTCCCTGGCCATCGACCGCACACACGACGTCGAGCAAAAGATCGATGTAACTTGCCAGCGGCGCGGAATTTCTGGTGGTCATCAAAGATAGATACTGTCCAAAGGTACAGCCGTGAGTATCAATCCCTGGACCCGGACACCGCTAAAAAGGATGTCCTGCTGCAGCTGTCGCAGCCCTGCGCGCAGCCTCAAGCCTTGTTCGCTAGCCACCCCGGCACAGCGTGCAGCAAGGCTGCTGACGGTGAAGCCGGTGAACATTACCCCGCCAATCCGGGTAATTGCCAGCTCATGACGCCGATACACCGTGCGTACCCGACGAGCGCCCACATTGCCGATCAGAATAGCGTATATCCGCCACGGGCCACGCCAATGCCGAACACTGCGAACAGGCCCTGCTACGACGTGAAAAACTTCATCCCGGCATAAGGTTTCCGGCGACACGCCTCAAGTCGCGACGACAGATCCCCGACATGGGCTTCAAGCTTGTGCCCATCCGGATCGAGAAAATAGAACGACGCGCCCTCGCTGCGATTGTCCCGCCACTCTTGAACACCCGCGGCTCGAACGACAGACACAACCACAACCCCGGCAACGACAGATAGGCACCGCTATCCCAAGTGGCATCGAGGCGCAGTTGCAACAGGCCACGATAGAACGCCACGCTGCGGTCCAGATCGGTGACCGCCAGGGTCAGATGGTTGAGGCCGGAGAGCATCGGTTCAGAGTCCTTTCAAGTCTTCAGGAACAACATACTGCCGACCGTCATAACGCAGCGTCGTCAGTACCGTTTTGCCCACCGTATCCTTGTACTCACACTCGCCGTTTTTCACTGTATTCAACGAATCAGTGGTTACCGATTTGACGATCAGATCGGCAAAACCATATTCCAGGAAAAACTTCAGGTTAATATCCAGCGTTTTGACAGCCTCAAACGGACCGGGCAGCACTGGAGCAATGAGCTTCAGTGCGGACATGGAACCCACGCTGATCAGCCGTTTTTGTGAGCTGATCACCGACCTATTGCGTGCTCACGACCGAGACATCGGCCACTGACCCTCCAGGAAACAGTCCTTGAAAAGCAGCACAATGCTAGTCATCACTTGCTCTACGGTTTTTCTCGCGCAGTTGGGCATGAGCATCTATCTTCCGGCCCTGCCGGAGATTGCCCGGCACCTGAACAGCGAGGCTTCGCAGGTCTCCTGGGGGCTGGCGGTGTACCTGATCGGCATGGCGCTGCCCATGTTGTTCTGGGGCAGCCTGAGCCAGCGCGTTGGCCGCAAGCCAGTGCTGATCGCTGCATTGGGAGTCTATGGGCTGGGCAATCTGGCCTTACCCATGGGAACCACCCTGGAGTCATTCCTTACGCTACGGTTGGTTCAGGGTATTGGCGCCAGCGGGATCTCGGTCATGGCTCGAGTGCTGATTCGCGACAGTTTTCGTGGCGATCTGTTAGCCAAGGCACTGTCCTGGATTTCGATTTCCTTTGTGGTTGCGTTGGGGATCGGGCAATACCTGGGGTCGCTGGTACAGATCACGCTGGGTTGGTCAGCAATCTTTTATTTGCTGGGTGGCACGAGCCTGTTGATGGGGATAGTGGCGGTACGGGTCACCTTCCCGACGTTGGTGGAAGCGAAAAGCCAGTCATCCAGCGGGCCCACTTACTGGCGCATTCTGCGTCATCGGAATTTTCTGCTTCCGGCACTCACCGGAGGTCTCGGTTACGGAGTAATTGTCGCGTTCAACACCGCCGCACCAGAGATTCTGCAAGGCATGTTCAACTGGTCCACAGTCGAGTACGGCCTCCTGGGATGGCCAATCAGTGCAGCCTACTTTCTCGGTGCACTGGTGATCAATCGTTACGTCCTGCACACCGGTCAACGACGGTTGATGAACGCGGGGGTTGGGTTGGTGTTGGTCGGCAGCGCGGTCATGTTATTGGGCAGCCTGCTGGCAACTGCGGTGGCGTTGCTGCTGTGGTTGCCCTACTGCATCGCGGTGCTCGGCCAATCGTTGATTTATCCCATCAGCCTGTCCCTGGCCAACGATGGCTCGCCGATCAGTGGTGCCTATGCAATGGCCTTGAGCGGCTTTATCCACCAACTGATGGCCGCCATTATCGGTGGCATCGCCAGCCTGCTGGTCAGTCAGCAGGCCTGGCCCTTGTCACTGTTATGCAGCCTGTTGGCCCTGGGCGCGATGCTCTGCGTAACGCTCTTGCCGCGTCCCGAAATCATCGGACAAAGCGCCCGTTAACACCGCCATTCAAAACGCGCTGCGAAAAATCTCCTCGATCTGTCGCTGATCCGCCGCCCGTGGGTTGGTCAGGCCGCAGGCATCTTTCAAGGCATTGGCGGCGAGGATCGGGATATCTTGCAGCTTGGCGCCGAGGTCACGCAGACCGCCGGGAATCTCCACATCCCTGGCCAACGCGCGGATCGCCACGATGGCCGCCTGGGCGCCCTCTTCCGGGCTGACACCACGCGTGTCGGCCCCCAGAGCCTGCGCCACCACCGCCAGGCGTTCGGCGCAGACCGCGGCGTTGAAACTCTGCACGTGCGGCAGCAGTACCGCATTGCAGACACCATGGGGCAAGTCATAGAAACCACCCAACTGGTGAGCCATCGCATGCACAAACCCCAGCGAAGCATTATTGAATGCCATGCCGGCGAGGAACTGTGCATACGCCATGTTTTCCCGGGCGAGCATGTCGCTGCCATCGCGCACGGCCAGGCGCAGGTTGCGGCTGATCAGCTCGATGGCTTTCAGCGCACACGCGTCGGTGATCGGGTTGGCGGCCGTGGACACGTAAGCTTCGATGGCGTGGGTCAAGGCGTCCATGCCGGTGGCGGCGGTCAGACCTTTGGGCATGGCGGCCATCAGCGCCGGGTCGTTGACCGACAGCAGCGGCGTGACGTTACGGTCGACGATGGCCATTTTCACGTGACGCGATTCGTCGGTGATGATGCAGAACCGCGTCATCTCGCTGGCGGTACCGGCAGTGGTGTTGATCGCGATCAACGGCAACTGCGGCTTGGCGGATTGGTCGACGCCTTCGTAATCGGCAATCCTGCCGCCGTTGGTGGCGCACAGGGCAATGCCTTTGGCGCAGTCGTGGGGCGAGCCGCCGCCCAGGGAAATCACGCAATCACACTGGCTCTGCTTGAGCAGTTCCAGGCCGCTCTCGACGTTGGCGATGCTCGGGTTCGGTTTGGCACCGTCGAAAATCACCGAGTCGATGTCCTGCATCGCCAGTTTTTCAGCGATCAACCCTGCCACGCCAACCTTGGCCAATCCGGCGTCCGTCACGATCAAGGCCTTGCGAAAGCCATAGTTGCGGATGGCGTTCATGGCTTCGTCGAGGCAACCGGTGCCCATGATGTTCACGGCAGGAATGAAAAACGTGCTGGTCATGAGCGATCCTCTTCGATAGAGCCGAACCGGCAACCCCGATTCAGCGGATCGCCAAAGGATCGACTCATCAGTCACCGTGCATGTTGATCTGGCTCAATACCCGGTCGTGATAAAGTCTGCGCCCTGCACTCCACCTGCTTGAGA
The DNA here is from genome assembly GCA_964396695.1 of uncultured Pseudomonas sp. GTDB lineage: Bacteria > Pseudomonadota > Gammaproteobacteria > Pseudomonadales > Pseudomonadaceae > Aquipseudomonas. The sequence goes on from CAYNGZ010000125.1 coordinate 10,116, forward strand.
TGACCGACGCGATGACCGATTTCCAGGAATTTGATGCCCGACTAGAAGACTGGAATGCGTTGCGCGCAACCACCTCGTTCAGCGGCCTGCTGGTGGGCAACGGTGCCAGCCGCGCGGTGTGGGATGACTTCGGTTACGACTCGCTGTTCGAGAACGCCCGCACGGTCGAAGAAAAACCGTTGAGCCCGTCCGAATTGAGCGTGTTCGATGCGATGCAAACCCGCAGTTTCGAGCAAGTACTGGGGGCGCTGAAAACCACCAGCCGGGTCAACAAGGCCCTGGCCGTAAGTTCTGCCGCGCCGCGCAATCGCTACTACGCGATCAAGGAAGCGCTGATCAACACCGTGCATGCGGTGCACATTCCGTGGCGCCTTGTGCAGGCCGCAAGCCTGGCGACGATCAATCAGGAGTTGAGCACGTACCCGACGGTGTTCACCACCAACTACGACCTGCTCAATTACTGGGCGATCCAGCACCAACCCGACGCTATCAGCGATCTGTTTCACGGCACCGAGCCGAGCTTCGACCTGAGTACCCGCGCCGCTGACAAAACCCGCCTGCTTTACCTGCACGGCGGCCTGCACCTGGTGCGCAATCAGGACGGCACCGCACGCAAACTGACCTCGACCGAAGGCACGCTGCTGGGCAGCTTTGCAATCAACAACACGATCAAAACCCTCGACGATGTACCGCTGTTTGTCAGCGAAGGCAGCTCTGAAGACAAGCTCAAGACCATCCGCAGTTCGGATTACCTGTCGTTCTGCTACGACCAGTTGCTGAACCAGCACGACGCGCTGTGCATCTTCGGCCACAGCCTCGGCAAGCAGGATACTCACATCGTTCATGCGCTGCGCCAGGCGCAACCCAAGACCGTGGCGATCTCGATTTACCCGCGTAGCGCGGCATTCATCCAGAGCCAGAAGCGGCATTACGCGAAGGTGTTTGAAGGGACCGGCGTGGAGCTCAGGTTTTTTGATTCGAAGAGCCATGCGTTGGGTAGCCCGCAATTGAGCGTGCCGGTCGAGCGTTAGATCAAAAGATCGCAGCCTCTGGCAGCTCTTATGGAACAAAAAATAACTTATTGATTTATATATTATTTTTAAGGGCTGGCTTGCCAGCCCTGGCCCATGTTCCTTGCGCGACAGCGCGGCCTCGAAGAGGGGGCGGCCCCTCCTACGGAGAATCAGCCGTGCCTGCGATCTTTATTCCTCGCCGCTATGCACCACCACCAGCAACTGCGCCTGCACTTCGCCCACCGAGCGCAGGCGATGCGGTTTTTGCGCATTGAAGTGCAGCGCGTCGCCACGGTTCAGAATCACCCGTTCGTTCATGAAGTCGACTTCGACCTGGCCTTCATGCACGAACAGAAACTCCTCCCCCATGTGCTCCTTGAAGGTCTTGTCGCTGAACTCTTTGGGGGGATAGAGGATGAACGGCAGCAGGCTGCGTTCGCTGACCTGATGGGCCAGCACTGCATAACCCGGAGCCTGGTCGTTGGCCGCCAGCGACTGACGCTCATCGCTGCGCACCAGGCTGTAGCTGTCGAGGCTGATGGTCTCCTCAGAGAACAGTTCCTCGACCTTGACGTTCAATGCCTTGGCCAGTTTCAACGCCGCAGCGATCGACGGGGTGTTTAGCCCGCGCTCGACTTTTGACAGATAACTCTTAGTCATGCCGGATTTTTCGGCCAGGGCCTCCAGCGTAACACCGAGTTTTTTTCTCAGTAATTTCAAACGGATAGACATGCGGAGCGATTAATCCATCAAGGAGGCAACGATTAGCCCTTGCCAATGACACAAAGTATCATATAGCCTCTTAAGTGTCATATGTGTTCTCCCATCGACTTTGCGAGCTGCGGGAAAACCCATTCGACGTCCATTGAGCACTGCAAGGGACACCCGATATGGCCAAGACATTAGCACTACCCAAGGACCAACTCATCAAACAGGCGCTTTCGCAGATGCAAAGCACGCTGGCGGATAATACGTGGACCGACCGGCAAAAGCTGGCGCTGACCTGCCGCATTCTGTTCGAGAACGGCCACGACTCCGGTCTGGCCGGGCAAATCACCGCCCGTGGCCCGCAGCCCGGCACCTATTACACCCAGCAACTGGGCCTGGGTTTCGACGAAATCACCGCGAGCAACCTGCTGCTGGTCAACGAAGACCTGGAGGTGCTGGAAGGTCACGGCATGCCCAATCCGGCCAACCGTTTCCATAGCTGGGTCTACCGCGCCCGGCCGGATGTGAACTGCATCATTCATACGCACCCGATGCACATTGCGGCGTTGTCGATGCTGGAAGTGCCGCTCGAAATCTCGCACATGGACCTCTGCCCGCTCTATGAAGATTGCGCCTTTCTCGAAGCCTGGCCGGGTGTGCCGGTGGGCAACGAAGAAGGTGAAATCATCGCCGGAGCCCTGGGCGACAAGCGTGCGATTCTGCTTTCCCACCACGGCCAGCTGTCGACCGGAAGGACCATCGAGGAAGCCTGTGTCATCGCGCAGTTGATCGAACGTGCGGCCAAGTTGCAGCTGCTGGCGATGTCGGCAGGCGAACTCAAACCGATTCTGCCGGCGCTCGGCCGCGAAGCCCATGACTGGATTTCCAGACCCAAACGCCACGGTGCCGCCTTCAACTACTACGCTCGGCAGAACCTGCGTCAACACGCCGATTGCCTGAACTGAATCCATCCCTTTACTTAACCGGAGAGACGCCATGTCTACCCCTTCTATTCACGGCATCATCGGCTACACCATCACCCCGTTCACCGCTAATGGCGAAGGCATCGATCTGGATGCGCTGGGTCGCTCCATCGACCGTTTGATCGACGGCGGCGTACACGCCATCGCCCCATTGGGCAGCACTGGCGAAGGTGCGTACCTGAGCGATGCGGAGTGGGACCAGGTCAGCGAGTTCAGCATCAAGCACGTGGCCAAACGCGTGCCGACCATCGTCAGCGTCTCCGACCTGACCACCGCCAAAGCCGTGCGCCGCGCACGTTTCGCCGAGGCGCATGGCGCTGATGTGGTGATGGTGTTGCCGGCGTCCTACTGGAAACTCAGCGAAGCCGAGATCCTCGCCCACTACCGCGCGATCGGCGAAAGCATCGGCGTGCCGATCATGCTCTACAACAACCCGGCCACCAGCGGCACCGACATGTCGGTGGAGCTGATCCTGCGGATCTTCAACGCCGTGGAAAACGTGACCATGGTCAAGGAGAGCACCGGCGATATCCAGCGCATGCACAAGCTGCAATGGCTCGGCGAAGGTCAGGTGCCCTTCTACAACGGCAGCAACCCGCTGGCGCTGGAGGCTTTCGCGGCGGGCGCCAAAGGCTGGTGCACGGCAGCGCCAAACCTGATCCCGCAACTCAATGGCGCGCTGTATCAAGCCGCGTTGGCCAATGATCTGGGCAAGGCCAGGGAGTTGTTCTATCGCCAGTTGCCGTTGCTGGATTTCATCCTCAAGGGCGGTTTGCCCGCGACCATCAAGGCCGGTCTGAGCATGACCGGGCTGGACGTTGGCGACCCACGGCTGCCGGTGTTCCCGCTAGGTGAAGCAGGTCGCAGCCAGTTGCAGGACCTGTTGACAACGTTACGCTAGACCCGCCCCCGTAGGAGCTGCCGCAGGCTGCGATCTTTTGATCCTTTCTTCACGCCCCCTTTAAAGATCGCAGCCTGCGGCAGCTCCTACACGAGCGGATGAAGTCTGCGATCCTTGCTTTCAAAGCACCGGCAACGTCTTGTCCTTGATCACCTTGGTCGGCCCGTTGGCCTTGACGCTGGCAATGCCTTTTTCCCGCGCAGCGTCGGAAGAATAGGCCTCGCTGTTGCCGATGACCTGATGGTTGGCCGCCGTGAGGTTGAAGTAAGGATGACCATCCTTGGTGGACTTTTTCTCGTAGCGTTCATCCAGCGGGCTATTGGTCTGGACCGAGGCGATGCCGCTATCGGCGGCGCTGCGGGTGGTGTACAGCTCGCTGGTGAGAATGGTTTCGGCGTTGGCCGCTTTCAGCACAAAGCGGAATTGGCCATTGCTGCTTTTGCTCAACTCATACCATCCAGACATGCTCGTTCTCCTTGGCGATTGAGAGGGTGCGCGTTTCAGAGTAAAGACCAGGCCACCCTACTTCACCACCGCGCGCACTACCGACAACTCCGGCGCTGTCACCCGGCGCTGGCTCAGAAAGCGCGTGCAACTCACCCGCAGGAACGAGGCGAAATTCACCATTTCTCCACGATAGTCCATCACCTCTTCATAAAGCTTGGCGATCAGTTGGTTGGTGGTCATGCCATCGACTTCGGCAATAGCAGCGCCTGAAACGGCACCATCACTTCATAGTCTTCGACGTAATCGCCGACCAGCATCAGAATTTTTTTCGCGGCCATGGGGATGACTCCTCGGGTAAAGACTTGGGCAGGAAGGAGTATTCAAGGTAGTCCGAATCCAGAGGGACGGGTAATAACCAGCTACTACTCCACGCTTACGCTTTTGTAGGAGGGGCCGCCCCCTCTTCGAGGCCGCGCTGTCGCGTAAGGAACA
>CAYNGZ010000126.1:0-3640 GCA_964396695.1 uncultured Pseudomonas sp.
GGTGCCGCCACGCAGGAGATCGCCCGTACCGCAGCGGACGCTTCGCAACACGCCAGCGGAGCCGGTGAGCAAGCTGACGACGGTAGTCAGGTGGTGGAACAAACCATTCTGGCGATGACCGAGTTGTCGCAAAAAATCAGCCTGTCGTGCACGCAGATTGAAACCCTGAATGCCAGCACCGACAACATCGGGCATATCCTCGACGTGATCAAAGGCATCTCGCAGCAGACCAACTTGCTGGCACTCAATGCGGCCATCGAAGCGGCGCGTGCGGGTGAGGCCGGACGTGGTTTCGCCGTGGTGGCGGACGAAGTGCGTAACCTGGCCCATCGCACTCAGGAGTCGGCGGAAGAGATTCACAAGATGATCACCTCGTTGCAGGTCGGCTCGCGAGAAGCCGTGTCGACCATGAATGCCAGCCAGGCATCCAGTGAAGAAAGCGTCGAAGTGGCGAATCAGGCCGGTGCGCGGTTGATCAGCGTGACCCAGCGAATCACTGAAATCGACGGCATGAACCAGTCGGTAGCGGCCGCGACGGAAGAGCAGACTGCCGTGGTGGAAACCCTTAACGGTGACATCAGCCAGATCAACCTGCTGAACCAGCAGGGCGTAGCCAACCTCAACGAAACGTTGAAGGATTGCGATGCGTTGTCGCTGCAGGCCAACCGCCTGAAGCAACTGGTGGATAGCTTCAAGATTTAAACCGTTATAGGGATGCAAAAAACGCGATGAGGTCAGTCTGACTCATCGCGTTTTTTTATGGCGAAATTGCCTTACGCAAACAGATTGCGCGCATTGCTCATCGAGTCATCGGCAAATCCCTGCACGAAGTTCTTGAACCCCGGCATGGCTTCGGCGCCGCCCTGAGCGGGTTCGGCGATGATGGTCCAGGTTGCGCGGGACTTGTCGGTGCCCAGGGGCTCGACGCTCATGGCGGCCCACAACTGACCAACGCCCAAAGTGTTGTAGACGGTGGTCCAGGTCATGCTCAGCGCCTGATCGTCGCGGGAGTTGAGTTGCTCGACGACCAGGTTGCCGTCCTTGAAGAATTTCTTGCGCAGTGACGACACGCCTTCGCCGGTCATCTCGATGTGCGACAGCGCCGGGATGAACTTGTCGAAGCCGGCGAAGTTGCCGACCACCTCCCAGACCCGCGATGCATCGGCAGGTATTTCCACCGACGACACGACGTGGCAGCCGTGCGGGTTTCTGATCAGGGTATCGGGTTGCAGAGTGCTCATGGTCTTGCTCCATTTTCACGGGTGATGAATCAGATAAAGTTGATTTCTTTCAGGTAGTCGCAACCGCGACGCAGCAGCGCCGGGGATTTCTGCGGATAGTGCGTGCCCATCTGCTGCACGCCGGCCTGGGCGTTGGCGTGGCCGATCATCGAGATGTCGCCGATGTCCTCTTCGAAGCCGTTGAGGTAGAAACCCAGCACGCCGAACAGTGCGTTATCGCTGTCGACCCGGCCCAGTTGCTGCTGCCAGTCGGCGACGCTGACCATTTGAAACTCGCGACCGGCCTCGCGGAACGAAGCGACGTAGGCGTCCCAGCTCAGCGGCTCGGGGTTGTGCAGGTTGAATACCGCGTGTTCGGGCTGATAACGGCTGGCGTGGAAGGCGATGAAACGGGCGAGGAAGTCCACCGGCATCAAGTCGAAGTTCAGCGCGAACTCCGGCACCTGGCCGAGCTGGATCGAGCCTTTGAGCATCAACATCAGACGGTTCTTGTGCGGCTGGCACACGCCCGTGAGGCTGTTGAAACTGATGTTGCCGGGTCGATAGAGGTTGACCCGCACTCCGCGCTCGCGAGCGCGTTCGAGGATCCGTTCGCCGACCCATTTGGACAGGTTGTAGCCGTTTTTGATGTAGATCGGCGGGGTCTGCGCAGCGGGTTGCTCAAGGACCCGGCCATCGGCATCGATGGTGCTGGAGGCCGACAGCGTGGAGACGAAATTGAAGATCTTCTTGCTACGCCCTTCGCAGAGTCGCAAGCACTCGAAAATCGGCTCGACGTTATCCCGGGCCAACGACTCGTAATCGAGCACGTGGTTGACGTTGGCGGCGTTATGCACCAACGCGCCGAACTCCCGATCCAGCCGCTCATACACCTCTGGCGTCAGGCCCAGTGCCGGTTGCGTGATGTCCGCGGCGTAGACCTGCACCCGAGTCAGGTCCAGATGCTCCAGGCGGTTCTCACGCAGGGACTCGGCAAAGCGCTGCGCAGCGGATTGCCCGGCACCGTCACGCACCAGGCAGGCGACTTCGCTGGCCCCCCAGGCCAGTAGCGCCTCGACGATATGCACGCCGACGAAGCTGTTGGCGCCGGTGACGATGACCTTGTGCACATCGCCCATCCGGCTGATCGGCAAGGGCTGTATATCGAGTTCGCGGAAGGCATCGGTCAGGGCTTTTTCGCTGAGTACTTCTTCGCCGGCAGAGCCTCTGACCAGCGTGGCCAACCTGGCGATGGTCGGTACTTCGATAAAGCGATTGATCGAGATACTGCGTCCGAACTGCTCGCGCAATTGCAGCAACATGCGCGAGAGCAGGATCGAGTGACCACCCAGATTGAAGAAGCTTTCGTCGGTGGAAATGTCGCCGGCCGGCAACTCCAGCAGCTCGGCCCAGAGCTCCAGCAGTTGCGCCTCATCGGCAGATTCCGGCAGGCGACGCTGATGGTTTTCGAGAACGCTGACGGGCATAGCCAGCAGCGCCCTCCGATCGACTTTACCGTTGCTGGCAAAAGGCATGTTCGCCAGTTCAGTCCACGCAATGGGCTGCATGTAGTCCGGTAAAAACTGCTGCGCGTGTGCTTTCAGCGCTTCGCGAGCGGCGCCCGGCTGTGCTTCCTGAGGTTGTGCGAGGAACGCCAGAATCCGCCGATGAGTGTCGATCACCACCGCCACCTGGCGGTACAACTGACTGTCGCGCAGGCAGCGTTCGATTTCCTCTGGCTCGACCCGGTAGCCGCGGATCTTCACCTGATTGTCTCGTCGCCCACAGAGTTCGATGCCGTCGGCGGTCCACTTCGCCATGTCGCCGGTGCGGTAGGCACGCACGCTTTGACCTTCCGGCAAGGGCAGTTGCAGGTAGCGCTCGGCGGTCTGCTGCGGGTTATTCAAATAACCCAGGCATACCCCCGGACCGACGATGTACAGCTCACCGACGGTCTGCTCGGCCACGGGCTGAAAGTCCTCGTCGAGGATCAGCACCTGACTGTTGGCAATGGGCGCCCCGAGGCTGCGATTGTTGTCGCCGACTTGCAGTTGTCGGGCGGTGATCAGCACCGTGGCTTCGGTCGGGCCATACAGGTTGTAGAGCTTGCCCTGCTGCGTCAGTTGCTTGATCACATGGGGTTCGCAGACGTCGCCACCGGTCATCACATGCGCAAGGTCGCGCAACTGATCCAGCGGCATGGCATGTGCGGGCCGGGTATCGAACAGGTCGCGACCCGCTGGTACGAAGGGCGGCAGCTCCGGCGCGAGCAGCTGCATGGCCACCACCGGCTGCGGCAAAGACAGGCGTTCCAGCCGGCCGCGGGCGCAGTCGAACAGCAGCGAAGCATCGCGCGCGGCGGCCAGCATGCCTACCGGTACGCGGGTGGGCGGCAGGTTGCGGTGCTCCAGCACCAGCTC
>CAYNGZ010000126.1:3650-14636 GCA_964396695.1 uncultured Pseudomonas sp.
CGGGGCCGTATTGCCGATGCCCACATTGCCCGTCGGCAGAATGCTCAGGAGCGCTGGCGGAAGAAACGCATGGCTGAGCTGATGATGACGGATCAACTCGACCAGTTGCAGCGGGTCACGACGTTGGTCGTCGTTGGGTACGATCAGCTCTGCGCCCTGAATCAGTGTCGGAAAAATATCGATCAGTGAGGAGTCGAAACTCAGCGATGAAAACTGCAACACCCGACTGTGTTCCGTCAGTCCGACGTAATCGGCGTACCACGCGGTGAAGTGCCCGAGATTGTTCTGGCTGAGCAAGACTCCTTTGGGATGACCGGTGGTACCCGACGTGTAGAGCGCCATGCACGGCGCCTGGCTGCCTGGGCGCTGGCGCATCAGCGGCAACCCGGAGTTCGCCTCGCGGGCATCGATGCCAGTGATGTCGAGCCCGGCCATCTCATTGCTCAAGGGGTGCTGACCATCGTGCAGCAACAACACTGCGCCGGCGTTCTCCAGGATGTACTGCTGACGCTGCAAGGGATGGCTGGGTTCGAGTGGCAGGTACACCGTACCACTGCCGAGAGTCGCCAGAATGCCGGCGAACAGCGCGCTGGATTTCGGCAGACAAATGCCCACCACAATCGGCCCGTCAACCGCTCGGTACTGCTCGATCAGTGGCAGCAAGCGTTGCTGAATGGCCAGGCTTTGGGCGTACAAGTCGCCATAGCTGAGCACCTCACCGGCAATGTGCAGCGCCGGGCGTTCACGGAAGGTCTTGAAGCTCTGTTCAAGCCGCTCGATCATCGGGATTTGCCCGAGTTGCAGCAGCGGTGTTTGCCGGGTGAGGTTAAGTCGATGGGCGTAGGCCAGGCTTTCCAGCGCGAGCAGGTTCTTCTCACGCTCATGCCGGCCGGGCGTGGCAGTTGCGGTGAGTGTGAAGTACTCGGCATCACGGGAAAAACGACTGACTTCAAGCGCAACACGATCGACCAGTTCGGCGATGACCCTCAGGCGTAATGCCTGGCCATTGCCAGAGGCTTCGTCGGCGACGGGAACGCGGGCGATCAGTCGTTGCTCGCCGCTCGACGCGTAGCGGCACAGCACGTCGATGGACGGCAGGCCGCTGGCGTCTGTCGAACCGAGGCCCAGCGTCACGCTCAACCGTGCGCACTCGCCCAGGTCGTGCAGACGCTGCGCCGAAATCGCCAGGCTGCCGTCGTCGATCAGCAGTTCGGCAGCGTCGCCGCAGTATTCGTTCAGGGTCTGGCTGTCGCCCACTCGCGTCAGCCCATGGCCGTGTTGTTCCAGTTCCAGCGCCAGCTCATTCAAGGCCTGGCTTTGACCAATGAGCAGAATGTCGAGACGTCTCATGATGTTCTCCTCGGCTAGATCAGGTAGTCGCTCAGGGCGTCTTGCACGCACGGCGAATCGAGCAGCGAACTGCTGCGGAAAAACCGCACGATGTTGGCGACCAGCGGGTGATGGCGATTGATCGGAAAGGCCAGGCCCGCTACTTCGCTCTTGAGGGCGGCCTTGGCGGTATCGCTGATGTGCAGGTGTTCGATCAGTCGGAAGTCGAACGATTTCTGAATGTCGTTAGTCAGGTAGTGAGTGATGAACACCGGCAGGATCTTCGCGATCCGTTGGCGGTCGTCTTCGTTCGCCGAGTGCCAATAGATCCGCACCAGTCGTGACCAGAATCCCGAGTGACGGCCCTCGTCGAGCAAGTGGTCAGCCATCAGGCCCTTGATCGATTGCTTGACGGTGTCGTCCTTGGCGAACGCCGCCACATCGTTGGTCACGGTGTTTTCCGCAATGGCCACGCAGATCAGCTCGACGGCGCTACGCAGGTGTTCCGGTGCCAGTGCCAACGCTGCGGGAATCGCTCGGCTCAGCTCGATCTCATGCGGCAGTTCGATCGGTGTGATGCCGGTCATGGCCACGGTCTGCTGCATGAAATCCATTGCCACCAGCGCGTGATAATCCTCATCCACCACCACCGTCATGGCGTCGTAGCGACAGGCGAACGGGAAGGGCACAGCGAAGCGATTCTTGGCAATACTGCGGGCGGTCTTGTCGACGATCTCGGTTTCGAAAATCACCACGTCGTTGATGAACTTGTAGAGCGTCTGCACCAGAGCAAAGTCGCGTTGCTCCGGACATTCGCGAACGAAGGTTTCGCTCAGTACCAGCGGTTGGCGGCTCAGGGGATAGATCAGTTTGTCGTCGTTTTCGACCACACGCCGGGGGCGCGTACGGATGGTCGCGCGGTTTTCCCAGGCGTCGGCGAAAGATTGGTAGTCGGTGGCGTTCATGCGCTCACCTCCGCCACGGCTTCACGCATGCTCAAGCGCAAGCCGTCCCACAGTGCGATGCGGCTTTCCACGGCGGCGATGGCCGCGGCGTAGACGTCCTCCTGTCGTTGCGGGTCGCCATCGACCAGTCGTGCCAGGAGTGTTTCGGCGGCGGGGCCGTGGTCTTCGGAGTCGACTTCGATGTGCCGTTCCAGGTAATAACGAAAGGTTGGCGCTTGCTCTATGCCAATCCCCCAATCGTCGAGAATGCGCTGGAACATCTGCGGGATGACGCTTTCTCGACCATGCAAAAATGCTGCGGCAACGCTGTGCCCGGGCGCATACAGCGCGGTGTGCAAGGTGTGCCGGACGAAGTTCGATGCCGCCGGGTCGACGTCCACGCTTTGCAGGGCGATGTCGTAGCTCACGCCTTCCTTTTGCAGGGCGATGAAGCGCTCCACGGCCGCCGTGCTGGCGCCGACTTCGCGCATCGCGTCCAGGTACAACTCGAAATGGCTGTAGTGCCCGTGATCGAGCCGGTCATCCGACTCTTCACCGAGGATGATTTCATTAATCAGGCGCGCCGCTTGAGGGTCTTGCGGCGGTAGCCAGGGCAGTTGCACGCACGTGAGTTCCTGCTGCAGGCGTTTGGTCAGCGACATGAAGTCCCAGACGGCAAATACATGGGTTTCCATAAAGCGCTGAAGTATCGACAGCGAATGAATTTCGGCAAAGATCGGGTGGGCGCTGAGCTCTGCTTTTTTCAGATCGAGAAGTGCTTTATTTGGTTTCATGAGTGGCCTATGAATTGCGAGTTAAGTTGTTCGGTTGGCGAATGTTTCTTGTGCAAGTGCAGGCAGGTGTTGTTTGCACTTTTTAATGGGCGAACAAGTACCTCAAACAAACGTTGATGCAGTCTTTGGGTGGTGGCAGGCCCTGCCATACAGGGCGTTGCGTACGTCGGTAGTGCTGGGTGGCCAAGTGCGCAGGTTGATGTCACAGGTCCTGGGTATTAACCATTCCGACAAGTACAGTGAAACTTTAAGTTGTCGGTGAAGAAAAACTAATACATGAAACAAGTGGCGAGCAAGTGTTTTTTATATTATTTGTCAAGTGTATTTTTTCAGGTGCGACAAGTTTCGATAAAACTTTTTGTTTAAGTTTTATTGGGGTGAAGTTGTTCCTTCCGGCTTATATAAGTCAGAATTTAAAATGAGTGAATGCCTCACTCGGAGCAACTTTTCGGCTGGGGAATCAATGTTTTTTGATGTGGTGGGCAGGAGGCGGGCACGGCCCCATCTCTTCCCGTCCTTTGACAAGCCTCCTTTTGTTGGTCCATCACGCGAGGGCTGTGCAGGCAGACTTGCACGCCGCTCGTCCTTTTTTAGTCGGCAAACTCAAGAGTGAGCCCAAAAAGACAGCACTGCTATCACTGGCTCAGGCATGGGCAGGGGCTTTCAGAAGAGAAGAGGGGGACGGTTGTCGCCAGCGCTTGGCGCCTGCCTGTGCCTCATCGCACAGGTGTCAGGCGCTTACTCGCTGAGCAGGCCCAGGTGGGTGTTGATGATCTGCAGCAGACGATGGCGTTGAGTCGTGATAAAGAAATGGTTACCGCTCATTTCGATCAGTTCGAATTCACGGTGAGTGAACTCGCGCCAGTTGATCATGCTTTCAAGTGGCGCCAGCGGGTCGTCGCTGCCATAGAAGGCAGTCATCGGAATATGCAGGCTGCGACTGGAAGGGTCGGCCCAGGACTCGAGCAGTTTCAAGTCACTGCGCATGAGTGTTTCGTACGCGCCGTGCAGATGATCATAGGCGGTGTCAGACGCGGCTACCGGATTGTGCAACGGCGCAGTGGCCGGTCGGCTGTCAGGGCTATGGCAGCCGGAAATGAACAGGTGGCGGGTTTGCCCCGGGCACCGGGTTTCGCTCAACTTGGCCAGTTCGTAGGCCAGTATCGCGCCCAGACCATGACCGAAGAGTGCATGGGGCTCGGACAGGTAGGGCTGGAGCGCTGCGAAGGCGTCGAGCAGCAGCGGTGGCCATTGCTCGTAGAGTGTCCGGTTTTGTGGATGGCCATGGCCGGGCAGTCTGAACGCGAGCAGTTCGATGTGCTCGCTCAGCGCTGGCGCCCAGCTGCGGAACTGCTCGGGGTCGGCACCGGCCTCAGAGAAGCAGATCAGCCGGATGTCCGTTGCCTGGCCTGCGTTGATCACGGTCAGCCACGGAGTGTCCTGGGCGTGCACGGCTTTCACTGTGCGGCTCACGTTGAGGTTTTCTTGCCCTGGGATTCAAGGCTGTTCAGGTAACGCGTGATCACTTCGACCCCCCGATTGAGGTGGTTTTCGAGCTTCGTCACGGTTAGCGTGATGTCTCGGGCTTGCGCGGCGCGCAGCAGTTCACGGTGATCTTCCTGGGACAGCTTGCCGAGCCCCATGGCTTCCAGGTTGAAGCGCAGAAAGCGCTCCTCCTCCCACAAGCCGTTTTCCACCAGGCCGAGGAGCCTGCGGTTGGGGGCCTTGCGGTACAGCGTCATGTGGAACAAACGGTTGAGCCTGCCGATCTCGGCGTAATCGGTTTGTGTTTCCAGGTCGTCGATATAACGCTTCGCCTCGGCAAAATCTTCGTCGTCGAGCAACGGAATCGACAGGCGAAGGGCTTCGGACTCCAGCAGGATGCGCAGGGCATAGGTCTCGGCGGCATCGCCTTCGACCAGTGGCGCAACAACCGCACCTTTGTGTGCGACAACGTGTAGCAGCGATTGCGCCTCGAGTTGACGCAAGGCTTCGCGCACGGGCATACGACTGACGCCGAACAGGTCAGCCAGGTCTTGCTGGCGCAGTGCGGTGCCGCAGGGCAAACGACCGTCGAGAATCGCCGAGCGCAGGGTTTCTTCGATCACCGATCGCGCAAGGTGGGCGGGGATAGGGCCGCTGACCGTGATCGTACTTAAAGGGTTGGGCTTCTGTGTCACGACAACGCACCCTGGCTGAAATGAAAAAATATTGGATCCAATGCACACTAGTGACTGCCAGGCGGGTTGTCAAACCGACAAGACAATGCAGTTTCCGACCGTTTTATGCCACTGGCTTTGCCACCGAACACAACTTCACAGGCTAGGATCTTTTCAACTGTGTCCGCTTCTTTCAAGTTTAGCGCGCTCGCGTGATCGCACCGTGCCATTGTCTTTTACCTGTCAAGGCTTCACCATCGATCGCTTTCCAACTGCCTCCTGGACTCATTACATTGCAGGCACGTTTTGTTCTCCCTCGGACCCTGCGCTGGCTGTGTTCAGCGCTGCTGATTGCCGGCCTCATGCTGGGCGGTCTGCATGCCGATTGGGACTTTTCGCTGATCAGCCGGCGCGCCGAAGCATTGTACGGGCCGTTGGGTGAAGGCAAACAACGGATCGATGCCTGGCAACACCTGTTGGCGACACAGAAGCAAACCCCGGAGCCGGAACAGCTCAACGTGGTCAACCTGTTCTTCAACAAGCACATGCGCTACGTGGAAGACATTGACCTGTGGCACGTCGAGGATTACTGGGAGACCCCAATCGAAGCCTTGTGGAAAGGCGCAGGCGATTGTGAGGACTATGCGATCGCCAAGTATTTCAGTCTGCGCCATCTCGGGGTTTCCAGTGACAAATTGCGCATCACCTACGTCAAGGCCCTGCGCCAGAATCGCGCGCACATGGTTTTGACCTACTATTCAAGCCCGGACGCCATGCCGCTGGTACTCGACAGCCTGGTCGACGCGATCCAGCCGGCCAGCCAGCGTACTGACCTGTTGCCGGTCTACTCCTTCAATGCCGAGGGATTGTGGTTGCCGGGTGCCAAGGGCAACAAGAAAGTCGGTGACACCAAGCGCTTGTCCCGTTGGCAGGATGTGTTGAAGAAAATGCAGGCCGAAGGTTTTCCGGTCGAGACGACTAACTAGGAGCACGCGCTCAGATGTCCTTGTTTAAACAGCTGTTGATCGCTATCTGTCTGTTCCTGGTGGTCGCCTTCAGTGGCAGCTTCATGGTCGGCCTGGAGAGCTCGCGGACCCAGTACGTCAATCAGCTGCGTTCCCACGCGCAGGACGCTGCAACCGCGCTGGCGCTGTCGTTGACGCCGAATATCGACGACCCGGCGATGGTCGAACTGATGGTCAGCTCGATCTTCGACAGTGGTTATTACTCGAGTATTCGCGTGGTCGACCTGAAGACCGACGCGACGATCGTCGAGCGCACCGGGATTCCCGAGGTCAGCAGCGTGCCGGGCTGGTTCGTGAAGTTGATCGGTCTGGAGCCTGCTGGCGGTGATGCGCTGGTCAGCCGTGGCTGGGAGCAGGCGGCCAGGGTCGAGGTGGTCAGTCACCCGATGTTCGCCCTGGCCAAGCTTTGGCATAGCGCCTTGGGCAGTCTGGGCTGGTTGCTGATTTGCGGCGCAGTGAGCGCGGTGCTTGGCGCACTGTTGCTGCGTCGGCAACTCAAGCCGCTGGATTACATGGTCAAGCAATCCCACGCCATTGCCCGTCGCGAGTTTCTCAGCCTGCCGGAACTGCCGCGTACCCCGGAACTGCGGCGTGTGGTGCAGGCGATGAATCAGATGGTCGAGAAGCTCAAGGCATTGTTTCAGGAGCAGGCCGAACGCAGTGAAAAACTGCGGGTCGAGTCCTATCAGGACAATTTGACAGGGCTGGCTAACCGGCGTTATTTCGAGATGCAATTGAACGCCCGGGTGAGCAACCCTGAGCAGGCCAGTTCGGGTTATCTGTTGCTGTTGCGGGTCAAGGACCTGGCCGGTTTGAACCAGCGTCTGGGTGGTCAACGCACCGACCAGTTATTGCGGGCGGTCGGCGAGCAGCTGTCACGTGAGTGTGCCAAATTCCCGGAAACCCAGAACCTTGTGACGCGCATTCGCGGCGGTGAATTCGCCGTGCTGGCGCCCGGCCTGGTGCGCGGCGAGGCGCTGCAACTGGCGCAGAATCTGGACAGTGCGCTGGCCAGTCTTCACGCAACCGGGGCGACCGACGTGGCGTCGGTGGCGTCGATCGGGTTGGCACCGTTCGCTCATGGCGACACGCCGCAGGCGGTGTTGAGCCTGGCGGATCAGGCGTTGTCACAGGCAGAAGCCGAGGGTGAGTCGAACTGGGCGTGTCTGGATCACAGCGCAGCCGCCATTGTCGGTGACGATCACCATGCCTGGCATACCTTGCTTGATCAGGCACTGGATCAGCAGCGTTTCGAGTTGTACTTCCAACCGGTCGTGGCCAGTCAGGACACGCAGAGGGTGCTGCATTACAAAGTGCTTTCGCGCTTGCTCGATGAGCAGGGCCAGACCATCCCTGCCGGGCGTTTCCTGCCCTGGCTGGAGCGTTTCGGCTGGACCGCACGGCTGGACCGTTTGATGCTTGAACGGGTGTTGGAGCAGATGGCCAGGCACGAGGATTCGCTGGCGTTGAACCTGTCCGCCGCAACCCTGGCGGACCCGCAAGCGCTGAACAGCGTTTTCGAGCTCTTGCGTCAGCATGCCAGTCTTGGGGCGCGCTTGACCCTGGAGATCGGTGAAGAGCAATTACCCGATCAAGCCGCGCTCGAGCAACTGACCCGGCGTCTGCGTGAGCTGGGTTTCTCCCTGAGCCTGCAGCGCTTTGGCGGTCGTTTCAGCATGATCGGTAACCTGGCGCGACTGGGGCTGGCCTATCTGAAAATCGATGGCAGCTACATCCGCGCCATCGATCAGGAAAGCGATAAACGCCTGTTCATCGAAGCCATCCAGCGTGCCGCCCACAGTATCGACCTGCCGCTGATTGCCGAGCGGGTGGAGACCGAAGGGGAGCTGCGGGTGATTCGCGAGATGGGCTTGTATGGCGTACAAGGGCAGTTGTTTGGCGAGCCTGCGCGCTGGCAGGAGTGACACGCGAAGATCGCAGCCTGCGGCACCCCGTAGGAGCTGCCGAAGGCTGCGATCTTTTAGATCAACCCGCTTTCATCTTCATTAATCAGATGGCTTAAACCACCCAGCGCCTCACGGGCCTGGGTCCGGTCCATCAGTTTGGCCTGCGCGGCAGCTGGCAGGTCGGTGAGGCGAATCACGCCTTTACTGGTCAGCACCTGAATCAGGTCGTCGAGAACCCGGATCATCTCCAGATCGCTTTGCTTGAGTTGCTTGAGGCTGGTTTCCATCACTTCGTTGGCGTACCAGGCCTGGATTTCATGGTGATCGGCGGGCAGCGTTTCTGTTGCGTCCGCGTAAGCGGCTGCCTCCACACGAATCAACTGGCCGTGTGCATCGCGTTGCACGTAGAACATCGAGAATCCCTCATGTATGAACCCGCGTCGAGCTGCCAGCAGCATAGGCCAGCGCAGGCGAGTATGCGGTGCAACGACGAAGTCGTCACCCGGTAGCGACTGACAGAGGCGTGACGGCCGCTCATTGCGAGCGGCCGTCAGGGGCTTGATCAGCTGTTGTTGTGGTCGATCTTGATCGTCGGGTCGCTACCGGCGATCAGCGAGTTGATGCTCTGACCGGACCAGTTGTTGCCTTCGAGTTTGATCGTCACGTCAGCGTTGGCCACACCGCCCGCCGCGTTGAGCTTGCCTTCGGAGCTGACCTGCAATGTCGACACACCGTCAACCGTGCTGATTTTCAGGAAATTGTCGATGGTGCTGCCGCTTTCGCCCTGCAACAGATCCCGCAGGTCGATCCGGTCGCCTTCGCTGGCCTTGAAGTCCTTGATCACATCGTTGCCGGTGTCGCCGGCCTTCCAGACGAAGGTGTCGGCGCCGGAACCACCGATCAGGATGTCGTTGCCCTGACCGCCGATCAGCGTGTCGTTACCCGTACCGCCCAGCAGGATGTCATTGCCCTTGCCACCATCGAGGGTGTCGTTACCGCCCTGACCGAAGAGGATGTCGTTACCGGAACCGCCCAGCAGCGTGTCATTGCCGTCATGAGAGCCAGATACATCGAACGCGGTGTAGTGCTCGGTGATGTACTGGTGCACGTTGCTGGTGGTGACTTTGCCGACATCCACACCGGTTTGCTGGGCCACGAAGGCCTGCATGGCCTGGTAACCCTCGCCGGCGATGCCGTTGAAGCTCACCAGGTCACCGAACAGGATGTCGTTGCCGTCCCCGCCACTGACCGTGTCGTTGCCTGGCATGGTCGCCTCGGTGTGACCGATGATCGAGTTGGCCAGGTTGGCCGGATCGATGTTGCTCTGCGGTTTGCCGTCGGTATCGAATGGTTTCAGGTCGTTGAGGCTGACGTCGCTGTTCAGGCCGATGGCCTCGACCTGAGACAACTTGCCAAGTAAGGCGAAGCTGTCGTTGGAATTACTGGTCGTGCTGCCGTCAGTGTTGTAGCCGGTACCGGCCAGTTTCGACAACTCATAGGTACCATCGCCCTGGGCATGGAGCATACCCAGGTCTTTGCTGACCCAGCGGTTGCCGTTGTAGGTCTGCAACGTGGTGGAACCATCGGTGTCGATAGAGAGGTAGTGCGTGTTGTCCAGGTATTTGGAGAACGTGTTACCCAACGTGTAGTTGCTGGTCGTCACGACGTCATCCAGCTTCGCACCACCGCTGTACAACGACGGGTTGGTCTGTTCGCCAGACTGATAGTACGTTGGCTGTCCGTCGGTAATGAAGAACGTCAGGTTGGTCGCGTTGCTGTTACCGGTGGCCATGCTGCTCTGGAAGAAGTTGGCCGTGGTCTTGAACACGTCTTCGTAGTTGGTGCCGCCGCCGGAAGTCATCGAGTCCAGCACCGACTTGAGCAGGTTCAGGGCATTCGGGTCGTTCAGGTTGACTGCAACCTGCTTGTTGACCTGGGTATCGAAGTCCGCGAGGAAGACGTTCACCGTACCCGACGTGCTGGCGCCCAGGCTGTTTTTGAGGGTGTTGAACACCGACGTCAGCGAGTCTTTGGCCGCGCTGATCGAGGAGGCGCTCATGCTGCCCGAGCTGTCGACCATGAATGCGATGTTGTAGTTGGTGCCGGGCACCACGGTCAGCCCGCCGATGTCGGCGACCATGATGTCGTTGCCGTCAGTGCCTACGAAATTGTCATTCCCTGAAGTGCCGACCGACGCGTTATACACCGCCGGGTAAACCGTGACCGGGATCTGCGCTGTGGTGCTGGCCGATCCACCCAGGCTTTCGGTCGAGGTCGAGGTCACGGTCAGGTTGAAGGAACCGTTGTAGTACGTCGGTGGGGTGACTGTCAGAGTGCCGAGGTTCCAGCCGGTGACATTGACATCGCCACCGGTAGCGCTGGTGGTGAAGGTATGGCCTGCACCGTCGCTGAGTACCGAGCCTGCCGGCATCCCGCCGATCTTCACGCTCAGGCTTTCAGAGCCGTCGATGTCGGTCAGCCCGGTGGTGATTTTCGACAGGTGAACGCTACCGCCCTCGGCGCCGGTGTTGAGCTTGTAGCCGTCGTAGTAACCTTCGCCATTGCTGCCATGCAGATCGGAGACGGTCACACCGGCATTGATCAGGTCGGTGACGCCCGTGTAGATCGGCACGCCGGCGCTGCTCAGGTCGATGGCCGGGGCGCCGTTGACCGACAGGTTGACGTCGTAGTTGCCCGGGCCACTTTGGTTGTGATGGTAGATGTCCAGGGTGTAGTAACCGCTGGTGGTCGGCGTGAACGATCCTGAGAGTTGGCCCCCCGCGCCCCACGTGGTGCGGGCCACGTTTTTGCCGCCGATGGTAACCAGC
>CAYNGZ010000127.1:0-14634 GCA_964396695.1 uncultured Pseudomonas sp.
TATGGCACATCCTTGTCCGATAACAATGGGAGCACGTTAGTGCTGCAAGAATCCTTTCTGCTCGACGAGAGAATATCCAGTCTTAATAAGTGTGTCATCATTTTTCTGCGGGGAAAAATATTTTACACGCACCAGAATGGTGCGTGAAGGCGTGCTAAACCCCGAAGGGGTGCCGCACTATTCTCAGAAGTGTCTCGAAAATTTTGCCTAATAGAGTATCAATGACAGATTTTCCGAAGAAATTGTCGATGGGTGGACTTCATGAGAATCAATGGTTTCAGGGGGCTGGTCGCGAGAGACTTTATTCTTCAGGATCGCAGGCGAATGATTGCACGTTGTATCACTCGGGGCGGTGATTGCGCCATGTCCGCGCACGACCTTGCGCAGGTACTGCGGCAGTCATTCCGGTAAAGGACTCACAGGCTGATCCCGACGTCGAAGAGGATGCTGCGTCCCAGGTTGCCGCGCAAAAAGTCCGGTGCCTCGGGGTGGGCGAACAGCACGCGGGCGAAAGTCGGGCCTACCAGTGACAACGAGCGCCAGCCCTGGCGCAGGTACTCGGTGGGCGGTGGGAAGTGGCTGTTGAGGTCGAGCACTTCGCGCTTGAGGCTGGCGAAGGCAATGATGTCCAGTTCCCCCAGGTCCATGCCGCGCTCTTTGTAGTTGTGCGCTTTTTTGCGCAAGGTCGGCGCCAGTCTCAGCAAGAATTCGTTGGCTGGAATGCGCCTGGGCTTGGCTTCACGGCGCACGAGCTGGCTCAGGGAGAAGGCACTGCGCCGGCGTTGCAATTCGTCGCGCCACTCGTCATTGAGCCGCCGACCTTCGTCGAGCACGAAGAACACCTCGAAATTCGCTTCGCGAAACAGTACGTCCGGAGGCTCCCCGGCCGGGCTGAACTCGTCGACGCGGTAGGGAATGTTCAAGCCTTGCAGCAGGCGTTGGCAGACCCAACGCTCACGCTCCCATTTGCGGGCATTGGAGAGGAACGCGTTGGCCTGCTCGGCCGCGATGGTCAGCAGGCGCAAATAATCTGAGTCATCCATGGCTCAAGCTTAGCGTCCAAATGCGACAAGCTGAAGCTTTGAGTCCAGTGGCACGACCCAGGGGCGGTGTAAACTGCTGCGCATGGGTCTGTTAACAAGGAGTCAGCAGTGGAGTCGAAGGATGCACCCTCATGATCTCTGCCCAATTGCTTTTACCCGAAACCCTCACGGTCGGCTGGTTGATCTACGTGCCGGTGCTGATCTGGGCCGTTGCGCGGGCGCCGTGGGTCGAGTTGTTCACCGACAGTCGGCGTCAGCATTTGCTGTTTGGCACGGTGTTCGCGCTGTTCGTCCTCTGGCTGGTGCGACGGGACTTCGATACCGGGGTGTCTTACCACGTTATCGGCATGACGGCGGTGACGTTATTGCTGGACTGGCCGCTGGCGATTGTCGGCGGGCTGGTGGCGCAGGTGGGGCTGGGGCTGTTCGGGCGTCAAGATCTGGCGGCAATGGGGGTCACTGGCGCGTTGCTGATTCTGTTTCCGGTGCTGGTAACCGAATGCTGCGCGATCCTGGTGGAGCGGGCACAACCGCGTAACCCCTTTGTGTATATCTTCTGCTCGGGCTTTCTGGCCGCCGCGCTCTCGGCGTTGCTCTGTCTTTTGGTGGGGCTGGGTTTGCTGTGGTTCGACGAGCGTTTTGCAATGCCGGAATGGCTGGAGGATTTTGTCGGTTACCTGTGGCTGATCATTTTTCCCGAGGCGTTTATCAACGGCATGGTGATCAGTGCGTTGGTGGTGTTCTGTCCCGAGTGGCTGGAGACTTTCAACTGCACCCGGTATTTGTCGGCGCCGTGGAAGGACGACGATAAGCCTTGATCCACATCAACTGTTCAGATTGCCGGCGATCTCATGCTCTGAAAAATCCTCAGGAGCAGCGGCATGGGCGTTTACGAATGGGCAAGGCAGGAGTTGCGCAACAGTCTGGAGTCGGCACATGAGGCAGGGTTTGAACCGGGGTTGACCCTGCGTGCCTTGCTCAGTGCGGTGGTGCAGCAGAGCAAGGGCGTACGCAGCGTCGAGGATCTGGCCGATGAGTTGCAGTTTCTGGCGGAGAATCTTGATGACGGCCAGGACTACGGGTTCATGCGGCCCTGAGGGTCGGGATCAGTGGCGCGGGTCGAAGTCTTCGCTGAACAGATCGTCTTCGGCATCCGGGCTGACCGGGATCTTGTGTTCTTCCGAGGCCCAGGCGCCCAGATCGATCAGTTTGCAGCGGTCCGAGCAAAATGGCCGGAAGGGGCTGGCTGCGCTCCATTCAACAGGGGCGCCGCAGGTTGGGCAATCGACGGTTGGGATTTGGCTCATGACTGGCCTCCACGCAAAGTAAGGTAAAAATGATGCAGGCGTTCGACTTCGCTGTGCAGCCAGGCGAGGTCGCGGTCGTTGACCACCACATCGTCGGCATGGCTGATGCGGTCCTGACGGCTGGACTGGGCCTTGAGGATCGCCCGAACCTGCTGTTCGCTGGTCTGGTCGCGCTGCAAGGTGCGCTCGATCTGCAGGGATTCTGGCGCATCGATCACCAGCACGCGTTGGGTCATTTTGTGCTGCCCGGACTCGATCAACAGCGGCGACACCAGAATCGCATAAGGTGATTGTGCGCGTGCCAGGTGCGCGGCGATTTCCTCGGCGATCAGCGGATGCAACAACGCTTCGAGCCAGCGGCGTTCTATGGGGTCTTCGAAGATCAGCTTGCGCAGCGCTGCGCGATCCAGCTGGCCGTCGGCCTGCAGTACGCCGGTACCGAAGTGCTCGGCAATTTTCGCCAGCGCCGGGCGACCGGGTTCAACCACCCAGCGTGCGGCATGGTCGGCGTCCACCGCATGCACACCCAGATCGATGAAGTGCTTGGCTGCCGCGCTTTTGCCGCTGCCGATGCCGCCGGTCAGGCCGAGAATCCAGGGTTTTTCCACAGGGGTATTCATTTGAAACCGACAAACTGCCAATAGAAGCCCGTTATTTGACCACCCCAGAGCAAGGCAATCCAGCCGGCAATTGCCAGATACGGTCCGAAGGGGATCGGCGTCGAGGTTTTCGCGTCTTTCATACGCAGCAGAATCACCCCGCCTACGGCGCCCACCAAGGATGAGAGCAGGACCGTCAGCGGCAGAATCTGCCAGCCACCCCAGGCTCCGAGCAGCGCCAGGAGCTTGAAGTCGCCGTAACCGATGCCGTCCTTGCCGGTGATCAATTTGAACAGCCAATACACCGACCACAACAGCAGATAGCCGGCCACCGCGCCCCATAGCGCATCAAGCAAGGGCACGAAGAGTTCGAAACTGTTGACGATCAACCCTATCCACAATAACGGCAACACCAGCACATCCGGCAGCAATTGGTGGTCGGCGTCGATCAGACACATCGCCAGCAACCCCCAACTCAAGACCAGCACCCATGCCGCCTGCCAGTCGAAGCCGAAGTGCCAGGCAACGAACGCCGAGAGCACACCGCAGGCCAGTTCGGTCAAGGGGTAGCGGGCGCTGATCGGTGCTTTGCAATGTGAGCATTGGCCGCGTAGCGCCAGATAACTGAGCAGTGGAATGTTTTCCCAGGCGCGAATTCGATGAGCACAGTGCGGGCACTCCGAATGCGGCCACATCAGGTTGTAAGCCGGCCCGGGTGTTTCGGGCGGCAAGCCCAGTACGTCCAGAGCTTGTTGCCGCCAATCGCGCTCAAGCATTTTCGGCAGGCGCCAGACCAGCACATTCAGGAAACTGCCGATCACCAGTCCAAGCACCAGTGCGGTTAACACGAAGGCCAGTGGGTAATCGGCCAGAAACTCACTCAAGGGCATGTTCAGATCGCTGTGCCGAGTTGGAAAATGGGCAGGTACATGGCAACCACCAGCCCGCCGACAATGACGCCGAGCACCACCATGATGGCGGGTTCCATCAGGCTGGTCAGGTTGTCGACCATATTGTCGACTTCCGCTTCATAGTAGGTCGCCACTTTGCCGAGCATGTCGTCCAGTGCACCGGATTCCTCGCCAATGGCGGCCATTTGAACGGCCATGCTGGGAAAAATCCCGCTGGTGCGCATCGAGAAATTCAGCTGCATGCCGGTGGAGACATCTTGCTTGATGCGCAAGACGGCCCGTTTGAACACGACATTGCCGGTGGCGCCCGCCACTGAGTCCAGGGCCTCGACCAGGGGCACGCCAGCGGTGAAGGTGGTCGACAGCGTACGGGCAAATCGGGCCACTGCCGACTTGTAGAGCAGTGCTCCGACGATCGGCAGTTTCAGCAGGCGAGTGTCCAGCCAGTCGCGAAAACGCTGCGAGCGCTTGAGGGCATGACGAAAGCCCGGAAACCCGACAATCAGGCCGCCCAGCAACAGCCACCACCAGGCCTGCACGAACTCGGACAGGCCAATCACCATCAGGGTGAAAGCCGGGAGTTCTGCGCCAAGCCCGGCAAACACCGACTGAAACTGCGGGACCACTTTGACCAGCAGAACGCCGGTGACGATGACGGCGACACAGATCACGGCCAGCGGATAAGTCATGGCTTTCTTGATCTTGGCCTTGAGGCTTTCGCTTTTTTCCTTGTAGGTCGCAACCCGCTCCAGCAACGTGTCGAGGGCGCCGGCCTGTTCGCCCGCGTCGACCAGGTTGCAATAGAGCTCATCGAAGTACTGCGGTTTTTTACGCAGCGCCGTGGCGAAGCTGTTGCCGGCGGCGACGTCCTGTTTCACTTCCTCCACCAGCTTGCGCATGTTCGGGCTGTCGAAGCCTTCGCCGATGATGTCGAACGATTGCAGCAATGGCACGCCGGCTTTCATCATGGTTGCCATTTGCCGGGTGAAGAGGGCAATGTCCAATGCCGTGATACGTTTGCCGGCACTGAACAGCGACGCGGTTTTTTTCCGCACCTTGCTCGGGTTGATGCCTTGTTTGCGCAGTTGAGCCTTGATCAGGGCCGCGTTATGACCACTCAGCTCACCGGCTATCCTGCTGCCCTTTTTATCGGTGCCTTCCCAGGCGTACACGCTGACCTTGACTGCTTTGACCGCCATGACTCAATCCTTGGTGACCCGGTTGATTTCTTCAAGGCTGGTGACGCCTTGCATGGCTTTGAGCAGGCCCGAGGTACGCAGGTCGCTGAAGCCGTCCTTGCGCATCTGGGCGTCGATCTCCAGAGAATTGCCTTCAGCCATGATCAGCCGTTGCAACTGCGCGGTGTTCTTCACCACTTCATAGATGCCGACTCGCCCTTTGTAGCCGTTGTTGCAGTGTTCGCAACCGACGGGTTCGTAGATCGTGAAGGAACCGATGCGCTCCCGCGGGAAGCCTTCCCTGATCAGCGTGTCGTCCGGAATCGAGAGGGCTTTTTTGCAGTGGCTGCATAGCTTGCGAGCCAGGCGCTGGGCAATGATCAGGTGCACGGCGGTGGCGATGTTGAACCCCGGGATACCCATGTTGTGCAGTCGGGTCAGGGTTTGCGCCGCGCTGTTGGTGTGCAGGGTGGAAAGCACCAGGTGCCCGGTTTGCGCTGCCTTGATCGCAATTTCGGCGGTTTCCAGGTCGCGGATCTCGCCGACCATGATCACGTCCGGGTCCTGGCGCAGGAATGAACGCAACGCCTGGGCGAAGTCCAGGCCCTGCTTTGGATTGACGTTGACCTGGTTGATGCCCTCCATGTTGATCTCCACCGGGTCTTCGGCGGTGGAGATATTGATATCGACGGTATTGAGGATATTCAGCCCGGTGTACAGCGACACGGTTTTCCCCGAACCGGTCGGGCCGGTCACCAGAATCAGCCCTTGAGGCTGTTTGAGCGCCGCCATGTACAGGTCTTTCTGATCAGGCTCGTAACCCAGCGCGTCAATGCCCATCTGTGCGCTGGATGGGTCGAGAATCCGGATCACGATTTTTTCGCCCCACAACGTTGGCAGCGTGTTGACCCGAAAATCGATGGATTTGCTTTTCGACAGGTGCATCTTGAGTCGCCCGTCCTGGGGTTTGCGACGCTCCGAGATGTCCAGGCTGGCCATGACTTTGAGGCGCGCGGCAATGCGGCTCGCCAGCTGGATGGGCGGCCTGGCGACTTCGCGCAGCATGCCGTCGGTCCGTACGCGTACCCGATAGTTTTTTTCGTAGGGCTCGAAATGCAGGTCCGAGGAGCCGCCCCTGATCGCGTCCAGCAGCATCTTGTTGACGAAGCGCACCACCGGGGCATCGTCGGAGTCCTGGCCGGTGATGATGTCCTGGCGCTGGTCGTCGATGGTTTCGATGTCCAGACCTTCGAGGTCAACGTCGACCATGTCTTCCAGGCCCGAGCTGCGGGTATCGAAGAACCTTTCGATGGCGTCGCTGAGTTTGTCGTCTTCGACCAGGATCGCTTCGGTGGTGAGGCCGGTGCTGAACTGGATGTCGTTGATCGCCTGGTGGTTGCTCGGGTCGGAAATGCCCACGAACAGTTTGTTACCGCGCCGCCAGAGCGGCAGGGCGTGGTGTTGGCGAATCAGCTTTTCGCTGACCAGGTCTTTGGGCTGGGTGTCTTTGTCGAGACAGTCGAGGTCCAGAAAGGCGACGCCGAAATGCTCGCAGGCAACTTCCGCGACCTGGCGGCTGTTCACCAGTTTGTTTTGCACCAGATAGCTGACCAGGGGAATGCGGTTGCGTTGGGCTTGCTGATACGCCTGTTGCGCACTGTTCTCAGTGAGCAATTCGACGAGCACCAATTGCTTGGCCAGACCGCTGAGGGTGATGTCATTCATTCGGATACCAGGCACAGACCGTTCAAGACTTATAGCCTAGTCAAGAGATGGGACCCAACCAGCGCTCTTGAGGTGACAAAAAATGTCAGATAGTGCGGTTCCTTGGGGTATGCGCCGGGCTTTTGCCGATCTGCCCCCCTGTAAACAGGGGGCGCAGGGTTTGGCATGTGCTGTGCTTTGACAGGTTCAGGACATGAGATTTCGCCTCATGCATGGAGCCTGTTCTATGAATAATCAAAAAGGTTTTACCCTCATCGAGCTGCTGATCGTGGTGGCGATCATCGGCATTCTGGCGACGTTTGCGTTGCCGATGTATTCCAAGTATCAGGCGCGGGCCAAGGTAACGGCGGCGGTGGAGGAAATTACGGCGTTGAAGGTGCCTTTTGAAGACATTATCAATCAGGGCACTGACCCGACGCTGGCGCTGATCGGCGGCACGGCAACGACCGGTAACTGCACGATCACGGCATCGGGTACTTCCGCCACGGGTGTAGGCACTATTGGTTGCACCATCCTCAATGCGCCAGGGCCGGTGCTCAGCAAAACCATTACGCTCACGCGCTCAGCAACCGGCTGGACCTGCGCGACCACTGTATTGCAGGACTACGCACCCAAGGGTTGCACTGGCGTCTGATCGTGCATCGAACCCTCAATGCCTCGCGTCTGCGGACGCGAGGCATTTTTTTTGTCCGCGCTTGGGCGGCCTCGCGGTCATTCGAGAGCGTCCCGGCCATTCATGATTCTGAATCTTCGATAAAAACCGCAACTTGCATGTCCGCAACACCCGGGTCATGCATTTTGCATGATTCCAGTTATTTACGATTTCTATAACTAATTGATTTATATGACTTTATTGTATTTTTGAAGTTGGCACAGCCTTCGCTATAGCTCTACTAACCCTGCTGGGAAGGCGTACAGCAGACTTTCTGGAAGAACAGGAGTGACTCGTATGAAGACGTTCGCTATCGCTGCCGCCACTGCAACCGCTCTGACCCTGACCATGGCCACCGCTGCATTTGCGCAGGACACTCAAACCGCTCAGTCGCCGATGGTGGTGGCTGCCGGTGAAATGACCAAGGCCAAGGAAGCGACTTCCGATACCTGGATCACCACTAAGGTGAAAAGCGATCTGGTCACCGAGAAGGGTATTCCCGGCACCGACATCAAAGTTGAAACCAACAAAGGCGTCGTATCGCTGTCGTCGACTGTAGCGCTCACCAAGGATCAGAAGGACACTGCAGTGGCCATCACCAGTAAAATCAAGGGCGTCACCGCCGTGTCGGCTGACGGTCTGAAAACCCAGTAAGGCTCAAGGCTTCTCGCTTGAACCGGGAATAGCAAAAGATCGCAGCCTGCGGCAGCTCCTACAGACCATGAGTTCGGTGTAGGAGCTGCCGCAGGCTGCGATCTTTTCCAATCAATTACCGCGCTTGCTGGTGATCTGTACCAGGCGGTTGCCTTCAAAGCGCAGGTATTGGTACATGCCGCTGTTCGGGCCGTAGGTCCATTCTTCAACCGGAACCTCTTCCCGGCGATTGACACTGCGTTTGTAGCCCAAGGCGTCGCGCGCCACCGGCTCACCACATTTGTGCAGCACTTCACCTGTGCGATCGCCGAGACTGATCAGTTGGCTACCGCAGCGCAATGTATCGGTCTGGGCCTGTGCCTGGCTGACGGCAAGCGCCAGTGCCAGGCTGATCGGCAATCGGTTTTTCATGCTTACTCGGCGTCCAGGTGCATGGGTGTGACGACCCGGCCATCGCTTTCGGCCTCACCCAGGTTAGCGTCGATGAAATACACCCGGTCATCGGCCAGTTGGGCTTTATCGACCAGGTAGTCCTTGATGCTGCTGGCGCGGTCCTGACCCAGTTGGCGCAGCAGCACTTTGTCTGAAGCCCAGAACTTGATGACATCTTCGCGCAGTTTGGCGGTGCGCTCGGCTTTGCCCAACTGCGCCCATTCGGCCGGTGGCTGGGTTTTCAGGCGCGTGCGGTAGATGGCTTCGAGCAACGGGCCTTTTTCACTGTCTGGAACTTCCAGCAACGAGGCTTGTGCAGGAACCTTGTCGCCGCGACGCTGGAGCATTTTGTAGTAGTTGTATTGGTATTCACGTTCCAGTCGCTGTTCGGCAATCAAGGCGCCATCGCTCTTTTCGGCGGCGGTGCCTTCGATTTCCAGACGCAGGGCCGGACGCTCCTTGAGCGCTTTGGCCAGGGTGTCGAGCGCCAACTCGGCGTTCTTGTTCAACTCGCTCGAGCCGGGTGCGAACGACACGCTGCCCAGGTCCTCGGCGCCACCGCCGATCAGTCCGCCAATGAACTTGAAGGGTGCCTCGGCCGCGCGCACGATCAGGTTGCGCAGGGTTTGCCAGATGATTGGCATCACGCTGAACTGCGGGTTGTTCAGGTCACCGGTCACCGGCAATTCGATGGAGATCTTGCCGTCGGAGTCCTTGAGCAGTGCAATGGCCAGTTTCAGCGGCAAGTTCACGGCGTCCGGGCTGTCGACTTTTTCGCCCAGTTGCAGTTGTTCCACGACCACTTTGTTTTCGGCTTTCAACAGGCCTTTGATGATCTGGTAGTGCAGGTCGAGATTGAGTCGGCCCTTGCGGATCCGGTAACCGGCAAACTTGCCGGAGTAGGGCGTCAGGGTGGTCAGCTCGACCCGTTTGAAACTGGTGGCGATATCCAGTGCAAGCATCGGGTCGAATGGCGTGACACTGCCCTTGATGGTCACCGGGGCGTAGCGATCGACCTTGCCTTTGACGTCGACGGCGGCGGGTTTGACCTGGCGGCTGTCGATGGTGCCGATCTGGCCGTTGAGCTGTTGAATGGCGGTGGCGAAGTTCGGGGTCAGGCTGAAGTCGGCGAAGTTCGCCGAGCCGTCGTTGATGGCAATCGCGCCGATGTGGATGCCCAGCGGTTTGTCTTTGCTCGCGGCAGGTTTCGCAGCGGCGGTTTTGCTGCCGCTGTCGGCCGATTGCGGGATCAGCAGGTCATTGATGTTGGTGGTGCGGTCATCGTTGATCATGAAGCGCACATACGGCTGTTGCAGGTTGATCCTGTCGATCGACAGGCTGTCGCCATGTTGGTAGTTCAGGCCCTCGACCACCACTTGCTGCCACTTGACGAAGTCGCGGGTTTTCAAGGTGTCCAGGGTGTGCAGTTGATCGACCTGGGCGCGGCCTGTGACGCTGAGCGCCAGTGGCTCGGTGCTTTTCAGGTCAACCGCCAGGTCGCTGCCGAGCATCCCGGAGCGCAGCTCCAGACGAATGAACGGGTTGATATAGGACTGGGCGACACGCAGGTCGATGTCCTGGGTCTGGACCTTGAGTTTGGCGCTGATCGGCGCCAGGTTGACCTCGCCATCGGCGAGAATCTTGCCCTGCTTGCCCAGTCCGGTATCGACTTTGAGGGTGAACGGCGAGCCATTGAGGCTATCGAAGTTCTTCACGTCGACGTTCAGCGGGCCGAGCTCCAGTGCCACCGCCGGTTGGGCCTGACGGTCGGCCAGGTGCACTTGATAGTTGCGCAGCTCGACATCCTTGAGCAGCACTTGCCAGGGTTTGCCAGGCGCTGCGGGATCGGGTTTTGGTGGCGGCGAGTCTGCGACAGCCGGGGCTTTGGGTGACTCGGGTTTTGTGGCGGGCCTGGCCGGTTGGCTGGCGAAGAGTTTCTGCCAGTCGAGTTGGCCATCGGCTTCACGGGCGGCCCAGGTTTCGAGTTTCTGGCTGCGGATCTTGCCGACGATCACTTGTTGTTTGACCAGATCGACCGTGGTCTCGCTGACGTCCAGACGTTCGAGGCGCGCCAGCGGCCGGCCATCCGGGGCCTTGATCGCGAACGGAGCAACGCTGACCGAGGCGTTGTTCAGCAGCAGTTCGGTTCCCTTGTCCAGGCTGAGCTTGTAATCGGTGCTCAGATTCAAGGTACCGTCTTCGAGCACCAGCGGTAACGCGTCACGCACATAAGGCCACCAGGACTTCATCTTGCCATCGGTGACTTTCAGCGTGCCTTCGGAGCTGACAGGCACCAGGCTGATGTGGCCGCTCCAGTCGATCCGGCCGCCCGCCGGGCCGACCGCAACCAGGGTCATGGCGGCATTGTCATCAGGCAGTGTGCTGAGGTTGTTCAGCTCCAGATTGAGCGTGTCATACAGGAACTCGATCGGCTCGCTCGGGCGCAGGTCCTGGAAGTGTACATAACCACCGGCCAGATTGATGTGGTCGATGCGCAGCGGGAAAGGTTTGGCGTTCGGGTCAGCGGGTGTTGGTTCACTGGCCGGCAACTTGAACAGTTGCGTGAGGTTCAGGTTGCCGTCCTTGTTGAACAGGATCTCGGTTTTCGGTTTGTCCAGCTGCACATCGACCAGGTGCAGTGCGCGGGTCCAGAGGCTGTCGATTTGCAGGTTGGCGTACAGGCGCTCGAAGCCGACCTGTTCCTTGCCCGGCTCACCGATATTCAGGCCCCACACCGTCAGTTCAAGACTGAAAGGGTTGAGTTCGATCCGTTGAATGTGCGCCGGCACCGTCGCGTAGTTGGCCAATTGTTGATTGGCGACCCGCAAGGCGATGCCTGGCAAAATCAAAAAACCCAACAAGCTGTAAAGGGCGACAGCAATCAACAAGGCGCCGATGGCGCGAATCAGTCCTTTGGGCATGTGCGGCTTCATCTATCTGGATCGGGAGTGCGTTGGAGTATGGCACGCGATTAAGGTTGCGAAGCAATCACCTTGAACCGCAATTTTCCGGTTTTTTTGGCGAAAGCTCAGAGTTGCAGGATCAGGGTTTTCAGCGGCGGTTTCTGATCCATCGACGGAAAGTCGCTGCCGGGTGTCAGTACTTTCCAGTCACGCACTGGACGTCCGGCTTTTTCTGCACAGCGCAGCACCTGCTCACGCCAGTCGTTCATGCTGACTTTTGCCAGGTTGTTGCAGCAGATCAGCACGCCATTATCGGCAGTGGCCAACAGCGCCGGTTTGAGCAGGCTCTGGTAGTCGCGCAGCAGATCGACGGTGCCGAATGCGCTTTTGGCCCAGGCCGGCGGATCGAGCAGGATCAGGTCATATTGGCGCTGTTCCAGGCGTGGGTAACCGGGCAGTTTTTGCCCGCGACGCTGACTGATGGGCAGGCCGGCGAGCTGGCGGATGGCCGGGAAGTAATCGGACTGCACGAACTGCATGGTCGGCAATTGCGGGTTGAGCAGGCCGTTCTCACGGCCGACGGCCAGATTGCCCTCGGCGAAATCCAGGTTACACACTTCGCGTGCCCCGCCCGCTGCCGCGCTAAGGCCGACGCCGCAGGTGTAGGCGAACAGGTTCAGCACGCTCTTGCCGGCGCTGTGGTCCTTGACCCAGCCGCGGGCGTTGCGCAGGTCGAGAAACAGCAGAGGGTCTTGCCCGGCGTGGCGACCACGGACCCGGTAGTTCAGGCCCCATTCATGGCCAACCATGTCGGCAAGTGCGGCCTCTTCGGCGCGGTAAACCGTGTCTGCGCGATCAATGCGCGAGTTACCCCGCGAGCGGTCGTTGTAGACCAGCAGCGTGTTGAGGCTGAGGTGTTGATTGACGGTCGCGTGCAAGGCGAGCAAGTCGTCGCGTTCCAGCGGTTGGTGAAAGCTTTGGACCAACAGTTGCGGGCCATAACGGTCGATGGTCAGGCCAGCGGCACCTTCCTGGCTGCCATGGAACAGCCGATAGCAGTCGGTGCCTTGCTGGTGCAGCTCGGCGAGCAGGTCTTGGCGATGATCGAGGGCGGCGCACAGCGCCTGATTCAAGGAAGACATGGACGCGCCTTGCTGGGGAATTTGGCGCGGGAGTTTAACAGCTTGGCGCGGGACCGAGGTGTTGCTATCGCGAGCAAGCTTGTCGGTTTCGCTCGGCAGATTCAGCCCGGCAGGCCCATGCGACGCTTGGCACGCTGCACCGAACCATTGCGCACCGCCCAGCGCAGCATCGGCGCACTGCGATTGACGCTGGCGCGGATCAGTTTGCGTTGCAGCGGGTTCTGGCGGACGCCGAGCATGTCACTGGCCCAGTCGGGCAGCAGGTCGATGCCGGCTTGCATCATCAGCCCGCCGAAGGGTTTGGCCAGTCGGCTGGGTGCTGGCGCGTTGAGCAGCAACCGCAGCACTTCGCGGCTGCGTTCATCGCAGAGCAGTTGCGGGCGAATTCGCTGCAGATATTCGCTGATTTCCCGCCGTGAGCGCGGCACATCGCGGGCGCCCAATCGCTCGGCGACCAGCGCGATCTCGGCGTAGTAACGGTCCTGATCGGCCGGTGACAGGCTCGGGTTGCGGTAGCGCAAATGGGCAGCGAGGAAGTTGCTGACTTCGGCGACGTGCACCCAGGTCAGCAGGTCTGGATCACTGGCGGCGTAGGGCCGGCCATCGGGTGCGGTGCCGACCACTTGCAGGTGGATGGTGCGGACTTTTTCGATCAGCCATTCGGCGTCCTGACGCGAGCCGAACGTGGTGCCGGAGATGAACTGCCCGGTGCGGCGCAGTCGACCGAGCATGTCTTCACGGAAGTTCGAGTGGTCCCAGACCCCGGCCAGTGCCAGCGGGTGCAAGGCTTGCAACATCAAGGCGCTGATGCCGCCGATGAGCATGCTGCTGAAGTCGCCGTGCACTTGCCAGCTCACCGAGTCGGGGCCGAAGAGCCCGGGATCGCCCTTGGGGTTTTCCAGGTCGAGCTTGCCCAGCGAAAGGAGGCTCATGATCTGGGTTTCGATACGGCTACGGATGAATTCCATGACAACTCGTTAGCAATAGTATTAAAAAGTGCGCGGTCAGCGACCGCGCGTGGGTTATCGAATCATTGGTTCAGGCGCTTGTCGATCAGCCCGGCGACTACGCTGGGGTCGGCCAGGGTCGAGGTGTCACCGAGGCTGTCGAGTTCGTTGCAGGCGATCTTGCGCAGGATCCGCCGCATGATCTTGCCCGAACGGGTTTTCGGCAAGGCCGGTGCCCATTGGATCAGATCGGGTTTGGCGAAGCTGCCGATTTCCTTGCTGACGTGGGCCAGCAGTTCTTTCTTCAACGCGTCGTTGGGATCGATGCCGTTCATCGGTGTGACGAAGGCATAGATGCCCTGACCCTTGAGGTCGTGGGGGTAACCGACCACCGCCGCTTCGGCAATGCTGTCATGCAGCACCAGCGCGCTTTCGACTTCGGCGGTGCCGATGCGGTGTCCGGAGACGTTGATCACATCATCGATGCGCCCGGTGATCCAGTAATCGCCATCCTCGTCGCGTCGCGCGCCGTCACCGGTGAAGTAGTAGCCGGGATAGGGTTTGAAATAGGTGTCGACCATCCGTTGCGGGTCGCCGTAGACGCTGCGGATTTGCCCTGGCCAGCTGGCTTTTATCGCCAGCACGCCACTGCCGGCGCCGCTGATTTCCTTGCCTTGTTCATCGAGTAATACCGGTTGCACGCCGAACATCGGGCGGGTCGCGCAGCCAGGTTTGATTCGTTGCGCGCTGACCAGCGGGCTGAGCATGATGCCGCCGGTTTCGGTCTGCCACCAGGTGTCGACGATCGGGCAGCGCTGCTCGCCGACCGCGTTGAAATACCAGTCCCAGGCTTCCGGGTTGATCGGCTCGCCGACGCTGCCCAGCAGCCGCAAACTGGCGCGTGAGCTGTCTTTCAAGGGTTCCAGTCCTTCACGCATCAAGGCCCGCAGGGCGGTCGGTGCGGTGTAGAAGATATTCACCAGATGCTTGTCGATGACCTGCCAGAACCGCGAGCTGTTCGGGTAGCTCGGCACACCTTCGAAGATCAGGGTGGTCGCGCCATTGGCCAGCGGGCCGTAGACGATATAACTGTGGCCGGTGACCCAGCCGACGTCGGCGGTGCACCAGAACACGTCGTCCT
>CAYNGZ010000128.1:0-14431 GCA_964396695.1 uncultured Pseudomonas sp.
CATGCACATCATCGAAGGCGCGGTGTGTGCGAGTGCCTGCATTCACATCCACCATGCGTAATTCTGCCCCGGCGTGAGCGCTACCGCCCCCGATGGCGGCATGGTCTGATAAGGATCGTTCACCGCTGGAGAGTGCGAGTACACGCCAGATCAATTTGGCGCGTCCCTCACGCTCGCGGGTCATCGTGCCTTTGCCCATGCCGTTGGCGATGGCATACGCCATTTCCTGAACACGCTTAGGGTCGGCCCGTTTGATTTCATCTAGGATCAATATGGTGTCGTTGCGAGACGCGGCCTCAATTTCGACACCACCTTTCGATACGTCCCAGGACGCCGCGAAGTTGCTAGGATTGCCCCAGATCGACGCCGCCAAGAGCTGCGCGAGCGACTTGCCGCTTGATGAATCCCCTACCAAATGAACACCGCCGCCATTAACTCCCACCTTGGCGAGCAGAGGCCCTGCCAAGGCGCAGCATATCGACAGGATCAACACCGGGTTTCCCAGGCAGCGTGTGGCAATTTCGGTTTGCCAGCCGTTGATAGATCCCTTGGTGGTGAAGATGTTTGCCGCCCTGCCGGAATCCTGGAAGCGCACGTTATCGCCGCCAATGACGCGAGAGGGCAGTACAAATGCCCCAGACTCATGCCAGCCGGGTTTGGTGGTTGTAGCGATCACCAACTCGGGAGCGTGATGGCTCGCTAGGTACGGAGCGATATGACGCCGCTGGTGGTACTCAATGGCTAAGCCTTGACGCATCAGCGCTTTCATTACCTCATCAGCTTTGCCAGCGAGCGCTTCCATAGGCATTACCCACTCGATCCGCCGTCCTCTATAACTGAAAGACAGAAGCCGTCCAATGCTGCCGTCTTCTGAGTTAATCGTTTCAGCTTCAACGTTTAATGGTGCGCAGATCCAGTGATCCACTGGAATAGTCTTTTCTTCCGGCCCGCTTTGCTTCACACCGTGATACCAGGTTCCTGCCTTGTACGCTCTGCCCTCAATCGTGCGGGTGTGCTCATAGACGGCGAAGCGTGGCCGCTCCAGCTTTTCAGGTGCTGGAGCGGCAGGGTCGCCAACCAGGCTCAACGTGGATGTTTTTTCGTGAGTGCTCATGCCTTGCGGCTCTCTTTGGATTGACCTGTAAGCCAGAGATACAGGTCGTTGAAGTCGGATAGATCAGACGGGGCGTCATTGGGCCATTCAGGGAAAACCACGCGAGCATCGGTTGCGCGGGCTGCTTGGTTGGCTGCGCGATTCCCAGGATTGCCAATCGTTTTTCGGTCGTCGTCACCGGCAATGACCAGATCCAGCGTTGTGCCGTAGCGCTCACGCATTGCCACGGCTACCGGCTTGAGGTTGCCAGCGTTCATTGCACAGACCACAGGACTCCCGGTGTTTAGATGCAAGGTTGCGCCGGTGGCCCAACCTTCACAGACATACAGGCGACAGCCTTCAGAGACTTTGCCCAGGGGCGAGTAGCAGCCGTGAACACGACCACCCGACAAAAAACGCTTACCGCCGTCCGGTGTGATGGTCTGTAGGTTGACCAGTCGCCCGTCGTCGCAGAGCGGAACCAACAGACGGCCTCGGTTCAGCTGGCGCAACAGATACGGCTGTACACCTTTGGTGAGCAGGTAGGTGTGTAGCGGATCGGCGGGTTTCGCCATTTTCCAGAGCTGCGAGGCCTGGCGGGCAGCGGCAAGGTTTTTCGCCTCCTGGGCCTGCTGCACGCGGAGAGCGGATGCGGTGCGTTCCTGTTCGGCCTGTCGGCGGCGTTTCTGGAGCTGCCGAGCATCGGAAGCCGTGAGATCGAACAGGCCCAAGCGTAGACGTTCGTCAATCTCCTTGGCCGCGTCCAGTTGTCGGTAACCGTTGAGGTAGGCCAGCAGTGACACCAGGTCGCCGCCGTGCGCGCTACTGTCGGCAAAATCATTCCACCGGCCAGAATCGAGCGACACACCGAAGGAACCGGCTTTCTGATCCCCGCGGGCAATGTTGGGTGCCACCCATTCGCGGCCTTTGCGTGTTCCTCCTGGTAGCCATTCGGGTAACAGCGATTCGGCAGCAGTTAGGGCGTGTAGGGCGACTTGTCGTATCTGGTCGAGGGGGCTGGGCTTATTCATGAATACCTTCCTCCTGACTCGATTCCTGCCGTGTCAGGTAAGTCTCTACTGCATTGACGTCCCAGCGCACTGCGCGGCCAAAACGAATAGGCAAGGGGAAGCCCGATGTTGTTGACCAACGCCACCACGTGGTGCGACTGATTTGGTAACGAGCGCATAACTGCTGTGCTGTCGCCCATACAGACGTTGGGGTAGTCATTGCGCATCCCCCAAAGCACGGGTGGCCCGTACAAAAGCGTGTTTGTCGTCGAGTGTGTAGGCAGTGTTCGGCTCAAGGCCGTTCTCACCGATGTAGCCGATAACGGTTCGATATCGTTCTGCTCGGCTGTCTCTGTACCTGAGCCGGATTTCGCCTTTCTCGCCGGCGGAAACGACGCCCTTAATTCCGGCGATGGCCATCCCACTTGCCCCGGCTGAGGCCTGACCATAGTCACCTGCAATGGCTGTCCCCAGGATTCCGGCAACGGCGTTGCTACAGTCCCGGACAGTGGCCACTCCACAATCTCCAGCGATGGCTGTAGCGAACTCTCCGGCATAGGCTGTGCCGAAGTCTCCAGCGTGAGCCTTACCGCGATCCCCTACGACGGCGAAACCACTTTCCCCGGCAACGGCCTTTCCGCTGTCTCCGGCAATCGCGGTGCCGTAGTCCCCAGCCTGAACACTCCGCTGATCTCCGACTTGGTAATAGGTACGGACGGGAGCTGCATACCCGTCATGATTTATTTGTTTGACCTGGTGCTGGATACCAGAGGCTTTTTTCGGGCAAGCCGATCCCATCAGCGCATTACTGCGCATTTGAAAAATGATCATTGTGTTAAACCCGTCGAGTAAGTTGGGTTACGCGACCGTTATTAGCGGCCAAGAAAGGCGTTAGAACTCTGAGATTGTTTATGCTCAGTCGTGGCCGGCTAATGGGTAGCAAACTACTCGGGGCCGCGTTGTTTCAGGTGAGTTGGAAGCAATGGCTTCACAGCTTCGGACAATGGCCATATGGGCGTTGTAGCGTTTGAGTCGAACGGATAGGGATGAGTTTGCGCGGAGGGCGCTCAGGGCCATACGACGGTGAGCAAGTGCACGGATTGCGGGCGGAATGAGGGCTGTCATGGGTGGTGCTCCTTTCGTTGAGGAGTCGCCACTACCTGCTGCAAAACAGGATTGGGTGGCGGCTGTACGCAGGTTTGCAGACCGGGACGAAAGGAACCCGGCGCGCTCGAAAGCGCCCCGCGCACAGCCACCATAAAACGAATTAGCAGACACAAAAAAAGCGCCAGCTTTCGGAACGGTGGCGCTTATGCGCCTTTCGGTGATCGGGCTGCAAAACCCGGTCGCTGAATTGGCAGCGACGGGCGAACGATAGCGGCGCACGAACGAGTTTGCAACCCTTGGTCGAGTTGTTAGGCAAGTTGCCATGGCTCAACCCTTCTGGCTGGTGAGGAAGGCGTCCACGGCATCGGCATCCCAGCGCAGGATGCGGCCAGCGCGAAGCGGGGCTGGAAAGTTGTCGGCTTTCGACCAGCGCCACCAGGTGGTGCGGCTGATCTGATAGAGGGTACAGAGTTGTTCTGTAGTGGCTCGGATGCCTGCACGCGGCAGATTGGGGAGTTGGGTGTTGTCGGTGGATGGTGTCATTGTTCGGTTTCTCTAACGACGTACGGAAAAACCGAGAGCGTGAACTGCTCGCGTCGATGGTTGGACGTTGCATCGTCCGCCTCTTGGCAATACAGTTTCACAGCTGGCTAAAAGCCCGCAAAGAAGCACCTCAAAAAGCTTCGTCTCTCGGATGGCGTACTGGCTTGTCGCGGTATGCAGGGGGCGCTCCAACGTCCCTTTCCGAATAGGCCCCGGTACGGCAAATACCGGGGCTTTTTCTTGTCTGCTATTTGCCGCCTGTGCTGTCTAGCCCAGTGTTTTTAGGCGTTCAGATCGTCACGGTGTAACTCACCAGTGCCCACATGGTAGCGGGGCATTTCAGGCGTATTCAACTTGTGAACTTCTACGGAGAGGGTGTTTTAACTGTTTTGAGCCAGCAGAGAAGTTCCTCGTCGGTACATATTTGACATATATGGGTATATGTTCGGAAATGGCACACATAACTACCGTTCGTCGGATTTTTATCTGCGAGTTAATAAAACGACATTGCTGGCAGAGTTATCTCCCTTCGCTAAAGCATCCAGGTAGCGCCCCCATTGCTCCAGAGCTGCGCGTTTTTCCGGTAAGTAGCTATAGCGGTCGTAATGTTTGGACTGTACGCCACTACGCCCATGTGACAGCAGCCAAGCACGCACTTCGGTGCTGATGCCTTGGTGGGCCATCAAGGTTTCAGCGCTGACGCGGACGTTACGGTATGTGAATAGACGAGTTTTGCCTGACGCCGCAAGCTCGCGGCCCGCTTCGCTGAATGCTTTGATGATCGTTGACGTGCTAGCGGTTGATCCTTCCGAGAACGCGAAAGGGCCCGTTCCTATGTGGTGCTCTACCAGCGGGGCCAGAATTTCGCTAATTCGTTCTGTAATGGGCAGAAGGTGCTCCCACGCCTGTTCTTTGCGTCCCTTGGCATCGAGCAAGCAAATTGTGTCGTCGGTAACAGCAGTCCATGGAATGGCGCAGAGCTGGGTGATTCGCTGCCCGCCAAAGTAGATCAGGGCGTTGGTTATCGCTCTTTTTGGTTCTGGCAGCTTGTCCAGGTAGCGCAGCAGTTCGCCAAGTTCAATGGGCGTTAACGACTCTGTGTTGGCGCGCTTGGCACCCTGGACGGCAGGAACATCCCGGACAGGGTTGGCCTGGATGGCAAATACTTTACCGCTGTTGGCCAATCGTTCGGGTGACAGGTGGGCTTTGGTCGCATAGCTGAACGCTGCCTGTAACGAAAGGCGCAGGTTATTGCAGACAGAGCGCATGGAGTTTGACGCTCCACCCCCTGCTCGATTACCGACCCCTCGGCCTTTCGGTTTGCGTCCCAGTACGCCGGACAAAATGAGCTGGATGTCCTCCGGCTCGATCCGAGCGGCGGGGCGCATTATCAGCTCTGGATGGTAGTCCTTGACATGAGATTTGAACTGGTTGGCAACTGCTCTATGGCTGACTTTCCCCGCTTTTTCCAGGTGGGCGACGTAGCTGTCGAGAAGGTCGCCAAAGCTCCCGCGCCTCGCTTCCCGTTCAGCTTTTTGGGCATGTTCTACTTCCGCCGCGGCTTTGAGTTCCACTTGTTGGTTGAGGTACTGCTCAAGGCCCCCGGCGGCTATGGACGCGGTCGCTATGCGCAGAGCAGCAAGTCTCATCGTGTCCAGGTCCATTTCATTTGTACCGGAGCGTGGTTTCTTGGTCAGAGTGCCCAACACTACGCGCTTGTCACCAGCATTCGTACGTTCGCGGTAGTAGCCGTTTATGAACCCAGCCGTTTTGCGTTCGAGTGTTAGGGTGCCTTTGCCACGGGTTCCGATAGGTTCGGATTTCTTGCCCTTGACGTTGTAGGCTTCCATTTCTGTCAGTCGAATTCGCTTGGCCATTTTTCCCGTTTATTTCCCGTTTTGCCTGAAAAGTCGCGTTGTATCGTGAAACACTGAGACAATAGAAGAACGCCTAAAGCCTTAATAATCAAGGGCTTTATGGATGCTTGGATATTTTAGGAATCACTATGAGAATACAATGCTGAGGGTTTCCAACAACGTGCATCTGCCGGATGCCGAGATCGAATTGACCGCCATTCGTGCGCAAGGTGCAGGTGGGCAGAACGTCAACAAGGTGTCGAGTGCGGTGCACCTGCGCTTCGATATTCCGGCGTCGTCCTTGCCAGCGTTCTACAAGGAACGGTTGCTGGCGTTGCGTGACAGTCGGATTACCAGTGAAGGCGTGATCATCATCAAGGCCCAGCAATACCGCACGCAGGAAGCCAACCGTGCCGATGCGCTGGCGCGTCTGACCGAGTTGATCCTCAGCGCCACCAAGGTTGAGAAGAAACGCCGCCCGACCAAGCCGACCCTGGGTTCGAAGAAGCGCCGACTGGAGTCAAAAACCAAGCGCGGATCGATCAAGGCCGGGCGGGGTAAAGTCGACTTTTAACGCGCTTCGCGCTCTTCACGATACTTTTCGTTCAGGTGCAGTGGCGACTGGCGGTACAGGTAGAAGCTGAGCATCAAACCGCTCAAGGCCGCGAGGGCGGCGAACAGGAAGATCGAGGCAAAGCCGAATCCGGCTGCAATGGCGCCCGCCAATGGCCCGGTGATCCCCAACGACAAGTCGATAAACAACGAATAAGCCCCGACCGCCGCGCCACGGCTGGACGCCGGCACCAGATTCACCGCCTCCACACCCAGCGCCGGGAATACCAGCGAGAAGCCAAATCCGCTCAACGCCGCGCCCGCCAGTGCCCAATGGGCATCCGGCGCTATCCACAGCAGCAACAAGCCGAGGGTTTCG
The DNA here is from genome assembly GCA_964396695.1 of uncultured Pseudomonas sp. Taxonomy (GTDB): domain Bacteria; phylum Pseudomonadota; class Gammaproteobacteria; order Pseudomonadales; family Pseudomonadaceae; genus Aquipseudomonas. Next base: position 6,541 of record CAYNGZ010000128.1, read on the forward strand.
ACCGACAGGCAGGCAATCGCCACGCGAAAGCCGCCGAGGCGATTGATCAGGTTGCCGAACAGCAGGCGCGCGCCAATGAAGCAGGCGCCGAACAGGCTCAGGCAGAGCACGGCGTTATCCCAGTGTCGGGTGGCGTAATACAGGGTGATGAAAGTGGCGATGGTGCCGAAACCGATCGAGCCCAGTGCCAGTCCGCAGCCGTGGGGCAGCACCCGTCCCAGGACATGCATGAAGGGCAGGCGTTCGCCGGCAACGATCGGTGCCGCGGTTTTCGGCCAGGCCAGCAGCAGCCCCAGCGCGGCCAGCAGCAGAATGCTCACGCCCATGCTCCACAGCCCGAAGTGATGCACCAGCAGCACACCGAACGGTGCGCCAGCGGCCAGAGCGCCGTAACTGGCGATACCATTCCAGGAAATGACCTTGGCGGTATTCGCTGCACCGACGCGGCCGATGCCCCAGCCAATCGAGCCTGAACCCACCAGGCTTTCGGCGCTGCCCAGCACCAGCCGACCGATCAGCAGGCTGATCAGGCTCAAGGTCGGCAGGCTTTGCGTCCAGGCCGACAACAGCATGAACACCCCGCTCAAGCCACACCCGGCCAGGCCATACATCACCGCGCGTTTACTGCCCTGGTTGTCGATGATCCGGCCCGAGTATGGACGGCTGAGCAGGGTGGCGAGGTATTGCACGCTGATCACCAGGCCGGCGATTACCGCGCCAAAACCCAGGTCGCTGTGCACATAGCCCGGCAACACGGCCAAGGGGATGCCGATATTCAGATAGCCGATGAAGGTAAACAGGACGATGGAAACGACTTGCAGCGTGACCGCCATGGGGCGCTGAGGATCTGGCATGGGAAGAGGTCCACGGGACAGCAGGATAGATAGGTTGCTTATGATACCGGTGGTTGGACGCGGGGAGGGGAAGAAATCGGAGCGCTGTGCGTGCTGTCGTTTCGTCAGCGTGACATCAGGTTTTGGCGGGTGCAATCAGTTGCGTGGTGACCAGTGCCGCGAGGGCGTTTTCCTGGCTGCCGAAGCGGGCCAGCAGCAGGGCTTGTTTTTCGGGTGTCAGGCGGTTCCAGACATCGATCATCTTTTCGGCGGTGCCGATCAGTACGCTGGCCTGGCTTTCGGTGAAGGTGTCGCTCATGGGCGGGTCCTTGGTTCAGGCGGTGTGGAAAGCGCATGAGTTAGCGCTTTCCACACGGTCTGGGTAGTGCTTTTTCAGTCTTCGCTGTCGGCCTTGCGGCTGCCAGTGGCTTCTTTTGGCTCGGGCTGTTGGGCACCGGCTTGTTGCGGGGTTGTCTGCGCAGTTTCGTGCAGGCTTGGGAAGGGGAGATTAGGAATCTCGTGCATGGTGCTTGCTCCTCGCTAAGTCTGTTTTTAAATCGCTGTGTAGATCCGCGCTTTTAAAAAGCCTTGGCAGGATACAGCAGGGGAGATGACAAAAAGACTTTTATCTCCCTTTGTTGCGACGGATGGGATTGTCTAGACAGGTCAGGAGGAGGTGCAAATTAATAGCAAAAGATCGCAGCCTGCGGCAGCTCCTACATTGGATCGACGTACATCCTGTAGGAGCTGCCGCAGGCTGCGATCTTTTATGGGCGACAGACGTCAGCGATAGCTTGCGCCAGCAAATCCAGGCGTGTGGCATCAATCCCGGCGACGTTGGCACGCCCCGAATTGACCATGTACACGCTGTGATTGTCCCGCAGGTTTTTCACTTGAGCCGGCGTCAGACCGGTATAGGAAAACATCCCGCGTTGCACGCCGATATGCGCAAAGCGTTCGCCCAAGCCGTGCGGTTCCAGCGCTTCCACCAGGCCCGAACGCAGTTGTGCGATGCGCACGCGCATGGCTTCCACTTCATCGGCCCACAGCTGTTTCAGCTCTGGGTCGCCGAGAATGGTCGCCACCACGGCCGCGCCGTGATCTGGTGGTGTCGACCACAGGTTGCGAGCGATGTTGGCCAATTGGCTGCGGATATCCACCAGCTTCTCGGCATCCTTCGCGCAGACGATCAGCGCTCCGGTGCGATCGCGATACAGGCCGAAGTTCTTCGAGCAGGAACTGGTGATCAGCAGCTCAGGCAGTTCAGCGGCAAACAACCGTACTGCCCAGGCGTCCTGTTCCAGGCCATCGCCAAAACCCTGATAGGCGAAGTCGATCAGCGGCAGCAGTTCGCGGCTGCGAACCACCTCCAGCACGCGGCGCCAGTCATCGTGAGACAGGTCGAAACCGGTCGGGTTGTGGCAGCAGGCGTGCAGCAGCACCACGTCGCCTTTGGGGATCAGGTTCAGAGTCGCGAGCATCGCTTCGACGTCGAGGCGGTTGTCGCTGCCCACGTAGGGGTAGTGACTGACCTTGAGGCCGGCGGTGGCGTAGATGGTTTCGTGAATCGGCCAGGTCGGGTTGCTCAGCCAGATGCCACGGCCCGGCAGGCATTGCGCGATGAAGTCGGCGCTCAGGCGCAAGGCGCCGGTGCCACCCGGCGTCTGGGTGGCGCCGGCACGCTGCTCGGCGATCAGTGCGGAATTGGCGCCGAGCACCAGTTCATTGATCACCTTGCCGAACGCCGCGTCACCGTGACCACCGATGTAGGTCTTGGTGGTCTGACAATCCACCAGGCGCAGTTCGGCGAGTTTCACCGACTGCGGAATCGGCGTCAGGCCCTGGGCATCCTTGTAGACGCCCACCCCAAGGTCGAACTTGTTCGGATTGGTGTCCTGCGCATAGGCCTCCATCAGGCCGAGGATCGGGTCGCCGGGTACTCGGCCGATGGCGTCGAAATGCATTACTTGCGTCCCTCTGCGGTCTTGGCGACTTCGTCGGTGCGCGCGGCCATGATGAAGTCGTTGCGGTGCAGGCCTTTGATCGAGTGGCTCCACCAGGTCACGGTGACTTTGCCCCACTCGGTGAGCAGGCCTGGGTGGTGACCTTCGGCCTCGGAGATTTCACCCATGGCGTTGGTAAAGGCCAGGGCGAATTTGAAATTCTTGAACAGGAAAACTTTTTCCAGCTGCATCACGCCGTCGCGAACTTCGATGTTCCAGTCAGGGATCTGCTTGATCAGCGCCGGCAGTTCTTCGTCGCTGACTTGTGGGGCATCGGCACGGCAGGCTTCGCAATGGGCTTGGTTCAGAGCGTTCATGGTGTATTCCTGAATTCAGTTCTTGTTAGACGTTACTATTTTTTGCAGGGCGCCGCGACTGCGGCGCTCTCAGGCCGCCTTGGGTTTAGGCGGAAACTTCGGTGCGTGCAGCCCCAGCTGCATACCTTGATGAACCAAGCCCATGATGTCCTCGTGGGCCAGATCGAACAGGCGCTTGAGGTCGGGCAGGACAAAGTACAGCGGTTGCAGGATGTCGATGCGATACGGTGTGCGCATCGCCTCCAGCGGATCAAAGGCTTGATGCTCTGGCTCGCCGGACAGGCTGTACACGGTTTCTTTCGGTGAAGAGAGGATGCCGCCGCCGTAGATGCGTTTGCCTTCTGGCGTGTCGACCAGGCCGAACTCGATGGTCATCCAGTACAGGCGCGCCAGATAGACACGCTCTTCCTTGGAGGCCTGTAGGCCGAGTTTGCCGTAAGTGTGGGTGAATTCTGCAAACCAGGGGTTGGTCAGCAGCGGACAGTGCCCAAAGATCTCGTGGAAAATGTCCGGCTCTTGCAGGTAGTCCAGTTCTTCGCGAGTACGAATAAAGGTCGCGACCGGAAACTGCTTGTTGGCCAGCAATTCAAAGAAAGTCTGGAACGGAATCAGTGCCGGTACCCGGGCGACTTGCCAGCCGGTGGTCTCGCCGAGGACTTTGTTGATTTCGTCGAGTTGCGGAATGCGGTCATGGGGCAGGCCAAGTTTTTCGATGCCGTCCGTGTATTCCTGGCATGCACGACCCTCAAGCACTTTCAGCTGGCGAGTGATCAGCGTATTCCACACCGCATGTTCTTCAGCGGTGTAGTGGATAAAACCTTGCGCATCGGGCTCGCGGGCCACGTATTGCGTCTGCTTCATGCTGCTCTCCTGCAAAGGGATACGTTCTTGTTGTGTCTTGCTTATAGACCCAGAAATAACCCGAAGTATCCGAATTTGCAGCAGCGTCTGGACGTTGTGCACAGGAGAATTCCCGGATTTTCGTAAAGTATTCGTTACGGATCGGTGGTTGTGGCGCAGGTATTGAGATTTCACGGTTTGAAAAGGCCTGAAGCTGTCACATAATCTTGACGACTAACTTTGCGCCTCGGCAGAAAAATCCTCGTTGCGCGCTCTATTCACCACCGTTCGGGCCTTTATATGCGTATCAAAGTCCATTGCCAGAACCGCATCGGCATCCTGCGCGACATTCTCAACCTGCTGGTGGAATACGGGATCAACGTTGCCCGTGGTGAGGTCGGCGGTGAGCATGGCAACGCGATCTACCTGCATTGCCCGAACCTGATCAACATTCAGTTCCAGGCATTGCGTCCGAAGTTCGAGGCAATAGCCGGTGTGTTTGGCGTAAAGCGCGTAGGGCTGATGCCCAGCGAGCGTCGGCACATGGAGTTGAATGCCCTACTCGGCGCGCTGGAGTTTCCGGTGCTGTCGATCGACATGGGCGGCTCGATCGTTGCGGCCAACCGCGCCGCCGCGCAATTGCTCGGTGTGCGGGTGGACGAGGTGCCGGGCATTCCCCTGTCGCGTTATGCCGAGGACTTCGATCTGCCGGAGCTGGTGCGCGCCAACAAGTCGCGGATCAACGGCTTGCGGGTCAAGGTCAAGGGCGACGTATTCCTGGCCGATATCGCGCCGTTGCAATCGGAGCATGACGACAGTGAGGCCATGGCCGGTGCGGTGTTGACGCTGCATCGCGCTGATCGGGTCGGTGAGCGCATCTATAACGTGCGCAAACAGGAGTTGCGCGGCTTCGACAGCATTTTCCAGAGTTCCAAAGTCATGGCGGCGGTGGTTCGGGAGGCGCGGCGCATGGCACCGCTGGATGCGCCGCTGTTGATTGAAGGCGAGACCGGCACGGGTAAAGAGTTGTTGGCTCGCGCCTGCCATCTGGCCAGCCCGCGTGGGCAGTCGCCGTTGATGGCGCTCAACTGCGCCGGGTTGCCAGAGTCGATGGCCGAGACCGAGCTGTTCGGTTACGGCCCGGGCGCATTCGAAGGGGCGCGGGCCGAAGGCAAGCTCGGGCTGTTGGAGTTGACGGCGGGCGGTACGCTGTTTCTCGACGGCGTCGGGGAAATGAGCCCGCGCTTACAGGTGAAGCTGCTGCGGTTCTTGCAGGACGGTTGCTTCCGTCGGGTCGGCAGCGATGAAGAGGTTTATCTGGATGTGCGGGTGATCTGCGCAACCCAGGTCGATTTGTCCGAGCTGTGTGCCAGCGGCGAATTCCGTCAGGATCTTTACCATCGTTTGAATGTGCTTTCGCTGCACATCCCGCCACTGCGTGAGTGCCTCGACGGTCTGACGCCGCTGGTGGAGCACTTCCTCGATCAGGCCAGTCGGCAGATTGGCTGCCCGTTACCGAAACTGGCGCCGGCGGCGATGGACAGGCTCAGCCATTACCACTGGCCGGGCAACGTCCGGCAGTTGGAGAACGTGTTGTTTCAGGCGGTTTCGTTGTGTGACGGCGGCACGGTCAAGGCTGAACATATCCGCCTGCCGGATTACGGCGTGCGCCAACCTCTCGGGGATTTCTCGCTGGAAGGCGGGCTGGACGAGATTGTCGGGCGTTTCGAAAAGGCGGTGCTGGAGCGGCTGTATTCCGAGTATCCGAGCAGTCGCCAGCTGGGCAAGCGCCTGGGCGTGTCCCACACCACCATTGCCAACAAGCTGCGTGAGTACGAGGTTGGAAAAGACAACGGTTGAAGGTCAAAAGATCGCAGCCTGCGGCAGCTCCTACGAAGGCTGCGATCTTTTGATCTGTTGCCGCCAAGCGGCATAACCGCGCCGGTTTTTCGTCTTTCACACAATCACCCATTCCCTCCTGATTTCTCTCAAGTCCTTTGTTTACAGGGGTGTGAACCCCTGCGTGGAAGTTGGTCTGCAAATTGCTTGAGGCTCAGCAGTACAGCGGTGGACGGCAAACGTCCGACATGCAGAGGAAAGACTGTGGACAAGTACCTTTATGTGGCAATGACCGGCGCCAGCCAGAACGCACTGGCGCAAAAGGCTCATGCCAACAACCTGGCGAACATCTCCACCAACGGTTTTCAGAAGGACCTGGAGCAGGCGCGATCGATGCCGGTGTTTGGTGACAGCTTTCCGGCGCGAGCGTTTGCCATGACCGAACGTCCTGCCACCGACTTCTCTCCTGGCTCGATGATCGAAACCGGCCGTGACCTCGATGTGGCGGTCAGCGGCAGCGGCTGGATAGCCGTGCAGAACCCCAATGGCGGCGAAAGCTATGTGCGCACCGGCAGCCTGAATGTCGACGCCTTGGGTGTGTTGCGCGCCGGCAACGGTATGCCGGTCATGGGCAACGGTGGTCCGATTGCCGTGCCGCCCGAGCAGAAAATCGAAGTGGGTCAGGATGGCACCATCAGCATTCGGTCGATGGGTGAAGGCCCGCGGGTCATGGCAGAAATTGACCGCATCAAACTGGTCAATCCGGACATCAAGAACATGACCAAGGGGCTGGATGGCGCGATCCAGACCGCGGACGGCAAGCCGGCACCGGCCGATGCCAACGTGAAGCTGGTGTCGGGCTTCCTTGAGTCGAGCAACGTCAACGCCGTTGAAGAAATGACCTCGGTATTGGCCTTGTCCAAGCAGTTCGAGCTGCACATCAAGATGATGAACACCGCCAAAGACGACGACCAGGCCATGGCTCGGGTCTTGCAGATCAGCTAATTATCAGAACGTCGCGCCGTAAAACAGGCGCACGAGGAGAATTGAATGCTTCCGGCTCTATGGGTTGCCAAAACAGGTCTGTCCGCCCAGGACACCAACCTGACGACTATTTCCAACAACCTGGCGAACGTATCGACCACGGGTTTCAAACGTGACCGTGCCGAGTTCCAGGACTTGTTGTACCAGATCAAGCGTCAGCCAGGCGCCCAGTCGACCCAGGACAGCGCACTGCCGTCGGGTCTGCAAGTGGGTACCGGTGTGCGCATTGTCGGCACTCAGAAAAACTTCACCGCCGGTAGCCTGCAAACCACCGACCAGCCGCTGGACATGGCGGTCGACGGTCGTGGTTTCTTCCAGATCCTGCAACCGGATGGTACGACCGCCTACACCCGTGACGGTACGTTCCACCTGGACTCCAATGGCCAGATCGTCAACGCCAGCGGCTTTGCCCTGGAGCCGGCCATCGTCATTCCAAACAACGCACAGACCTTCACGGTTGGTCGTGACGGTACAGTGTCGATCACCATTCCAGGCGCCGCCGCCGCGCAAGTGATCGGCAATCTGCAAACCGCCGACTTCATCAACCCGGCCGGTCTGCAGGCTGCAGGTAACAACCTGTTCCTGGAAACCGCTGCCAGCGGCGCGCCGCAAATCGGCACCCCGGGCCTGAACGGCTTTGGTACCACGCTGCAGAACACCCTGGAAACCTCCAACGTCAGCACCGTTGAAGAGATGGTCAACATGATCACCACTCAGCGCGCCTACGAGATGAACTCCAAGGTGATCTCCACCGCCGACCAGATGCTCTCGTTCGTAACGCAGAATCTGTAATCAAGTCTATGAGGTGGCATGAAGCTGCCAGCAACACCGTGAGGTAGGGTCATGAATCGCATTGTATCTGTTCTCGCACTGAGAGGGATTGCCGTGCTCACGGGCTGCGTCGGTCCGGCGCAGAAGCCCAATGACCCGTACTCCGCGTCCGTCTTGCCTCGTACTCAATTTCCGGCGGCCGCGAAAAACAGGTCGCTTCATCAGGCCCGTTTCGGAAAGAACC
>CAYNGZ010000129.1:0-14288 GCA_964396695.1 uncultured Pseudomonas sp.
CATGTTCCTTACGCGACAGCGCGGCCTCGAAGAGGGGGCGGCCCCTCCTACGGATCCGTTTTATGACGCCTGGTGTGCTTCAATCCGAAAACCAAGCCGTGGGAAGTGCACATGCACCCGCCCGCCGCGCTCATCTTCGCGGCGCAGGATCAGCTCTTCGCTGCCGGCAAACAGCAACTCGCCCACAACCGGATCAACGCCATAGTCAATCGCGGCAATCGCCACCTGCTGGCCAGCCTTGAAGCCGTTCGGCTCGTCGAACTGTTCGTCCGGCAAGACCGCAGGCGTTGAATCACGCGCAACCTCCAGCGCCTCTTCAGCCGTCATCTCGCTAAACGCGCCATGCCCGAACCCCATGACCCGAGCCAACCAGGCCGACACTGCCGGATAAACATCGACCAACGGTGCAGTCACCGGCGTGCCCCTGAGAAACCACAACGGATGGGCCATGGCGAAGTCGGCAATCGAAGGCTCACCAAACAGGTAGTCACCGTCCTCGCGCTGCAATTGCTGCTCGAGCCGCGCCATGATCGTCGGCCATTGATGCCTGGCCTGCTCGGCCGACAATCGCATGGTGTTCCCACCGCTGAACAATCCGGCACGGTCCGCAACAAACGCCTTGATCGCTTCCGGCGACAGCTTGGCAAAACGCACCGCTACCGATTCGGGCTGAAACACCAAGCTCACCGCATGCTGAAACATCACCGAATCAGCCCAGGCAGCAAAGCTCGCACTGATCATCTCCCGGCCTTCGGGGAACAACGCTGGCAACGCCTTTTCCTGCTCCAGGCGCCGAGCAATCAACGCCGTGTCGCAGTAGATATCTGCGCCAATCTGCAACACCGGGGTCTTGCGGTAGCCGCCGGTCAGTGCCGTCAGATCAGGTTTTGGCATCATCCGGGGAATCATCACGGAACGCCAGGACAAGCCTTTGAAACCGAGCAACAGCCGGGTCTTTTCCGCAAAAGGAGAAGCCGGATAGTGATGAAGAATCAACTCTGACATGCTGGAACCCGCCGCAGGTGTTAGAAGTCGGCAGCTTAGCGCGCAATCGGATAGCGGCCTACCCATCCGCCTGATGGGCACTTATCCGTCAGCGTGATAATCCCCCGGCCGCGCTCGCCACCAGACATTCCTTGGCGCTTTTTTTGAGTTTTTTGATCAGGCGCTCCTGACGCAACGCTTCGCTTTTATCGCGGCAGGCTTCGGTGTAGACCAGCGCCACGGCCGGGCTGGTGAGGAAGAAACGCGCGCCTTTGCCGCTCTGGTGAGTAGCAAAACGACGGACGGGGTCGTCACTGATCCCGCAGTACAGTGAACCGTTGGCCGCACGAACCAGATACACGAACCACGGCTTGGTGACCGGATGGGTTGGCTCGGCGCCGCTGTCAGAGGATTCGCTCAGGGAGTTCACGTGACGATCAAGGTTTGAAAGGAAACACCCCGCGATCTTATCAGCGACTGGCCTGGAATGCCCTCAGCCCCTTCAAGGCCTGCGCGCGCACAGCGTTGCTCACCAGTGGCGTCCAACCCAGCAACAGACCTTTGAAACCCAACGCCTGACGCGACCAGCGCCACAAATCGAAATGGTCGTGGTGCTCGCAGATCTTGCCGTCACGGAACACAAAACGCGCATGAATGTCGTTGACCACCGTATTGCCGGTCTGGGTGAACAGGTAGGTCGCCACCCAATGGGCGCCGCCCGTGCGCTCGTCGGCGCGGACGTTATCGAAGGTCAGGGAAAAGCCTTTGGCACGAGTGGTAAGCATCCGCCACATGTCGCCGGCATCGCGCCCGCGCAGTTCGCCGAACGCCGGATCACTGAACACCACGTCCTCGGTGTAGCAGGCACTCATGGCTTCGGCATCCAGCCGCTGGAAGGCTTGATAGAACTCAGTGATCAATGCGCGGTTGGCATCACTCATGGGCAGGCTCCCTGCATTTGCAAAAATGGCTTCGAAAGATGCCTGCACGATAATCTGCAAACGCCTGGAAAACTACCGGCATTCGCGACAGGAATACCAGTGGTGCGTTGGCCTTAGACGCGTTCGCTTTCGACCTGGACGTACAACGAACGCCCCGCATCGAGGCCAGCGATGATCGCACCGAGGCCGATCACGCCGAAGATCCAGCCCAGCGCAGTCCAGCCGCCGGTCCAGTCATGCACGATGCCCACCGCAAACGGCCCCATGGACGCCAGGGTGTAACCAAAACCCTGGGCCATGCTCGACAGATTGGCCGCCACGTGGGCATCGCGCGAACGCAGCACGATCAGGGTCAGCGCCAGGCTGAATGTGCCGCCCTGCCCCAACCCGAGCAGAATCGCCCAGCCCCACAGGCCTTCAATTGGCGCATAAAGGCAGCCGAAAAGACCGCCAAGAGTCAGCAACATGACGACGACGATCGCCAACCGCTGATCCTTGCCGCGCGTCGCCAGCCACGGCGCCACCAGCGAACTGGCCAACTGGATGATCACCGAACCGGAGAGCACCAGCCCGGCCTGGGTCGGGGTCAGGCCACGGCCGATCAGGATCGACGGCAACCAGCCAAAGACGATGTAGGCCAGCGAGGATTGCAGGCCCATATACAGGGTCACTTGCCAGGCCAATGGGTCACGCAGCAATCCCCGGACGCGATAGGCGACGTGGTGCGCGCCGTGTTTCTGACCAACTTGCGGCAACCAGAACATTGCCGCGACCAGCGCCGGAACAACCCAGAAACCCAGACCGAGCGCCCAGCTTTCGTCGAAATGCTGGCTCAAGGGCACCGTCGCACCCGCTGCCATGGCCGCGCCCAGGCACAGGGCCATGGTGTAAACGCCGGTCATGGTGCCCGCGTGTCTGGCAAAGTCGCGCTTGACGATGCCCGGCAACAAAACGCCGATCACGCCAATGCTGGCGCCGGCCAGTACGCTGCCGGCGAACAGGCCAATTTCACCGAACGAACTGCGCAGAATGATCCCGCCGGCCAGCGTCAGCAAAATCCCCAGCACCACTCGCTCGGCGCCAAAACGCCGCGCCAACAGCGGCGCCAGCGGCGCGAACAGCCCAAGGCAAAGCACCGGCAACGTGGTCAGCAAACCGGCCTGGGCCGCCGACAGCCCGAGACTTTTCGACACGTCGCTGAGCAGTGGCGCCATGCTCGACAGCGCCGGGCGCAGGTTCAGTGCCACCAGAATCAGCCCCAGCAGCAACAACCAGGGTCGACGCAAAACCGGATGACTTTGCTGGACCTGTTCGTCATCGGCCTCGGCATCGATCAGCAGCTCTTCGAGCTCGGCCGTGCGTTTGGCTTCGGTGATCTGGCTGTTGTCACTGGACATGGCGTTCTCGGTTTCAAGGTTCATTGATCAACTGCCGGGAAATGGCTTTGGCACGTTCCGGATCGCGTTGCTCGACAGCATCGAGCAGTTCGACATGCAGGTCGAACACCTCTTGGCGTCTGGGAGTGATGTTGAGGGTCTGGCGCAGTTGCGCGCCGATGACGCTGGAGAAATAGCGATACAGCTCGCTGAGGGTCGGGTTATGCGCGGCGTCCACCAAACGACGGTGAAACACCAGATCGCAGGCGATGTAGCTGTCGAGGTCACCGTGATAATGCCTGCCGCTGACACCCAAGGCCTCACGCAGTGCGATGAGGTCTTCATCGGTACGACGCAACGCCGCCAGACCGATCGCCTCGACCTCCAGAATGTGCCGGGTTTCCCGGGCCTGCTCGTGAGAGCAGCAGGACAAGGCTTTCAGGGTGTCGAGCGGATCGACGACCGCCCGCAGGTAACTGCCATCACCCTGACGAATCTCGATCAAGCCTGAAAACGCCAACACCCGCATGGCTTCACGGACGGTGTTACGGCTGATACCCAGTTCGGTCGCCAGTTCAGGCTCTGTGGGCAAGCGTTGGCCGACTGTCCAGGTGCCGTTGTTGATGCGCAGGCGCAACTGTTCAAGGGCCTGATCGACCAGAGAACGCTTAACCAGTGGGGAGGTGTCTGTCATTAAATTCGCCCTTTCATCCAATCATAGGATGAATTTTCTGACATGTTAGTCAGCTTCGTCCGAGAGGACAAGCTTCCAGGGTTAGGAGGCAGGAAAGGGAGTGGGATTTTCGATTGTTAAAATTAACCCTTTGAGGGTGATTTATATCTCAAGGTGCAAGGTGTCTTATGGAAAAAAACACACCACTGTGGCGAGGGAGCTTGCTCCCGCTGGGGTGCGAAGCGCCTCAAAAACTGCCACCACACCTCATCAGGCATATCTTTGCCACAAAGAACACGAAGGCGTTACCGCGCCATAAACCGCAAGCAAAAATAAACCCGGACACTGTCCGGGTTTATTTCACTGCCTGACTTCGATCAATGCAAAATCTGGCTCAGGAACAGCTTGGTGCGGTCGTTCTGCGGGTTGTCGAAGAAGTCGTTCGGCGCGGCCTGTTCGACGATTTCACCCTTGTCCATGAAGATCACGCGGTTGGCCACGGTGCGGGCAAAGCCCATTTCGTGGGTGACGCAGAGCATGGTCATGCCGTCTTCGGCCAAACCGATCATGGTGTCCAGAACCTCTTTCACCATCTCGGGGTCGAGCGCCGAAGTCGGTTCGTCGAACAGCATGATTTTCGGTTTCATGCACAGCGCGCGGGCAATCGCCACACGCTGTTGCTGACCGCCGGACAGTTGCCCCGGAAACTTGTGCGCCTGCTCCGGAATACGCACGCGCTCCAGGTAATGCATGGCAATTTCTTCAGCCTTGCGCTTGGGCATCTTGCGCACCCACATCGGTGCCAGCGTGCAGTTTTGCAGAATGGTCAGGTGCGGGAACAGGTTGAAGTGCTGGAACACCATGCCGACTTCGCGACGAATCGCTTCGATCTGCTTCAGGTCGTTGGTCAACTCCACGCCATCGACCACGATGCGGCCTTGCTGGTGCTCTTCCAGACGGTTGAGGCAGCGAATGGTGGTCGACTTGCCGGAACCCGACGGCCCGCACAACACGATACGCTCGCCTTGTTTGACATTCAGGTTGATGTCTTTCAGCACGTGGAACTGGCCGTACCACTTGTTCACGCCCTGCATCTGAATAATGCCTTCAGGGCTCACAGGTTGTTTGATCGCTTCACTCATTGGAGTACTCCTAACGCTTGTGGCCAGTGTCCAGCTTGCGTTCCAAATGCATGGAATAGCGGGACATACCAAAACAGAAAATCCAGAACACCAGGGCCGCAAACACATAGCCTTCAGTGGCCATGCCCAGCCATTTCGGGTCGGCGGCGGCTTGCTTGACGCTGTTGAGCAAGTCGAACAGGCCGATGATGATCACCAGGCTCGTGTCCTTGAACAGCGCAATGAAGGTGTTGACGATGCCCGGAATCACCAGCTTCAGGGCTTGCGGCAGAATCACCAGGCCCATGCTGCGCCAGTAACCGAGGCCCATTGCGGCTGCAGCTTCGTACTGACCTTTGGGAATCGCTTGCAGACCGCCGCGCACCACTTCGGCCACGTAGGCCGACTGGAACAGGATCACCCCGATCAAGGCCCGCAGCAGCTTGTCGAAGTTCATGCCTTCAGGCAGGAACAAGGGCAGCATCACCGAGGACATGAACAGCACCGTGATCAATGGCACGCCGCGCCAGAACTCGATGAAGGTCACGCAGACCACGCGAATCGCCGGCAGGTTCGAGCGACGGCCCAGTGCCAGCATGATCCCCAGCGGCAATGCGCCGACAATACCGACAGTGGCGATCACCAGGGTCAGCATCAGACCGCCCCACAGACTGGTCGCCACGGTGTCGAGGCCGAAGACGCCGCCATGCAGCAGGCACCAGGCAACGATCGGGTACACCACCAGGAAGCTCAGCCCGTATACCGCCTTGTGCGCAACGCGCTTGATGAACAGCGGCGCCACGCCGATGACCGCCAGCCACACAGTCAGGTCCACGCGCCAGCGCAGTTCCGCCGGGTAGTAGCCGTACATGAACTGGCCGAAACGCTGCTGGATGAACACCCAGCAGGCCCCCTCCTTGGTGCAGTCGGCGCGAGTGGTGCCGACCCAGTTGGCATCGAAGATCGTCCAGCTGAGCAGTGGCGGAACCATCAGGTAAATCAGATAAAACGCAAACAGGGTCAACAGGGTGTTGAGCCAGCTGGAGAACATGTTCGCGCGCATCCATGCCAGCACGCCGATGCTGCTGCTCGGTGGGGGCATGTCGGGTTTGAAAATATGAGTACTCATGCGCTATTCCTTACCGCTCGATCAGCGCAATGCGCTTGTTGTACCAGTTCATCAGCAGGGAAATGCTGATACTGATCGTCAGGTACACGCTCATGGTGATGGCAATGACTTCGATCGCCTGGCCGGTCTGGTTCAGCACGGTGCCGGCGAACAGCGAAACCATTTCCGGATAACCGATACCGGCCGCCAGCGAGGAGTTCTTCGCCAGGTTCAGGTATTGGCTGGTCAGTGGCGGAATGATCACCCGCAGGGCTTGCGGGATGATGACCTTGCGCAGGGTCGGACCGTTGCGCAGCCCCAGCGAACGCGCCGCTTCGGTCTGACCGTGGCTGACCGAGTTGATCCCGGAACGCACGATCTCGGCGATGAACGCGGCGGTGTACACCGTCAGGGCCAGGGTCAGGGCCAGCAGTTCCGGGATCAGTACCCAGCCACCCACAAAGTTGAAGCCTTGCAGTTTCGGCATTTCCCAATGCAGTGGCGCACCGAAGATCAGCGCGCACAAGGCTGGAATCACCAGAAACATCGCCAGACCGGTCCAGAACTTGTGGAACGGTACGCCTGTCTCTTCGAAACGCTTGTTGGCCCAACGGCACATCAGCACGATAGCGACGATCGCCACCACGATACTGATCACAAACGCCCAGAACCCACCGGCCATCTGCGCGGCCGGCATGTTCAGGCCACGGCTGCTGACAAAGAAGGTGTCGGCGAAATTATGGCTGTTGCGCGGCCCTGGCATGGTCAGGAACACCGCGAAGTACCAGAACAGGATTTGCAGCAGCGGTGGAATGTTGCGGAACGTCTCAACATAAACGGTTGCCAGCTTGTTGATGATCCAGTTCTTCGACAGCCGCGCCACGCCAACGATGAACCCCAGGATCGTCGCCAGGATCACGCCGATAAAGGTCACCAGCAAGGTGTTGAGCAAGCCGATGACAAACACCCGGGCATAGCTGTCCGATTCGGTGTAGTCGATCAGGTGTTGCGCGATGCCGAAGCCGGCGCTGCGCTCCAGAAAGCTGAACCCGGACGTGATGCCCCGGTGCTGAAGGTTGGTCTGGGTGTTGTCGAACAGATACCAGCCCATGGCGACCACCGCCATAACGGTGATGATCTGAAATAGCCACGCACGCACACGCGGATCGCTGAGGCTGAACCTCTGCTTTGGTGCGCCGATTGAATTTTGCATGAAGTGCCCCGCAAGAAATGGAACAGAACATCACCCGGCGGTTGGCCCGCCGGGTGATAGAACCATTAGCGCACTGGTGGTGCGTACTGAATGCCGCCGTTGTTCCACAGCGCGTTCAGGCCACGGTCGATTTCCAGCGGAGTGCTCTTGCCGAGGTTTTTCTCGAAGATTTCGCCGTAGTTACCAACCTGGGAAACGATTTTGACGACCCAGTCCTTCGGCAGTTTCAGATCCTTGCCGTACTCGCCGTCGCCACCCAGCAGACGTGCAACGTCCGGATTCTTGGTGGACTTGGCTTCTTCGAGTACGTTTTTCGAAGTGATACCGGCTTCTTCGGCGTTGAGCAGCGCGTAGCCGACCCAACGCACGATGGCCAGCCACTCGTCGTCGCCATTACGCACGACCGGGCCCAGAGGTTCCTTGGAAATGGTTTCCGGCAGAACCACGTAATCCTTCGGCGAGGCCAGCTTGCTGCGCTGGGCGAACAGCTGGGACTTGTCGGAGGTCAGCACGTCGCAACGACCGGATTCCAGCGACTTGGCGCTTTCATCGGAGGTGTCGAAAGTGATTGGGGTGTACTTCAGGCCGTTGGCGCGGAAGTAGTCGGACACGTTCAGCTCGGTGGTGGTACCGGCTTGAATGCAGATGGTCGCGCCATCCAGTTCCTTGGCACTTTTCACGCCCAGCTTGCTGTTGGCCAGGAAGCCCACGCCGTCGTAGTAAGTGATGAAGCCAGGGAATTTCAGGCCCATGCCCGCGTCACGGGAGCTGGTCATGGTGGTGTTGCGCGACAGGATGTCGATCTCGCCGGACTGCAGCGCGGTGAAGCGCTCCTTGGCGTTCAACTGACTAAACTTGACCTTGGTCGCATCGCCGAACACGGCAGCGGCCACGGCACGGCAGACGTCGGCGTCGATGCCGAGAATCTTGCCGGTCGAATCCGGTACGGAGAAGCCCGGCAGACCGTCGCTCACGCCACATTGCACGAAGCCTTTTTTCTGCACCGCATCCAGGGTTACACCCGCCTGAGCGAACCCACTGACACCGAGAACTGCGGCCGCAGTCACGACTGCCAGGGTGGATTTCAACATCTTCATTCAAACCTCCAGTTTTGCTTTTGTTGTGTCGGAGCTGGAGTCCTGCCGCACCCTTATGAGGCACTGTTGACCCGTGTTGGCTTTTTATTGGGTCAAGCGGCGTAAGACCTTAGCTATGAGTCTAGTAGGAGATAATCCACTCATGGATAACTCACTTCTCACCAATCGGCCGAACGGGCTGTAGCCCTTTCACGTTCGCGAAGCCCGTAGCGGCCACTGGCGAACATCCATCACCGGATTCTTTGCTATCCCACAGCCAGCGATACACTGATAGTGTTACCGCCAGACGCAGGATCACTTGCACCGGTTTTTCCATAGCAAGCCCCGTACCAGACCGGCCGCCAAAGCGATTCAGCGACCTGTCAAGAGAAAAACTTTCATTCTTGCGACACATTCTTAACTGATCGACCAGTCGTGCACTTTGAGCTCGCACTCAAAGAAAGCGGACGCACAATATTGGAGCAAACATGACCCAGCCCCTTATTCTTCAGCCCGGCAAGCCTGTGGACGCCTGCGTGATCTGGCTGCACGGCCTGGGCGCCGACCGCTACGACTTCCTGCCGGTGGCCGAAGCCCTGCAGGAAAGCCTGTTGACCACCCGCTTCGTACTGCCCCAGGCACCGACCCGCCCGGTGACCATCAATGGGGGTTACGAGATGCCGAGCTGGTACGACATCAAGGCCATGAGCCCCGCCCGAAGCATCAGCCACGAGGAACTGGAGGAGTCGGCCCAGACCGTCATAACGCTGATCGAAGAGCAGCGGGCCAGCGGAATAGACGCCTCGCGGATTTTCCTTGCGGGTTTTTCCCAAGGTGGCGCCGTCGTACTGCATAGCGCTTTCCTGAAATGGCAGGGACCGCTGGGTGGCGTACTGGCCCTCTCCACTTATGCGCCGACGTTCAGCAATGAATTGCAACTTTCCGCCAGCCAACAACGGATCCCGGCACTGTGCCTGCACGGCCAATACGATGATGTGGTGCAGAACGCCATGGGCCGCAGCGCATACGAGCATTTGAAGACCCGCGGTGTCACCGTTACATGGCGGGAATACCCAATGGGCCACGAAGTGTTACCCGAAGAAATTCGCGATATTGCTGCCTGGCTGGGGGACCGCTTGCGCTAATAGAGAAACTTCCTGTCGCTGCATGTACGCCGCGCCCGTTTCTTGCATTACACTGGCCGGCGTACATTCCTTAACCAATTGATGAGCTGACCGTGCTCAAAGCACTCAAGAAAATGTTCGGTAAAAGCGAGGCTGAGCAGCTCGCGCCCAGCTCCAGCGCCCCTTCCCAGACATCCGGCAACCGCACCGACGGTCATCAGCCTGGCCGAACCGCTGCTGTCGCGGCACCGAAACACACGCCGACGAACACTCCGGCCACCGAGTCTGTTGCCGCTCCTGTTACACAGCAACCTCGCAACGAGACGGCAAAACCTGCGCAACCACGCCGTGAACACGCGCCAAAACCACCGCTCAAAACCTGGAAACTCGAAGATTTCGTCGTCGAACCCCAGGAAGGCAAAACCCGTTTTCATGATTTCAAACTGGCTCCGGAACTGATGCACGCCATCCAGGACCTGGGTTTCCCCTACTGCACGCCGATCCAGGCGCAGGTATTGGGTTTCACCCTGGCCGGCAAGGACGCCATCGGTCGCGCCCAGACCGGCACCGGCAAAACCGCCGCGTTCCTGATCTCGATCATCACCCAACTGCTGCAAACCCCGCCGCCGAAAGAGCGCTACATGGGCGAGCCTCGGGCGCTGATCATTGCGCCAACCCGTGAGCTGGTGGTGCAGATCGCCAAGGACGCGGCCAACCTGACCAAGTACACCAGCCTCAACGTCATGACCTTCGTGGGCGGCATGGACTTCGACAAGCAGCTCAAGCACCTCGAAGCCCGCCACTGCGACATCCTCGTGGCCACCCCGGGCCGTCTGCTGGACTTCAACCAGCGCGGCGACGTGCACCTGGACATGGTCGAAGTGATGGTGCTCGACGAAGCCGACCGGATGCTCGACATGGGTTTCATCCCACAAGTGCGCCAGATCATTCGCCAGACCCCGCCGAAAAGCGAGCGTCAGACCCTGCTGTTCTCCGCCACCTTCACCGATGACGTGATGAACCTGGCCAAACAGTGGACCACCGATCCGGCCATCGTCGAAATCGAAGCCGAAAACGTCGCCAGCGAGAACGTCGAGCAGCACATCTACGCCGTTGCCGGTGCCGACAAGTACAAGCTGCTCTACAACCTGGTCAACGACAACGGTTGGGAGCGAGTGATGGTCTTCGCCAACCGCAAGGACGAAGTGCGGCGCATCGAAGAGCGTCTGGTGCGCGATGGCGTCAACGCGGCCCAGCTGTCGGGTGACGTTCCGCAACACAAGCGCATCAAGACCCTTGAAGGCTTCCGCGAAGGCAGGATCCGCGTGCTGGTGGCCACCGATGTCGCCGGCCGCGGGATTCACATCGACGGCATCAGCCACGTGATCAACTTCACCCTGCCGGAAGTGCCGGACGATTATGTCCACCGCATTGGGCGTACCGGTCGTGCGGGCGCCGATGGCGTGTCCATCAGCTTCGCCGGTGAAGACGATTCCTACCAGCTACCGTCCATCGAGGCGTTGCTGGGTCGCAAGATCAGTTGCGAAACCCCGCCGACCCATCTGTTACGAGCAGTTGAACGCAAACGCCATTAAGTGCATGTCGCAACAACAAAGCGCAGCCGGAAACGGACTGCGCTTTTTTTATGCCTGGATATTGCCAAACAGAACAATAAGTCCACAATGGACAAATTAGTTTATATCCGACTCCACGGAGCCTCCGCATGCCCAGCACCCCTTACGTAATCGCCAAACCCCAGGCCCGCGAACTGCTTGATCAGGTCGACGTGCCAAAGATCCTGCGCAAGCTGTTCCGCGATCTGGCCGCTGGCCAAGCCGTGCAGCCGGCCCAGCAACTGGTGGAGTTTCCGCAGGGCGCCGGCGACTTCATCAACTACCTGGGCGTGCTGGCCGAAGACGGGGTATACGGGGTGAAAACCTCGCCCTACATCGTGCGCAAGGAAGGTCCGCTGGTGACCGCCTGGACCCTGCTGATGTCGATGCAAACCGGCCAGCCGCTGCTGCTCTGCGATGCCGGTGAACTGACCACCGCGCGCACCGCCGCGACCACGGCTGTCGCCATTGATAGCCTCGCTCTGCCGCAGGCCTCGCGCCTGGCAATCATCGGCAGCGGTCCGGTCGCCCAGGCGCACCTGCATTACGTGAAGAACGTGCGGGAATGGCAAAGTATCAGCCTCTATTCGCCGAACCTGACGAACCGCGATCCGCAACTGCTCGCGCAACTGACGGCCATCGATTCGCGCCTGCACGTGCACGGCAGCCGCGATGCCGCGATCCAGGACGCCGACGTGATCATGCTCTGCACCTCGTCAGCAGTCCCGGTGATCGACCCGAGAACCTTGAGCAAGCCGACGCTGATCACCTCCATCAGTACCAACGCTGTGCGTGCTCACGAAGTGCCACCTGAATCGCTGAATGCAATGCAGGTCTATTGCGACTATCGCCTGACCACCCCAGGTGCTGCGGGTGAAATGCTGATCGCCAGCGAACAGCACGGCTGGGGCAAAAGCTCGATCGTGGGCGACCTGGCCGAACTGCTGAGCGAACAGGCACCACGTCCGGCTTATGATCGCCACGTGTTCTTCCGCTCCATCGGTCTGGGCCTGGAAGACATCGCATTGGCCAATGCCGTCTACCATTTGCTGCATCGCGGCGCGTGAACCGCCTCCAGGAGAACTCAATGACCCAGGCAGACTTCATCATCATCGGCGGTGGTATCGCCGGTGCTTCCACCGGTTTTTGGCTGTCGCAGCACGGTCGGGTGATCGTGCTCGAACGCGAATCTCACCCGGGCTACCATTCCACCGGGCGTTCGGCCGCCTTGTACTCGGCCGCTTACGGTACGCCGCAGGTGCGCGCACTGACCCAGGCCAGCCGGGACTTCTTCGATGCACCGCCTGCCGGCTTCTGCGAACACCCGCTGCTGACCCCGCGTGGCGAGATGACCGTCGACTTCACCGGCGACCCGGACGAGCTGAACAACCAATACCTGAGCGCCAAGGCGACCGTGCCGCAGATGCAGCTGCTCAGCGCCGACGAAGCCTGTGCGCGCATTCCAATTCTGCGTCGCGAGAAGGTTCACGGGGCAATCTACGATCCCTCCGCCACGGATATCGACACCGACGCCCTGCATCAGGGCTACCTGCGCGGGATCCGCCGCCATCAAGGCGAAGTGCACACTGACAGCGAAGTCCTGAGCCTGACGCGCGATGCGAACAATCTCTGGCAGGTGAAAACCGCCCGGCAAACCTTCAGCGCACCGGTCATCATCAATGCCGCCGGTGCCTGGGCCGACCAACTCGGTGAGATGGCCGGCGCCAAACCGCTGGGGCTGACCCCCAAGCGTCGTGCAGCCTTCATCTTCGCCGGTCCCGAAGGCGTGGATACCCACGACTGGCCAATGCTGGTCAGCCTCGACGAATCGTTCTACATGAAGCCCGATGCAGGGATGTTCCTCGGTTCGCCGGCCAACGCCGACCCGGTCGAGCCGCACGACGTGCAGCCCGAAGAACTGGACATCGCCATGGGCATCTACCAGATCGAAGAAGCCACTACCCTGACCATCCGCCGACCAACCCGGACCTGGGCTGGCTTGCGCAGTTTTGTCGGCGACGGAGATCTGGTCAGCGGCTTCGACCCGCAGGTGCCGGGGCTGTTCTGGGTCGCTGCGCAGGGCGGCTATGGCATTCAGACCTCGCCGGCCATGGGCCAGGCGAGTGCCGCGCTGGTTCGTGGCGAAGCCTTGCCGGAACAGCTCAGCCGCTTCGGCCTCAGCGTCGCCATGCTCTCCCCTTCCCGCCTCGGCTGAACCTGCCGCCGGGTGACGTCTGATCCCGATTACGGCAAACTCCCAGCGCCCCTTTTTCTACGGGGCGCTGATTGCCTGGAGCAACACCGATGATCCCACCTCTTCAAGATCCCGCACTGGATAACTTCCGGGCGATCGCCGACGCCATTGCCACGCTGTTTTTCCCCCACGCCGAGGTGGTGCTGCACGACCTGCGCACGCAGAAAATCGACTACATCGCCAACAACCTGTCCAAGCGCGAAGTCGGTGACGATGCCGCGTTGGAGGACATGCTCAGCGAAGACGTCAGCGAGCGAAATATCGGACCATACGAAAAACTCAATTGGGATGGGCAAAAGATCCGCAGTCTCAGCAGTGTGCTGCGCGATAGCGATGGGCATCCGATTGCCGTGCTGTGCATCAACCTGAATATTTCGCTGTTTGAAAACGCCAAGGCGGCGCTGGATCTGTTTCTCTCACCGAGCAAGTTGATCCCGCAACCTGACGCACTGTTTCGCGACGACTGGCAGGAGCGCATCAACACCTTCCTGCATAACTGGCTGCGGGAGCGGCAACTGGGCCTGAATATGCTGACCCGCGAGCACAAACGCGAGCTGGTGCTGGCGTTGCACGCCGAAGGCGCCTTCAAAGGCAAAAGCGCCTCCAACTATGTGGCCAACGTGCTGAACATGGGGCGGGCGACGGTGTACAAGCATTTGAAAGAATTGAAAGGCTAACGATCAAAAGATCGCAGGCTTCGCCAGCTCCTACGCAGGCCATGCGCCGTAGGAGAGGCCGCCCCCCTCTTCGAGGCCGCGCTGTCCCGCCAGGAACATGGGTCAGGGCTGGCAAGCCAGCCGTTAAA
>CAYNGZ010000130.1:0-14250 GCA_964396695.1 uncultured Pseudomonas sp.
AGCCAAACTGGTTGCGCTTGCGCGCAACACGCCATGCCTGGCGCACGCAAAAAAAGGCCCGACTATTTCAATAGTCGGGCCTTTTCAGTCATCCATTCCACGGCGGCTAAATAGCCGGCCAATCATTTCCATGGAATATCCCCGATAGGCGAGGAAGCGCCCTTGTTTGGCGCGCTCGCGGGCGTCTATCGGCAACTGCCCGGCAAACTTGCGCCGCCAGGTCTCTTCCAACTGCTCTTGCCAACTGATTCCGCTTTCACGTAGCGCAAGTTCGATATCCGCACGTTGCAAGCCACGCTGACTCAACTCTTCGCGGATGCGCAAAGGGCCATAGCCGGAACGGGCACGGTAGGAAACGAAGCTTTCGAGGTATCGGGATTCGGACAGCAGCCCTTCTTCCGTGAGTCGGTCGAGTGCTGTATCAATCATTTCGTCGGGAGCGCCGCGCTGACGCAGTTTACGCGTCAGCTCGACTCGACCGTGCTCGCGTCGCGCGAGCAGGTCCATTGCGGTTCGCCGCACCGCGACGAGGGTATCGAGTACGGCGGTCATCGGATCAATCAGATATCAGCGTCAGCCAGATCATCTTCGGTTTCTCTGACCGGAGAACCTTTGGCGTCGGCAGTCGGCGCCAGCAGCTTGTCGCGAATCTGCTTCTCAAGGGCAGCCGCAACGTCCGGGTTGTCCTGCAGGAACTTGGCCGAGTTGGCCTTGCCCTGACCGATCTTGCTGCCGTTGTAGGCATACCAGGCGCCGGATTTCTCAACGAAGCCGTGCAGCACACCAAGGTCGATCATCTCACCGTTGAGGTAGATGCCCTTGCCGTAAAGAATCTGGAACTCGGCCTGACGGAACGGCGAGGCCACCTTGTTCTTGACGACTTTGACGCGGGTTTCGCTGCCGACCACTTCGTCGCCTTCTTTCACCGCGCCGGTACGGCGGATGTCCAGACGAACCGAAGCGTAGAACTTCAGTGCGTTACCACCGGTGGTGGTTTCCGGGCTGCCGAACATCACGCCGATTTTCATCCGGATCTGGTTGATGAAGATCACCAGGCAGTTGGCGTTCTTGATGTTACCGGTGATCTTACGCAGCGCCTGGGACATCAGACGGGCTTGCAGGCCCACGTGCATGTCACCCATTTCGCCTTCGATTTCAGCCTTCGGTACCAGGGCCGCCACGGAGTCGACGATGATCACGTCAACCGCGTTGGAACGCACCAGCATGTCGGTGATTTCCAGGGCTTGCTCGCCGGTGTCCGGCTGGGAAACCAGCAGGTCGTCGACGTTGACACCCAGTTTGCCGGCGTATTCCGGGTCCAGTGCGTGCTCGGCATCGACGAATGCGCAGGTCGCGCCGGCTTTTTGAGCCTGGGCGATCACGGACAGCGTCAGTGTGGTTTTACCGGAGGATTCAGGACCGTAGATTTCAACGATACGGCCTTTTGGCAGGCCGCCAATGCCGAGTGCGATGTCCAGCCCCAGAGAGCCAGTGGAAATAGCGGGGATCGCCTGACGGTCCTGATCGCCCATACGCATTACGGCACCCTTGCCGAATTGACGTTCGATCTGACCCAGGGCCGCAGCCAAGGCTTTCTTCTTGTTGTCGTCCATTAAAGTCCTCACGTAATCAATAAGGCCTGGCGGCCAACACCTGTATAAGTAGCCAGTATTATTCCACAGCGTTTCGGGATCGCCTACCCCTGATTTGAGATTTCTCCGGCGGCATACTGCAGCAACCCCTCTAGCGCGGCCTTCACCGTTTGTCGGCGAACCTCGTCGCGGTTACCGGGGAAGTGTCGACGCTCCGAATACACGGCATCTCCGACCCCCCAGGCCAGCCAGACGGTGCCCACCGGTTTGTTCGGCGTACCGCCGTCCGGCCCCGCAATGCCGCTGACCGCCACGGCAAAGCGCGCGTGGCTCTTGTGCTGGGCACCCCGCACCATGGCTTCGACCACTTCACGGCTGACTGCCCCGACCTCGGTGAACAACTCGGCAGGCACATTCAGTTGCTGGGTCTTCTGGCGATTGGAATAGGTGACATAGCCGGCCTCGAACCACGCCGAGCTACCGGCAATCCGGGTGATCGCTTCGGCGATCCCGCCACCCGTGCAGGACTCGGCCGTACTGACGTGGGCATTGAGAACCTGCATACGTCGGCCTAGTTTCGCTGCAAGCTGGGTGATTTCGTTCACGACTCTCTCCTTAAATCAGGCAGGCATGCGCTCTACCGTACACGAGCGCATCAGGCTTGCAAGATACGGGATAGATCAAAATATTAGCGGGCAAGTGCTCTGACATAGGCCTGACAGGCCTGCAAGGCAATCAGTCCGCGGTCGCCTGCGTCGGTGATGCCGATAATTCGTTGAGCATGCGCCGGCTCAAGTCGGGCTCGTACGGTTCCATGAACCACGCCGCCGGAGCCGGCGGCGGTTGGCACTGCACAGTCATTGGCAGCATCACTGGCGTCGAGGACGACTGACAGCCGCAGATCAGCAGTGGCAAGACGGTCGCGCAGGCGACCTTGATCACGTTGTGCATCGCTTAAGGCCTTCGAGTACGTTTGATCGCTGGCCTGGAGCCGTTGCTCCAGGGCCAGGCGTTTATCCTGTTCGGCGCGCTGTTGATTCGCCGCCGCCAGGGCCAGTTGGTTCAGCGTTTCAGCGTGGGTTTTGGCGAGATCCGCCAGTTGCCGACCGTAACGCCAATCCTGAAATTGCCAGGACAGTGCCGCTGCACCGCCCGCCACAATGGCCAGCAGTACAGCGACAGCGATGCCCCGGTAAGAAACCGGCATCAGACCGAAGGCAGGCATAACACCGCCCTCGCCCGTGCCCAGAGCTGCAAACGCTCTTCCAGCCCATTCAAACCGCCGTTGATCCGGCGAGTGATGCTATTGAACTGATCACGATCGGCCAGTTCGTTCAAACCGTTCAGCTCCCAGAACCAGGCCGCCGATTCGGCCGCCCATTGAGGCTGCTCGAGCAACTCAGGCAGGGTCAGCAAACGCTCATCGCCAAACAGCCCAAGGCTGCATCGACGATAGTTATCGTGACCGGTGATCTGGATCAGCCCTCGCCCCCGATAACGCTGACCATCACCGTCCGCTTCGGGCGTATTGCCCAAGCGAATGGCCAGTGCGCCGGTGTCGTACTTGCTGAGGTATTGGTCGTTGCCCAACTCACGCACGTAACGCAACTGCCCCGACTCATGACCGACTTGCGCAAGGAAAGCGGCGATGCGTTTGGGCGTGTCGATGTTCCGGTGAGTCATGGCGGTGTTGAGGGCAGAAACGAAAACGCCCGCTTGGGGGCGGGCGTTGGGCATGATTTTGAGCAACTGCTGTTCTGTAAGAGGCATAAACCAATGTCCTGTTGCTTAGTACTTGATCACGTACAGCAACGCGATGTTGCGAGGACGCGATTCATTGCCGCCGACCGCAGCCACGGTAACGGTGTGAGCGTGATCGCCAACGGCAGCAACCGCGACGGTGTGGGCGTGGTCACCCACCGCATTGATCGCCAGGCCATGGGCATGATTGCCCCCAGCCGCGGTCACCGCGTTATAGTCGCCCGGCCCACTGCCGGTGCCCTGACGACCAAAAGACGTGTTGTTACCATTGGCATAAACACCATGCTGGTGATCCCCGGAATTGTTAGTGATACCGGTGTGGGTGTGGGTACCTGCGCCCCCTGTCGAGGCGCCATGGGTATGTGTACCCGCGCCGGCAGTCGAGGCCGCATGGGTGTGCGAGGCGTTTTGTCCGCCTTGCGCGCTGCCCAATTCCCGTGCTGCATCGACTCCGCGGCCATCGTCCCAGCCACGTACAAATTCACCGCGCAGATCCGGCAGGGCAAAGGTCGTACTTCCATTACCTTCGCCAAAACGCGTACCGATGGCCGCGAAAAGCGCAGCATATTGCGTGCGAGAAACGATTTCGCCGTTGCATTTCAGCCAGCCTTTTGGCGGTTCTGCAGTCGCTACGGTTTTGATGTCACCAATATCGCTGCCGGTCTGCTTGATCATTCCGGTACTGGCGACCATCACCCAGGCACCCTCTGCAATCGAGCTGTTCCATTGCACCCAAACATCACCTGCGGCAGTGATCTCCCCTTCCTGGACGGCGTTATGGTCAGTACCGACGATGGGGTTGGCAGCCAGCCCGTTAGGCGAAAAAGTGCTCGCTCCGGTATTGGCGTGCAACGCTTTGAAACGCAACACCAGGCCGTCGACCAGATTGATGAGCGCCGGTGCATAATTGGCCGCATAGGCATTGGCCTTGCCCGTGTCCAATTCATAATCAACCAATCCCGCCTGGTTGATTTTGCGTACAGCCAACAGCAATTGCCCGAGCTCGGCTTCGTCAGGAACACCCCCCGCGCATTTGATTACAGCCAACAACTCTTCTGTAACCGAGTTCCCCCACGCGGCAGGTATCAGTGACCCCGGGGTACCATTCAGCGGGTTCTCGTCGACAAACTTTCCATTTACCAGCCCTACGCTGGGCACACTCTTCGGATAATCCACTTTTCTAACCCCTAGTCATAATTGATTTGCACCTGCGTATGAGCAGGTGCGCTGCGGTGTATCAGGCACTCCAGGGCAGACCCCGGATTCATGCCAAAGCGCTCACCCCAGTAGCTGGCGCCGAAGCGGCGACCCAGCAGAAGGCGGCCGCCGGTATTGAGCGTCCACATGAACTGCGCCTGCCATGTACCGAAGTGCGCCGATCCAAACCGTGAGCGCCCCATGCGTGGTGCTCGCGATTGCGTGACAGTGGCATTCGGATACCCCTGGCTGCGGGCAATTTCAACGAAGTACACGGAGGTCTGAGCACCGACCGCGAGCAAGCGCCGACGGACAGACTGTCGGCGATCATCGAACAGCGGCTTGGCCCCCAGACAGGGGTCCGGCAGGTTCATTACCCGCTCCCAGTCCGGCACCAGTTCGCTGACGCCGGCCGGGTCCATTTCGTTGAGCAGGTCGGCGGCACGGGCGTCGAGGCGTGCCAGTTCCTGAGAGACGCCTTCCAGGACTTTTTCCAGCTCCGGCACCCGCTCCGGGTCCCAGGCCGGACCACTGGGCAGCAGGCTGCGCAGTTGGGCCTGGTACTGCGCGGCGGTTCTTATTCCAGCCATACGCAACCTCCGAACGTCAGCAGCTGATTGCTCGCGGCGGTAACGTCGGCGGCTGGCGCGACCAGTTTGTGATCGCTCTCGCCGGTGGCGCTGCTGATGGCTTCGGCAATGTGAGTCAGCAACAAGGTTTCACCGAGCCCGGCCTCACGGTTGTGCAAGTCGCGCAACTGCGCTTCGACGGCGGCGCGCACAGCGCTGGTGTCGGGGGTCAGGCGCAGACGGTAGGTCACCGGCAACTGCACCGGCGCCAGCACCTGCAACTCGGCGGTGACCGGGCGCAACGGCTCGATGTACGCCTGGACCAAGGCCAGTTGCGTTGCGTCCGGAACCGGTTGCGGATCGTCGTCACGCATGACGAACAAACCGACGGTGCCGGGCCCCAGATAGCTGCCGCGACACCAGGCGCGGGTGATTCCCGGGCACTCCAGCGCCCAGGTTTCGTAGTCTTGCGCCGAGCCGCCGTGAGGAATGATGCGGTACGAGCGAATCACCCGTGAACGCAGCGACTCGACGCTTTCGCGGGCAAGACCACCGGTCAGTCCCGGCGCCAGCACGGTGAAGACTCCGCCGATGCCCTGGATCGGCTGCACCGGGATCAGCGTCATGCCCGCGTCGGCATTACCGAGAGCGCCGGCGTCCAGTGCGGCGATGGTGGTGCTGTTGAGGCCGTTGCTGGTGGTGCGGGCGGCGGTCACTTTGTAGGTGCGACCGTCGCTCGATTGCAGCAGGGTGTCGACATCCAGCACAGCACCAGCCGTGGCGGTAAAACTGACACTGCCACGGGCTGACTGCGCCGCTTTACGCGGCTGGTTGAGGCGTAGCGCGGCGATGCGTTCCAGGGTGGGTTCATCGGCCTTGTCCGGCAGAACCTGCTGGGCGATCCAGTCCAGATAGCCATACAGGCCAAAGGCTGCACCGCCGAGGGTTCGGGCCAGAACTTGCGCATCGGACTGGCGCAGCGAATCGCTGGCCAGGTCGCTTTGGGTGCGCTTGATCAGCACCGGCAGCGAAGGCGTTTCAAACGGCATAGGTCACCTGCCAACTGTGTTCAGGGTTGATGTCCAGACGCTCACCGTCGGCCAGGGTCAGTACCGTGCGCAGGTTCAAGCGCTGGTCGTCGAGGCGTTCGCTGAGGATCTCGATGGCGCTGCAATGGCCGTCGTCGATCAGCCATTGCAGGGCTTCGCGGGCATAGAATTCGGCGTCGAGCTGGGTCTGTCGGGTCAACTTGACCCGGCGCAGCAACCACAGTCGCGAGCCGATCCGGTCGTCGGCCACCGTGGGAAAACTGTCGCCCCACCAGCCGAAGCGTTCGTCGTCATCGAGGAAGTCATCGTCGGCGGCGCGGCGCCAGGTGAAGAGGCTGATCAGCACCGAACGGGTCAGTGCGGTTTTGAGGTCAGGGCTGATAAACATCATTGACCTCCTGCGGGTGCGGCGGTCTGGCCATTGCCCGGCTGGACGCCCGGGTGCACGTGTTTGATCTGGCTGATACCACCGGCGATCTGGTCGCCCTGAGAGACGATCTTGCCGGTCTGGGTCAGGGTCGGCGTGTCGATGTTCACCGCCGTGCTGGCGCGGATGTTCAGCGTGTCGGTTTCGATGTCGATGATCCGTCCACGCTTGAAGTGGACCTTGTCACCTTCGTCGGTGTAGATCGCCACTTCACCGGGGGCCAGCGCCTTGAGGCGGTAGCGGCGATCGGCGACCACCAGCACCACGGCGTGAGAGCGATCCCCGCCGAGAAAGGTCGCGATACCTTCGGCGCCAGCCAGCGGGTTGCTGGTGAAACCGTAGGGTTCGAAGTGTTCCATGTCGTCGTTCACTTCACCGGCGGTCAGGCGCATTTGCAGCGATTGCAACTTGGTAGCCGAATTGGCGAGCACGACGGTGCCGCGCGCCAAGAGGCGTGTCAGTAGGCTCATCGGATTTTCCTTGTAAAGCGATTTTTGCGGCCGATATCGCCAAGATCGCAGCCTTCGGCAGCTCCTACATTGGTTGGGGTGCATCCCGTAGGAGCTGCCGAAGGCTGCGATCTTTTTGCGGACTATCAGGTTTTCGGCGGCACCGGATTGGCGTCGAACGTATGCGGCGGCGCCACTTGCAGGGTGGTGATGGAGCCCTGTTCCGAAAGCGAGTAAGTGACTTTCGAGATCAACAGGTCCTGATCAAAACCCAGCACCTTGTCGATCACTCGCACCAAGGTGTTGTGCCGCCACAAGTCGCCGTTGGATTGCCGCCAGCCTTGCACGCGGTAGGTCGTCGTCAACGCCTTGCCGGTGCGGGTGGCGCTTTCCCAGTCGGCGCGTTGCTGCGCCAGTTCTGGCGTCAGTTGCGCGCTTTCGCTGATCACCGTGACCCGTTTGCGTTGGCTCGTGGCGTCGGTTGCGACACCCGAGACTTCGCTGACAGCGCTGCCGCTTTTGGTGTCGCTGCCCTTGTGCTGGCCAATCACCCGGTACTCGGAAAACACCTGACTGAAATCCCTCGGCGCGTTGGCCGACAAGATATTCTTGCCCAGCTCCAGCACATCACTGGCCCGCCCACCGCTGCCCGGTTTCGCCAGCAGCACACGGCCTTCAGCATCGTCGGTGGAGAACACCCGGTACAGGGTCAGCAAGCGGTCGATGGACTGAAACACCGTTTCCCCCGGGACGATGCTGTGTTTGTTCAGCTTGGCGGTTTGTGGAATCTCGCTGACCACGCCCACGCCATAAGGCGATGCCAGGGCCTGGACGATGCTCAGCACACTTTGTTCCTGCCATTGGCTCGGGCGATTGATCGCCGCGCAATCCACCAGGTCCTGCGTCAGTGAACTGCCCTCGATGCTCAGGCTGATCTGCTTGCCGTCGTAACTGATCGGCGCCTTGTAGACGTGACCGGTGAGCACCAGATCGCAACCGATCCGTACCTGACAACGCGAACCGGGTTTGATCGGCACCGCCAGGGTTTGCCCCGGCCATTGCCAGGTGATGTTGAGTCTGAAGCTGCGGAACTGACGCTCCAGGTCTGCACTGATTTCAACGCTTTTCCAGCCGCCATAATCCAGACCGTCAACGGTCAGGGTGACAGTGTTTGCAAGGTCGGTCATGGCTTACTCCCGGGCGATTTTCAGGTCGCCCGCAGGCAAGAATCCAAAGTGAGTCACACCATTGCGCTGCGTCACTTCACCCACCCGCGTGGCGTCCCCCAGGTACTGATAGGTGAGCACCAATGCCGGCATGCTCTGATTGGGAGACTGGGTGATCAGCCGCACACCGGACGATGCCACCGCCGTCAAATGCCCGAACAGTTGCTGACGCAACGCGTTGAGCGCTTGATAGTGCATCGCGTCCGCCTTGAGGGCCGCTTGCCAGATCGCTTCGTTGAGCGCATCGCGCAAGGTCAGCACATCGTCGGCCACCGGCACGTCCACTCGCCGCACCGGTTGTACGGCTTGCTGCGCCAGGGACGGCGTGGAGTTCAATTTGACCACCGGGGTCGCCACCGGCATCTGCGCCACCTGATAGCCGAGCTTCACCAACAATGCATCCTGCACCAGATTGGCCATGGCCTGAGCCGCTGCCACCGTGTCCTTGCCGGTAGTGAGCTTGGGGGCGTCGATTTTCTTCACCGCTTCGACCTGTTGCGAGGCATTGGCAAGAACGCCACGGTAACCCTCACGAGCGAAGTCCCCGAGCTCCCTGATATCGCCGAGCAACCCCTTGAACTCCGCGCTCACTTCACGGGGCAGTTCCTTGATGGCCTTGACCAGCAAACTGAGCTCTTTGTAGGTCTCGATCAGCTCCTTGAACTCGTGCTCGATGACCTCATAGACATCCTTGAGGCTATCGCGCAGTTCCTTGATGCCGATCCGCGCTGCCTGGATAAGGCTGATCGCATCCTCAAAGCGTCGCACCATCGATCCCAACAGGCTGTCGGCCGACACCAGCAATTGCTCACGAGTGTTGACCTGAGCGGTAGGGAACGGCACTGGCTGGTCGGGGTAGAACTTCAGGGCAAATGTCACCAGCCCGCCGTCCTGGCGGGTCTGGGTCATTTCGCACTCACCGACCTTGACCTGCATCCGCCCCAGCCACGGATGAACCAGTTCACCCGCGCCCTCCTCCAGTGCCTTGAGCAGTTTGTCACGCTGCTCCAGGCAATCGGGGCCGACGATAAAAGCCGTCAGGTCGTGGATCTTCGCCTGTTGGCCAAGACCTTCGAAGAACGGCTGATCGCGCTGGGGATACTCATGCAACTGACCTTTCTGGCCGACCGGGGTTTTCGCCTGATCGACCCAGAATCCGACGCCGCGAAACGACGCCGGCAACAAACGATCACGCCAACTCATTGGAACCTCCTAGAGACAGTGAGCGATAGCCGATCTGCGACGTCACGGCCAGGCCAGGTTGGTTGGTCTGTGGTTGATCGGTGCGCATGCCGGCCGGTGCATTTTCAAAGCGCACCGTCAGGCCGCCCTCCAGTTGCGCGCGGTTGTTGGCGGCGCTTTGTTGCACCAGGGCGTTGGAGCCTTTCGGCAAATCGCTCGACAGCGACGATTGATCGTTACTGGCACCGAAAAACGCTGGCGCCAGTTCACCTTTGCCTTCGGCGTTGGTTTTCTGCTGAGCCTCGGTCAAGCCTTCGACCTTGCCGGTGATCTTCGCAATGAAGCCACTGACACTGCCGCCGAACAGGTCCTTGATCGGCTCGATAATCGCCTTGAGCTTTTCCCACAGCCCGCTGAACCACGCCGTGATCGGCGACCAGTGCTCGATAATCAAGCCCATCGGCGACCAGTCAAACAGGCTTTTGAAGACGTCCACCACCGGTTGCGCCATGACCTCCAGGGTTTGCCACAACCCCGAGAAGAAACCACTCAGCGGTGCCCAGGCAGCATTCACTACTGCCATTGGCGACCAGTTGAACAGCCCTTTCAAGAAATCGACCACGGGCACCGACAGTGCCCGAAGCAAATCCCAGATCGCTGAAAACAATCCAACCAGCGGTTGCCAGTTGCTAACGATCATCCCCAGCGGGGTCCAGGAAAACAGCGTCTTGAAAAAGTTGATAACCGGCGCAGCAACGGATTTGATCCCCTGCCAAAGCGAACTGAAAAAACCGCTGACCGGCCCCCAGTTGTTGATGATCATCCCCAGTGGGGTAAAGGCGAATATCGTCTTGAAGAACTCGACCATCGGCATGACCACCGGCGCAATCTCCTGCCAGAGCCCGGCGAAAAACGCCGAGATCGGCTTCCAGTTCGCAACGATCACTCCGGCCACCAACGCAATGCCCATGGCAATCAGCATCAGCGGGCTGGTCTTGAGCACCACGCTCATCAGGTCGAGCGCTTGCGTGGTGGCGGTGACCGCGGTTTGAATCGCCGAGAACGCAATAGCGCCCGCGGCAATGCCCTGGACCAGCTCCGGGTTGTCGTTGAGCAACGTCCCGACGCCATTGAGCAACGGTTCCAGACCGACCACCACCGCGCTGACCGCTGGCAGCAACGCCGCGTCAACTGCAACCGAGACCTTGTCCATCGACGCGCTGAAAACGTTCAGGTTTTGCGCAGCGCTTTTGGGCACGCTCGGTACATCGACGTTTTTTGCCGCCTCACCGACCTCAGCCAATTTGCCCTGAAACGCTGCCGCCGACTTGATACCGTCGACAAAGGGGGTGACCACGCTGCCGCCCTTGAACAAGCCGCTGATATCCAGCTTGCCGAGGCCGGCCTGCTCAAGGTTGTTTTTGAAGCCATCGACTTTCGTCCGAAGGTCCTTGAGCTTGGGTGACAGTTCATCGATGCCGGTCAGCAAGACCGCTTTTTTCTCAATCTTTTCTGTCTCTGCCATCACTGCACCTGCTGCATCGCATTGATCCGTTGCGCGTGCTCCAGTGATTCGCGGAGCACGTCCAGTGGCCTGGCCATCATCTGTTCGGGGTCAACCTTCCAGAACCAGGCCAGGTCATAGGCGACAGCGATCAGGTCGGTGATGGCGCCGATGCCGCACTCATGAAAAAACTCGCGACGGCCCAGCTCAGCGCGTTGAGGTCAGCCAGGTCCAACTGGTTGACCGACGACGGCGGGATGCCGGCGCAGACCGCGATGTATTTGGCCGCGACATCCATGTCCAGGCTGACTTCTTCGCTCTTGTCGATCTTGTACGGCAGCGCCTTGATCGCCCGCACCTCCTGCACCGTCGGACGGCGCAGGGTCAGTTCGGTCAGCGGCTCGCCGTGGGCCTCGATGGCCACTTGCAGCTTCACGGCTTGAGTCATTGCCAGGTCCCCTTCACGCCTTCGAAGACCAACGCGATGGACGCATCATCGCCCTTGGAAATCGGCGCATCGACCAGATAGGCACCGGCCAGCACGAAGACTTTGCCGTTGCTGAATTCGCAGGTAACGGTCATGTCGGTGCCGGCGATCAGCTGCTTGAGCGGGAAGTCCGGGGTGTGCAGCGCCGTGACTTTGAACGATGGGGTGATGTCGGTTTCCTTGTAGAAACCCGGTACCAGTGTTTCGCGTTTGGTGGACATCAGCGGTGCTTCGCAGCCACCGTTGATGGTCAGTTGAGCGCCGTCCACTTTGACGTAGCAGGTGCCCGCAATCAGTTGACCCATGGTGTTTCTCCCTTCAATAAAAAGCCCACTCAAGGTGGGCTGAATTCATACAGTGAAACGCGGCATTCAAGCCGCGTTGTCGTACTGCAGACGGAACTGGTTGAGCAGCGCGAACACGCGCAGACCGTTGATGTAATCCGGCGGGAACAGCACGTTGACGCGGCTCGGGTCCTGGCTGTCGCGCTCGACGATCAGGTGCTCGGCGAACAGCTCGGCGTTCTCCACGTGGCCTTCGAGTTCAAGCTTGGCGTACTGGGCAATCAGTTCACCGCGAATGGTGCTCGGGGTAACGATCGGCTGGCCGGCGCCAAAACGGGTGCCGTCAGCGGCCAGTTTGTGGCGGCCGTACTTGCTGGTGATCACGCTTTGCAGGCGACGCACAATGAACGCCGACTGGTGCATGGTTTCACTGTCCAGGTAGGAGTTGTCCGCCTGGCCGTAAGCGTTTTTCTGATAGGTGGTGATCGCGCGCTGAATGCGTACGTAGCCGCCTTCGTAGTACGCGGTAGCGATACCGTAGTTGAGCAGCGACTGGCGCTCGGTCAGGGTGAAACGTTCGCTGGACGGAGCCGGTTCGATACCCGGCAGGCTGCCGCTTTGGGTCGGACGGCTGGCATCGGCAGAGATGAACACCGAAGTGCGCGCAGCCAGTGCGGCAGCCTGAACCCAGAACGGTTGAGGGACACCCAACTCCAGCGCCTGAATGGTCATGTGCTGGTCGTTACGGGTTTGACCGGCGGCCACCAGGGTACCAACGGTGCCGCGTTTGGCGGTGTAGACGTGACCGAACAATTGCTTGGCCCACGACCAACGACCGACGCTATCATCCATGACGGCTTGCCAGGTATTGAGGGTCGCCGTGTCAGTCCACGGCATGCAGATGAATTCGAACGGCTCATCGCCCAGTGCCGCAACCGCAGCAACCTGATCCGGCACGCCAGCGCCACCGGTCATTGGCGTGATCGCAGTGACCAGACCTGCCGGCGTGTCTTCGCCGTTGCTCTTGCCCAGGCGATTGAACTGCAGGCTGATGTCGTTGCCACTCTCAGCGGTCCATTTGGCGCTCAAGGTGATCACGCCATCAACCGCGACAGCGATTACCGGCAGGTCGGCGTTGGCATTGATTTTCAAGGCCAGGGCCGTCGCGGCCTGAGCCGCGGTGGCCGCGTTGGCCACAGCGGCTTGAACACGCACGCCACCGACATACAGGTTGAGCACGCCGCTTTCTGTGGCGGTGCCGGTCAGGGTCAGCACGCCTTTGGCAATGCTGCCCACGGTGTTGTGCACCGGCAGGCACCAGATTTCGCCGACCGGGTCGGTCTTGCGCCAGGTTTCGTACATCGAAGCCAGCATCGAGCCTTGGCCACCGATGCTTTTGGCCAGCGCCACGCTGGACACCAGCACCAGTTTGCCGACATCGGCGCTGGCAACGTTGTCGTTGACCTGAGCGACGATCAACCGGCGCATGGCCGACGACGCGCTATTGGCTGCCGAATTGTCCATCTCGGCGTAGAACAGCGGAACACGAATGTCCGCGGGAATGTTGCTGAATCCGATCGCCATTATTGGGCTCCCTGTGGTTGTGCCGCTTCCACGGCGTTGATAGTGATATCGCCATCGGCCAAACGTCGACGCCACCAGGCGTTGTCTGGCACTTCACGGCCTTCGAGAGGCAACAGATCGCCCGCTTCCGGGTCGGGCACGGCACGGCCTTCGGCCGGCAGCACAGTGATGCGTTTGCTCATTGCTTTACGTCTCCAGAGAAAGTCAGTTCCAGGCGCCCGTCAGGCCCCGGACGTTTCAGGTTGGGGTCCGCCGGGTCGATGGCATCGACCCGTACGGTCACCCCGGTAAAGGACGACAAGCCGTCCAGTTCACGCTCGTGCCAGGTTTCCGCAGGCTCACTGGGCAGATTGCGGCCGAGCTGGAACTCGGTAAAAAAGCGCAGGCGATACAGCACGCGGCTGCTATTGATGGAAACCAGTTCGCCGCCGTCGTAGGCGATGGCGTCGTAGTCACCACCGGGCTTGAACCCCACCAGTGCCCGCCAGAGTTCGGCCCGCAGGTCGTGCAACAGATCCAGCGCTTTTGTAGCGTCGGTGGTGTCGAGCACCAGGGTCACTTCGAAACGGTCGCGGACCGGTTGCAGCAACAGGTTTTGCGCCGCGCTTTTGCTCGCCAGGTCGGCGATGGGTGCGATGTAGGCGCAAGGGGTTTGCAGCGGTGTGCTGGTTTGCAGCGCGGCGAGGTCGATGCCCGCAGCCACACGATTGGCCAGGGTTGGGCATTGCTCACGCAGTTGCGTGAGGATCGGAGAGATCTTCATGGAGGTGCTCCAGAATTTTATGAAAAGCACTGCTCTTGTAGGAGTTGAGCTTGCTCGCGATGGCGGTGCGTCAGTTGCAGTGATGTTGAATGTGCTGCCGCTTTCGCCGGATCGCTGCCCTGAGCAAGCCCGCTTGTATGCTGGTACTTGAAGGGAGGAGGAGGGACAAAGCCCGA
>CAYNGZ010000131.1:0-14216 GCA_964396695.1 uncultured Pseudomonas sp.
AAGTTATTTTTTGTTCCATAAGAGCTGCCGCAGGCTGCGATCTTTTGACCTTGATGTTCAGCGTGTTTGAAGACGTCAAAAGATCGCAGGCTTCGCCAGCTCCTACAGGGGCCGGGCGTTGTCGGGGCTTATTGCGCAGCGATGCTGTAACCGTCGAAAGCCGTCTGCTGCTGCAGCGCGGTAACGATGGCCTTGCGCGTAGCCGGTTGTTCGGCGCCGGTATTGTCGAGGAAGGTCTCGCTTGCAAGCTCCGCTTCATCGCCTTCACCGACAAAGGTGAAACCGAGGAATTCGAACGCTTCGCGGTCGGCGTTCGGCTTAACCCGTGGGTTGCGCAATGGCAGGCTGACGCTGACGCCGTCCTTGCTGATGCTGAACACTTCGATTTCTTTCTTGGCGCGGGCAGCCTTGCTTTTGCCGCTGCTCGGGTTGCTGATCGCTTGATGGGTCTGGTTCAGCACTTTCAGCGCCAGGCCGTAGACCAGTTCCTGAAAGCTTGGGTCGTCCTTGAAGCTCGACAGAATCCGGCTGATCGGGAACTTGCTGCTCAGGTCTTCCAGGGCGGCGATGTCGGCGGCCTCGGCGTCCTTGAGTTGTTTGAGTTGGCCCATCAGTTCGTAGGCCTTGTCGTCGTCGAAGCGGTCGTGAGCCAGGCGGATGGCCGCGCGCAGTTCGCGAATCTGGTCGCTTTCCTTCGAGGTGTGGAAGGCGTCAAGGACCATCTCGCTGATGGTTTTGGCCTGCGGCACGTGTTGTGAAAGATGGATGGAGTTTTCGTATTCCGCTTTGGACGACAAGGTGATTACGGATTCAGCGGTGTTGGAATCGGGCATTGAAATTTCACTACTTCTTTAAACAGAATTTGAGACGAGAACGGCGTCGGCGTTTTCGGGGCGCTTAATCTATTGGACCGCTGCGAGGTTGTCACGGGATTAGGGCCGCGCGGCAACCGATGTGACCGCAACATCGGCGATTCATTGCGCAAAAAAAGCCCTGCGTTCGATCCGAAGGCAGGGCAAAGGGAGCCCGGCGGGGGAAGCCACCGGTACTTCAGGGCAACGGGTATTCAGTTCATTTCGGCGACCAGCACTTCAACCATTGCCTGCGCGCTCATTTCCCGCGCCAGCGCGGCGCCCTGGCCGGCCCACTGCACCGCGAACTCGTTGCAGCCCTTGGCGCTGGCGGCGGCGTGCAGGGCTTTGGCGGCGTCGTAGGTCAGGGGGTACGCCGGGCATTGCGGGGCGCCGGCGGCGTCCAGGTCGGTGATCAGGCGATTGATCATGCCCCGCGCCGGTCGTCCGGAAATCGCGCTGGTGATGCGCGTGTGGGCGGCCTTCGGGCTTTTCAGGTCGGCGCGGTAACGCGGGTTGGCGGCGGACTCGGGGCAGAGGATAAACGCGGTGCCCAACTGCGCGCCTTGGGCGCCGAGTTTGAGCATGGCGCTGATCGACTGGCCGTCCATGATCCCGCCGGCGGCGATGATCGGGATCGAACGCTGCTGGCTGAGGGTTCTGACCAGTGCCAGGGTCCCGGTCAAGGTATCCTGTTGCGGGTTGAACACCCCGCGATGGCCGCCGGCTTCGACGCCTTGGGCGATGATCGCGTCGAGACCGGCCCGTTCGATCAACTCGGCTTCATGGGGATCGGTCGCGGTGGCCAGCAGTACGATGCCGGCCCGCTTCAGCGCGTCGATCCAGGATGTCGGCGGCAGACCGAAATGAAAGCTGACCACGGCCGGACGTTCGACCAGCAGCAGTTCGAGCATGTCCGGGTCATCGAGGAAACTGGTGTAGATCTCATTCAACGTGGTGGGCGTAGGCGCGTCGAATTCGGCAAACAGCGGTTGCAGGTGATCCAGCCAGCCGGACTGCACGGCCTTGTCCGGCTCGGGTGTGCGATGGCAGAACAGGTTGACGTTAAAGGGCTTGCCGGTCAGCGCCCGGGTCTCGGCAATCATCGCCCTGGCCTGACTGACGTTGCTGGCACCCAACCCGATCGAGCCCAAGGCGCCGGCATTCGACACCGCTGCCGCGAGGGCTGGAGTGGACACGCCGACCATCGGCGCCTGGATGATTGGATACTGGATGCCGAGCCGTGGCGTCAGCGTCAGGTTCTCAGGGGTGGTGCGCAGATCCATATCAATGACTCCCGGGGTGAGCTTCAGCGGTTAAAGGTGGGCGAGCGATCTTGAGGATTCAGCGACGCAGGCAGCCGGTCGCCTGGTCATTTGCGGCGCATTGATCTGCCGGAACAACTCGCCCACGCTGCGTCCGGCGTCCACCAGTGCGGTGGAGTTCACGAACGGTCGCGCAACGATGTAGGTGTAGAACTTGGCACCTTCGCAGATTGTCCCCAGCGCCCAGGCATTGCTCAGTGGTTTGCCGTTCAGCGGGACGATGTGCAGGTCTTCATCGACATCGATGCCGCTGACCTCCATGCCCTGATTGGTGAACGGGCGAACCAGGCCTCTTTCCAGCAGGCGATAGAGCAGCGGTGATTTGTCCTGATTGGGTGACGATTTCGGCACTCGAGCGCGAATCAGCACATCGGCGCGGAACTCGCGGTCGGGCAGGCTCGCGCTTTTGATGGCGAACGAGTACGACGCACTGTCCATATACGCACAGGTCCCGGGGCCGAAGCTGACCGTCAGGTAACCCGCACGCATCAGCGCGAGCATTTCTTCGATGCGTTGCAGGGGCGGGCCAACGGCCAGGCGATTCATCACCGGGACGAACTCATTCATGAAACGCTGGTGCGACGTGGCCGACAGCGCGCCGAAGTCGACTACCCGGCGCAGGTTGTCGCGGATGTCGCGCAGCACATCGCACGCCGCTTTGATCGGGCTTTCGCAATTGCCGTCTTGCGCCTCGGCCAGGTCCTGCTCCAGGTAGTCGGTCAGCCACTGATGGAAGTGTTCCTTGCTGGCCAGGGCATTGCGGCTGATGGGATTGGCCAGCTTGTCCCAGGAGAACGGTGCAATCTGTGGGCAGCATTCGCGCAGCACGTTTTCGGCTGCCGGTGCGTCGAGCTGGACCAGCGTCGCATCGAGCAACTCGGCGAAGGCGCTGCCATGCAAGCGGGTAGCATGGGACAAGTAATAGGCGTGGGCCATGTCGCGCAGAATCAGCGGGAAGACATGGCCGTGGAAATCGAGCTCGCCGGGCTTGTGGCTCTGTTTCCATCGGTTGATCCGTTCGAGGGTCAGGAACCGTGCCCGGTATTGGCCCGAAACACCTTTCTGGTTCACCGCTCGGGCGGAGAACGGAATCCCGCTGCGCGAGAACAGTGCCAGCGATGGTTCGGTGCCAGACGGCCGATAGTTCAGCACGCCGCTGCTTTCGTCACGCTCGAAGCGGCCGCCACGCCCCACGGTCAGCGCGGTGATTGCGTCGATGGCGGTCAGGCCCATGCCTTCGATCGCCACCGAGGCGTCAGGGGCAATCTCATCGAGTTGCTTGTGGATCGGCAATGGCCCGGTGACCACGTAGCGCAGATTGGCGTTGTTGAAACTGTGGGTGGCGACAAAGGCGCAACGGTCGATGTCCAGAGCATCCGGATGGTTTTCCGAGTGACCCGTGGTCAGGAACAGGTAGTCGGCGTTGATCGTTTTACCGTTTGAGGTCTGGATGACAAACGACTGGGTCGCGGTCTGTTCGATGTCGGTGGCTGTGCACGTATGCAGATGCACGTCGCAGTACTGTTCCAGCCGGGCGATCAGGAATTTGAACACCCAGTTCAGGTACTCGCCAAACGCACTGCGCGGCAGGTACGTGTTGGGTCCCAGCGGCAACGGGTGCTTCCAGTTGCCGACAGCCCACTCGTACAGGCTTGGCCCTTCGATCAACGGCCCGGCATCGACCACGGTCGGGTCCATGAACAGGGTGATCTGCGAGGCGACGGTATTGAGTTGCAGGTAGTCCGGTTGCGAAGAATGGTGGATGCCTTCACCCGGTACACCGGGGTCGATGAGATGCACTGCTATGTTCTTGTGGTTTTTTTGATCGCAAGCGTAGGCGGTGATTCGTTCGAGCACGTTCAGACCCCGTGGCCCCATGCCGATAATCGCGATCGCTAGCGTAGCCTGTTGCATCTGCCCAACTCCCTTGTTCTTAGAGAGGTGTTACCTCGACGTCTTGCAAGACAACGCCCGGAATCAGGCCGTGTTCTGCTCAGCGCCACCTCGTATGCGTTTAAATCGGGGGCAGGATACGCAGCGCAAAAATAGCTTTGCCAACGATTATCCGAGATACTGCGCATCACTTTTCGAGATGTCCGCGTCCAGGGATGGCAGATCCATGCAGCTCAAATCACTGCGTATTTTTTTGGCCGTGGCTGAAACGGGCAGCTTCGTCGCCGCCGCGGAACGCCTGCACACCGTGCAGTCCAACGTCACCGCACATATCAAGAAGCTCGAAACCGAGTTGGGCGCTCAACTGATCGACCGCAATGGTCGGGCGCGTCTCACTTCCGCCGGTCATGCACTTAGCGAATACGCTGACAGAATTCAGAGAAATCACGACGAGGCAGTGGCCTTTTTCCGAGGCAGCCAGTCCCTGAGTGGCGAGTTGCGTATCGGCGCGATGGAGACCACCACGGCGTTTCGCTTGCCGGGAATCCTGGCGAGCTTCCACGGCAAAAACCCTGAAGTCGATCTCAAACTCACCACCGGACCGACCGCAGATCTGGTCAGGGGATTGGTGGAAGGGCGCTTCGATTGCGTGTTTGTGGCCGGTAAAGTCGATCATCGGCGGTTCCACATGTACAAAGCCTTCAGCGAGGAGCTGGTGCTGATTTCTTCCCGGCCGCTGGAGAACATGCCGTCCAAGGAAACCCTGCTGACGGCAACCTTCCTGGCCTTTCGCCAAGGCTGCAGTTATCGCCACAGCATTGAGTTGCTGCTGGCCTCTTGCGGTGTTTCAGCGGTGCGCATCATCGATTTCGGTACGCTGGATGCGATGCTTGGCTGCGTGGCGGCGGGCATGGGGTATGCCGTACTGCCCAAGTCCACGGTCGAGGCCCAGAGGTCCCGCTTCAACATCTACAGCCTCGATCTGCCGGAGCGCTATGCGCTCGTCGACACCTATTTTGCGGCCGCGCCGCAGAACACCTGGACGCCGGCCATGGCGTCGTTTTCTGAAACGGTGTGCGATGCGCTGGTGATCAACCAGGCTTTGGCCAGGGAGCGTCTGCCGATCGCTATCGCGCACAGTGATAGGGCTCCGCTCGGGAATTTGTAATGTCCAGGGACACGTTTTCCATCCACGCTTTTGTGGCGTCGAAGTGGCGGACACGCGACACCGCGCTGGCGGCGATCGCCACGGCGCTGGTGATGTGGCTGATCGCCAAGGCGCTGGTCATTCCTCACGGCCAGGTGGCGGATGCGCTCACACTCGGTCTGATCGTTGCCGGGCTGGCGTTGACCTTCAGCAGTTGGCTCGGCAAAACATCTGCACGTTTGGGGCTGGGGTTGCTGGGGATCGTCGCCGCGCTCGCGGTCTTCACCACCATTCCTTTCAATCCGGTGCGAGGTGCCGGTTCGTTTGAAGGGGTGATTTTGCTGTTGCTGGGGATTGGGCAATTGCGCGCTTACCTGGATCGGCAGGACATCAAAGGGCGGATCGAGCGGGCGCTCAGTCATCCGGCTGTTCGGCGCAGTGCGCGGCCGATCTTTCTTCTCTACAGCGCCATGGCGTTTTTCCTGAGCCTGGCAACCGTGCCCATCGTCGGTTCGCTCACCCGCAGCACCCGCCTGAATCACCTGTACCACTTGCGTTTGGCGATGCGTGCGGTGGGGGCGACGATGTTTATTGCGCCGACGACAGCGGGGGCGGCGGCGGTCAGCGCGATGTTCCCTGGGTTGAGCTGGTCGCATGCGTTGCTCACCGGGTTGCCGCTGGCGCTGTTGTGCCTGTTGTTTACCCGTAGCGAGAAAGAGCCGGCGATTGAACGGGCACCTGTCGAAAAGGATGGGGCTTCCCAGGGGATGATGTTGCCAATGATCCTCTTCATCAGCGTGATTGTGGTCGGCAAACTGCTGCTCGGTTACACCACGGTGACGACGGTCGCGCTGGCGGTTTCCATCACCGGTGCAGTGTCACTGTGGGTCAAATACGGCATTGCGGAACTGGCCAGGACCATCGGTGATGGCTTTGCGCGCTCAAGCGCTGAAATCCTGTTGTTCATCGCCTGCGGCGTGCTGCAAGTGGCGCTCGGCGCGCCGGAAACCGCGCAGTTGTTCAGTTCGCCCGGCGGCGACTTCAAACTGCTGTTGAGCTCGGCTCCCGTGCAGTTGGTGCTGATTCTTGGGCTGATGCCACTGCTGACCATCATTGGCATTCACCCGATGATTCTGTTCGCCGCCGCGTTCCCGATTTTCCATCCCGTCACGCAACTGCCCGTCACGGTCGAGTATCAGGCGTGGATCGCGATGTTCATGATTTCGCAACTGATCTCGCCGGTCTCCATCAGCGCGGTGACAGCTGCGGCGTCGGTGAATGAGTCGCCATGGAAGGTCAGTTTTGCAAGCCACGCCATGTTTGCGCTGGTGTTTGCTCTGGCTGGGTTTGTGTACATGGTTGCGGTTGCCGGAGAGGTTTAGCTGCCACTCAAAGGAGCCCGCCTTCGCGATGAAGTGCGGGCTTTGCTTTACGCGGCACACGTGCTTTTTATCGCTCTGGCGAATTCAAGTTCATCGAGCGAACTGCCAGTGTAGTCGCTGTTTCCTCATCCACCGGCAGCGAAAAGCGAAAGGTTGCGCCTTGCCCCGGCACGTCCAGCAAACGAATGTCGCGGCCATGCAGTTGCAGAATCCGGTGCACGATGCGCAATCCCAAACCGCCGTCGCGGCGTGCACCGCCAATGTTGAACGGGCGCAGGAACAAGCCTTCGCGCAGTTCGGCGGCGATGCCCGGACCGCTGTCGCTGACGGTGATCTCGACGAACTTGCCTTGCGGGACAAGGCTGATGTCGATTTCCCCGCCATCGGGCGTGTGGCGCAAGGCGTTGTCGAACAGGTTGGTCAGCACACGTTCGATCAGCCCAAGGTCGGCGCAGACCGCCGATACGGTCGGTGCGAAGTTCGCCTTGAGCTGTACTCGTCGGGCTTCAGCAGTCAGTTCGAATTT
Organism: uncultured Pseudomonas sp.; assembly: GCA_964396695.1. GTDB lineage: Bacteria > Pseudomonadota > Gammaproteobacteria > Pseudomonadales > Pseudomonadaceae > Aquipseudomonas. The sequence goes on from CAYNGZ010000131.1 coordinate 7,125, forward strand.
CTGAAAGATATCCTGCACCAGATCGGTCAGGGAAAAGCGTTCAAGCACCGGTTGTACGAAACCGTGTTCCAGGCGCACCAGTTCCAGCAACGACTGCGCCAGGCCGCCGACCTTGCGGCTCTGGTCCAGGGCGATGCCCAGGTAGCGCCGGCGCTCGGCCGGGGTCAGGCTGGCGTCTTTGAGTGACAGGGTTTCGAGGTAGCCATGCAGCGATGCCAGCGGTGTGCGCAGGTCGTGGGAGATGTTGGCGACCAGCTCGCGGCGTTCCTGATCCTGACGGGTCAGGGAACGCCATTGTTCGCCCAGACGGTTTTGCATCTGCCGGAAGGCGGCATCGAGCACGGCGATTTCGTCGTGCGTGGCGAGGTTGTCCGCTGCGCCTGAGGGTGCCGGTGAGGTCGGGGTGGCCGGCGCGCCATCGATGTCGAAATGCGCGACGGTGTCGGTCAAGCGGCGCAGCGGTCGGGTGATCAGGGTAAACGCGGTGAGACCGGCGATCAGGCACAGCAACGCGACCATCCCGATCGACCACAGCGCGGTGTTCAGCGCCACGCTGGTGGCCCCGCGTTCGGCGAAGCGGTCATGTTCTTCGCTGAGCAGCACCACGTAGAGATAGCCGGCTGGCTGACCGTTGACCTTGAGCGGCGCAGCGCTGAACACCTTGCGCCCGTCGATGCTGCGCGGGTCGTCGCCGAGAATCGGCAGGGCCTCGCCGTTGAGCAAGCGTCGCACGGGCGTCAGATCGACCTGTTCGCGCCGCAGGTGGCCTTCGGGAGCGGCATTGCCGACCACCCGGCCGTTGGTGTCCAGCAGGTACACCTCGACACTTGGATTGACCAGCATCAACTGGCTGAACAACTCGCGCAGCGCGTCGGGTTTCAGGCCGTTGGCGTCCATCAACTGGGTGTCGTGGGCGATGTGCTGCGCCAGGTCCCGGGACAGGCCTTGCACCACTTCCAGCTCATGCATGTGGTTGGAGCGCACCTGCATCCACACCGACGTGCCGCTGCACACCAACAGCAACAGGGCGAACACCGCCGACAGGCGCTGGGTGAGTGTCAGTCTCATGGCTGCTCCTGCACCGTGGCGAATTTATAGCCACGACCCCACACCGTGAGAATGCGCACCGGTTGCGCCGGGTCGGTTTCGATCTTGGCCCGCAGTCGATTGATGTGAGTGTTGACCGTGTGCTCGTAGCCTTCGTGGCTGTAACCCCAGACGGCGTTCAGCAGGTCCATGCGCGAGAAGACTTTGCCCGGCTGCCGGGCGAAGAAATACAGCAGATCGAACTCACGTGGCGTGAGGTCCAGGCGTTTGCCGTCGAGCGACACCTCGCGGGTGATCGGGTCGATGAACAATCCGTCGCAGGTCAAGCTGCCGGCATCCATTTTCAGGTTGCGGGCCATGGCGTCGACCCGTCGCAGCAGGGCTTTGACCCGCGCCACCAGCTCAAGCATCGAAAACGGTTTGGCCAGGTAATCGTCGGCCCCCAGTTCGAGACCGAGGATGCGGTGCACTTCGCTCGACCGGGCACTGGTGATGATGATCGGCGTGTAACGGGCCATGGCGCGGGCGCGGCGGCAGATTTCCAGGCCGTCGACACCCGGCAGCATCAGGTCGAGGATCAGCGCATCCCAGCTGCCTTGTTCGAGCAGGCGCAAGCCTTCGTTGCCATCGGCGCTGTGCACGACCTCGAATTGTTCGTCGCGCAGGTGCAGGCAGATCAGGTCGGCGATGTGTTTATCGTCCTCGACCACCAGAACTTGTTTGGGTTGATCCATTTCGGTTAAATCCTGTTGCGCAGTGAATGCATTGTGCGGGGTTTTCCCTCGGCGAGTTATCACGAATTGTTTAACTCCACGTGAGGATTTGGCGATCACCTCAAGCCTAGGCTGTGTTCCATGTCATCCACGGCGAATTTAGGGAGAGGGCCATGTTTTCACGGCGACAGATTCTTCTAACGGGCGGCGGGCTGGGCGTTGCAGCGCTGGTTGCCGGTGTATTGCCAAAAATGACCCTGCGTTCGGCGCTGGTCAGTGAGGCGAGCGCTGCCGAGTCCTTCGAGGTCACTCACAGCGATGCGCAATGGCACGCGATGCTCAGCGCCGAGCAATACGAAATCCTGCGCCAGGAGGGCACCGAACGAGCCTACTCCAGTGCACTGAACAACGAACACCGCGACGGTATTTTCGCCTGCGCGGGGTGCGATCTGGCGCTGTTTTCATCGAGCACCAAATTCGACAGCCATACCGGTTGGCCGAGCTTCTGGGCGCCTTTGGATCATGCTGTCGCGACCCGTGAAGACCGCTCGTTCGGTGTGCTGCGCGAAGAAGTCCACTGTCGACGCTGCGGCGGGCATCTGGGCCATGTGTTCAACGACGGGCCAAAACCGACCGGTCTGCGCTACTGCATGAACGGTCTGGCGATGACCTTCAAGCCGCAAGCGGCCTGACACCATGGGCAGGTTTTTTCCTTCACTTCATACAGGTCCTTGTTATGTGGCTTCTGGTCCTCGCTTATCTCGGTGGTGTGCTGACGATTGTCAGCCCGTGCATTCTGCCGGTACTGCCCTTTGTCTTCGCTCGCACCGGGCAGCCGTTTATCAAGAGTGGCTTGCCGCTATTGGCGGGGATGGCGCTGACCTTCGCGCTCGTCGCCTCGTTGGCGGCGGTGGGCGGCGGTTGGGTGGTGCAACTCAATCAGTACGGTCGCTGGCTCGCGTTGCTGTTCGTAGCACTGTTCGGACTGACGCTGCTGCTGCCACAACTCGCCGAACGGCTGACGCGACCACTGGTGACCGCCGGCAGTCGGTTGTCGGAAGTGGCGGGCGCCGATGCCCGGCCGCGTCCCGGTGCTTCGTTGCTGATCGGCGTCGCCACGGGCCTGCTCTGGGCACCGTGCGCCGGGCCGATCCTCGGGCTGGTGCTGACCGGCGCCGCGCTGCAAGGGGCAAGTATCGGCACTACCTTGCTGTTGCTGGCCTACGCGTTGGGTGCCGCCACGTCCCTCGCGGTCGCCTTGCTGCTGGGCGGTAAAGTTTTCACGGCAATGAAGCGTTCGATCGGCGCCGGCGAATGGCTGCGTCGTGGTTTGGGGGCGGCGATGCTCGCGGGTGTCGCGGCCATTGCCCTGGGGCTGGACACCGGCATTCTGGCGCGGGTCTCGACCGCGTCCACTGGCGGGCTTGAACAAGCGCTGGTCGGTCGATTGGCGGGCAAATCACCGGCCAACAGCGGGGCGATGATGGCACAGATCCCGTCGTCCACCGACGATCAACCCGGCGCGAGCATGATGGCCGCCGGTGGTGCAATGAAAATGGCTGCCATCGATGCGGCGACACTGCCCGTCGAAGGCAACCTGCCACCGCTGGAGGGCGCCGTGCAGTGGCTCAATTCATCGCCGCTCAGCGCTCAAGCGTTGAAGGGCAAAGTGGTGTTGGTGGATTTCTGGACCTACTCCTGCATCAACTGCCTGCGCACCTTGCCGTACGTCAAAGCCTGGGCCGAGAAATATCGTGACCAGGGCCTGGTGGTGATCGGCGTGCATGCGCCGGAGTTCGCCTTCGAACGGGATGTGGGCAACGTGATCAAGGCGATGAAGGATCTGGGTATCACCTACCCGGTGGCCATCGATAACGACTACAAGATCTGGCGTGCTTTCAACAACGAATACTGGCCGGCGCACTATTTTGCCGACGCGCAGGGACGCATTCGTTATCACCATTTTGGTGAGGGCAACTACGCCGAATCGGAACGGGTGATCCAGCAACTGTTACGTGAAGCCGGCGCGGCGAAAGTTGCCGATGGCCTGATCGACGCCAGCGCTCAAGGCGTGCAACGGGCGCCGGACATGAACGAAGTCCGTTCGCCGGAAACCTACGTCGGCTACCAGCGTCTGGAACATTTCGTACCTGAAGCAAGCCTCGCACCCGACAAGGTTGCCGCGTACCGCGCGCCCACGACGTTGTCGCTGAATGACTGGGCGCTGGACGGTCAATGGAACGTCGGTTCGGAACGCGCCACATCGGTGGCCCCGGCCAGTCGCATCGTTTACCGCTTCCATGCCCGCGACCTGCATCTGGTGCTGGGACCCGGCGCCGACGGCAAACCGGTGCGCTTCAAAGTGATGATCGACGGTAAAGCCCCTGGCGATGCCCACGGCACCGACGTCGCACCAGACGGCAGCGGCAATGTGACCGAACAACGCCTCTACCAATTGGTGCGCCAGCCCGGCGACGTGGCAGATCGGACCTTCAGTATCGAGTTCCTTGATCCCGGCGTGTCGGCGTATGCGTTTACCTTTGGTTGACGAGCATTACCCGTACCCGTAGCTACCGCAGGCTGCGATCTTTGAATCTACTTATGCAGGAGTTGTCACCATGAAAGCCCTTTTCCCTTGGCGTCAGACCCTGCTCGGGCTGACCGTCGTCACCGTTGTCGGTCAATGCATGGCCTTTTCATTCGGCGTTGCCGAGGACGCGGTCGCTATCGCGCCGCCAGCCCTCGACGAAACCCCGAAAGCCAACAGCGAAACGGCGGTGTTCGCCGGCGGCTGCTTCTGGGGCGTTCAAGGCGTGTTTCAGCATGTCAAAGGCGTCAGGAATGCGGTCTCCGGTTACGCCGGAGGCGCAGCGAACACTGCGCAATACGAACGGGTCAGCGAGGGGGATACTGGCCATGCAGAATCCGTTCAGGTCACGTTCGATCCTGCTCAGGTGAGCTACGGTACGTTGTTGCAAATCTACTTCTCGGTGGCTCACAACCCCACCGAGCTCAATCGCCAAGGGCCCGACACTGGCACTCAATATCGCTCGGCAATTTTTGTGGAAAGTGCCGAGCAACAAAAAATCGCCCAGGCCTACATCGCACAGCTGGATGCCGCGCATTCCTTCAACAAACCGATCGTGACCAAACTCGAAACCTACAACGGCTTTTACCCGGCAGAGGCCTACCATCAGAACTTCCTGACGGAGCATCCAACCTATCCCTACATCGTGATCAACGATCTGCCGAAAGTGGCACAGCTCAAACAGCTGTACCCGGAGCGGTATCAGGAGAAACCGGTGTTGGTGAAGGCGGGTATGTAGTTCTGGATTACCCGGAAATCATGTTCTTGCCGATGATCTTCGAGCGATACAACGCCTGATCCGCCCGAGCCAGCAGGCCGGTTTGTTGCTCGCCCTCAAAACGCTGCGCCACGCCGAAGCTCATCGTGACCTGGAAGTCGCCCACCGGTGACAGGCTCGACAGCTCGAGGCGGATTTTTTCGGCGAGGGCACGTGCGCTGGCGAGCGTGCTGTCGGGCAGAATAATGATGAATTCATCACCGCCCCAACGGGCCAGCAAGTCGCCTTCGCGTACGCAGCGTTTGACGCTTTCGACCACATGCACCAACGCGGCATCGCCCAAGGCATGTCCGTAATGGTCGTTGATGTTCTTGAAGTCATCGATGTCCATGGCGATGAGCGACAGCGGCTGCCGAAAACGCTCGGAGCGCTCGCATTCCAGCGGCAGGGCTTTTTCCAGGAGATAGCGGTTGGCGATCCCGGTCAGGGTGTCGCTTTCGGCCAGTTTACGGTTCTCGTCCAGTTGAGCCTGTAACTGCTGATTGACCAGAGACAATTCGCGGGTCCGTTTCTCGACCATCGCTTCCAGGGAGTGATTGCGCCGTTCGAGTTGCTCGAGCAGACGCTTCTTGTCTTCAATGCTGCGGTTCGCCCCGATCATCCGCGCCACTGAGCCATCGGCGTTACGTGCGATCACGTGACCGCGATCTTCGATCCAGATGTAGCTGCCATCCTGCTTGCGGCAACGGTATTCGGCTTGATAACGGGACGAGCGCTGATGCAGGTGGTCATCGAAATACATCATCACGTGCGGGTAATCGTCGGGATGAATCGCACGCTCCCAGGCCAGTATGTTGTTCTCAAGTGCATGAGGCTCGTAGCCGCGCATTTCGTACCAACCGCGATTGCGGTAGACGAACCCGGTGTTGGCGTTCCAGTCCCAGATCCCGTCGCTGACCAGCTCCAGAATCGCGTGCAACATGTCTTCATTCAGATCAGTCAGGCTGACCTTCAACGGCTCGATATCGGACGCATCATCCATCACCGCTCTCCCTGCTGCCCTGATCTTGAAGTGGCCGGCCAGTCTCGTAGCGACCGGCTTGTAGCACTTTGACACTCTAGCGTCGGGGATCAAGGGATAGAAGCCTTTCATGCAGCAAAAAGCCTGGAATGATTGCGTTCAGCTAGTTTTGTTTGCCCCACCTTTGCAACGCAAAGTCGACAAAGCTGCGCAGTTTCGGCAAACGGTATCGGTCCTGCGCGTAAATCAGATTCATCGGACGACGAGGCAGTTGATAGTCCTGCATCAGGGCCACCAGTTTCCCTTCGCGAAGGTCTTGATCCACCAGTGCATCCGGCAGCATCACCACACCCATTCCGGTACGCGCCGCCTGGTGCAGGCCCGATGAGCTATTGATCAGCATCGGGCCGCTCACCGCCACGACGATCTCCCCGTCAGGACCGCTCAGGCGCCACTGCTTTTCCACCGAACGCCATTCATCGCCCGCCGGGTAGGCGAACGCCAGGCAGTCGTGTTCGGCCAGTTCCTCCGGTTTTTGCGGTGTGCCGCGTCGTGCCAGATACGCCGGCGAGGCACACATCGTCAGCGTGTAATCCTCCAGTGGCCGGGCGATCAGGTTGGACGGTTCGGTGTTACCCAGCCGAATCGCGGCATCAAAACCGTTGTCCAGCAGATCGAGGCGTTGATTGGTCAGCACCACGTCCAGCTTGACCTGTGGGCAGCGCAGCACGAATTCGCTCAAGGCCGGCGCCAGGCGTTCAGTGCCAAAGGTCAGCGGGGCGGTGATCCGCAGCGTACCGCTGGGTTCGCACTGGGTTTGTTCGGCCAGCCGCTCGGAGTCCGCCACCAGCCCCAACACCTCAAGACAGCGCTGATAGTAGGTCGAGCCAAATTCGGTCAAGCGCTGACGCCGCGTCGTACGGTGAAGCAGGCTGACACCCAGACGTTGCTCCAGCGCCCGCAGGTGATTGCCGACCATGGGTGTTTACATTTCACACTCCAGGGC
>CAYNGZ010000132.1:0-14147 GCA_964396695.1 uncultured Pseudomonas sp.
CCGGTGAGTCCTGGGTGTAGAGGTCGATCAGCTGTACCGAGTAGTAACGCTCTTCGGCGATCTGTGGCAGCGTCAGAATCACAGGTTCCGAGCGCAGGTCCATCCAGACGAACGAGTAGGGGGTGTCCGGGTTGGGGGTGACGAACGCGGTGTCCTTGGTGGTGAACACCCTTGCCGTATTGCCGATCTTGTTGAACGGTGCCTTGAAGTTCGGGCCGCTTTTGTCCACCGCCTGGGTGTACAGGGTCTTGTACATCTCCACCACCGGGAAGCCGTAGAGGTACGCCTCCTTGGCGATCCCCCGGGCTTCTTCGGGGCTGGCGCTGAAGTCTGCCCAGGCGCTTGCACTCAGTAGCAGAGAGAGGCCGGCGAGCAACAGGCGGGTCGGTTTTTCGATGGTCATTGCACAGTCCTATGGATAAGCGCGATTCAGGTGTTATAGCAGGGGCGTAATGTCGTCGAGTTTGCGGTTTTTGTCGAAAAAAGTTTTGGTGACGGCACACAGTCCCCGGGCTGCTCGTTAGAAGCGCTGTAAAACCTCAAGTGGCGAATGCTACTCTGCCGGCATTCGCGCTCAAAGGAAGGTCGCTGCCAATGCCTGTTCTGGAACTCACCACGCTGATCAAAGGGCGTACGCCCACACAAGTGCTCGATTTTTGCCTTGAAGGCAGTAACTTCCCGAAAATTTTCCCGGAACGGGTGACGCCGTTGGGAAACATCGATGTGAACGACTTGCGTATTGCTGCCGGTCGCGAGTTCAGCTTTCGTCACTGGATGTTCAATCTCATCCCGGCAACCTGGACCGTGACGATTCGCGAGGTCAGCGACAGCCATTTCATCGACGAAATGCTCAAGGGGCCGATGGCGGCGTTTCGTCATGAGCACCGGGTCGCGGCTGCGGAGGGCGGGACGCTGTACACCGACCGGGTGACTTACGCGGCCATTGGCGGTGCACCTTTGGAGTGGTTGATGGTCAATGCCTACATGCAGCGGATCTTCCGCGCCCGGCACCGCAATATGCTTCGATTATTGAGTTGAACCAACCCCCGTAGGAGCTGCCGAAGGCTGCGATCTCTGCTTTTAAAGATCAAAAGATCGCAGCCTGCGGCAGCTCCTACGGGGTTGTGAGTTGTATCCAGTTTGTGCGCCTGCTCATGACAAATTGTGTTTGGCCGTAGGTCGTCGGGCCATTTCGTGGTTAACTTCCGGCTCTTGAAAATGCTTTACCGCTGTCCACCCATCACTGCTTAAAAGGACCCTGTTCATGGCTCAAGTCACTCTCAAAGGCAACCCGGTTCAAGTCAAGGGCGAATTGCCAAAAGCCGGCTCCAAGGCGCCAGCCTTTTCCCTGGTTGCCGGCAATCTGTCCGACGTGACCCTGGCAAGCTTCGCCGGCAAGCGCAAAGTGCTGAACATCTTCCCAAGCATCGATACCCCGACCTGCGCCACGTCGGTCCGCAAGTTCAACGCCCAGGCCAATGACGTGGCCAACACCGTTGTACTGTGCATCTCGGCTGACCTGCCGTTCGCCCAGGCACGTTTCTGCGGCGCTGAAGGCCTGGAAAACGTCCAGAACCTGTCGACCCTGCGCGGCCGTGAGTTCATCGAAAACTACGGCGTTGCCATCGCTGACGGCCCACTGGCTGGCCTGACCGCGCGCGCAGTCGTCGTACTCGACGAAAACGACACCGTGCTGCACAGCGAACTGGTTAAAGAAATCGCCGAAGAGCCAAACTACGAAGCGGCATTGGCCGTTCTGAAGTAACAGCATTAACGCTCATTGACGGCCTGGCTCTGCCCAGGCCGTTTTCATTTGTGCTTCAGTGGCTTAGCAAACACTCGCAAAAGCAGGCCGAAAGTAAATTGCCGGTAAAGGCGCTTTGCTTAAGTCCTGGCAGTGCTTATCTTTCAATCTCTCGTATAAAGATGTCGACACGCGCCCAATGGTTGATCACTCCATGCAATCCTCTGCTCCCCGTCATTCCCGTCGCTGGCTCTTCGGCCTGCTGGTTCTGTTGCTGATCGCCGGCCTGTGCTGGAAGTTCTGGCCAGGCGGTGCGGCTCACAAAGACGCCGCTGCCCCTAAAGCAGCGGCCGGGCATGTCGGCAGATCGGGTGGGATGCGTCCGGGTTTCGGCGGTGCCACAGGACCGGTCCCGGTTCGGGTCGCGCCCGCCGTGGTGGGTGATTTCCCGCTCTACTACAAAGCCCTGGGCACGGTCACTGCACTGAACACCATTAATGTGCGCAGCCGTGTGGGTGGCGAATTGGTGAAGATTGCGTTTGAAGAAGGGCAAATGGTCAAGGCTGGCGACCTGCTCGCCGAGATCGACCCGCGTCCTTACCAGAATGCCTTGCTTCAGGCCGAAGGTACGTTGTTGCAGAACCAGGCACAGTTGAAAAACGCCCAGGTGGATCTGGAGCGCTATCGCGGTTTGTATGCGCAAGACAGTATCGCCAAACAGACCCTCGACACCGCCGCAGCGCTGGTGGGGCAGTACCAGGGCACGGTCAAGACCAATCAGGCGGCGGTCAACGACGCCAGACTCAATCTGGAATTCACTAAAATCCGCGCCCCGATTACCGGGCGCGTCGGTCTGCGGCAGCTGGACGTCGGCAACCTGGTGGCTGCCAATGACACCACGTTTCTGGCGGTCATCACCCAGACCCAGCCGATCAACGTGGTCTTCACCTTACCTGAGAACAGCCTCGACACCGTGCTGACCCGCTACCACTCAGGCGCCAAACTGCCGGCTGAGGCCTGGGATCGTGGCGACACCCAATTGCAGGCCAGCGGTGTCTTGCAAAGTCTGGATAACCAGATCGACACCACCACCGGTACGCTGAAGCTCAAGGCGCGTTACGACAACCGCAATCTGGCGCTGTTCCCGAATCAGTTCGTCAACGTCCGACTGCTGGCCGACACTCTCAAAGGCGTGGTGCTGGTGCCGTCGGCAGCGATTCAGTTCGGCACCAACGGCACCTTCGTCTACGCCCTGGACGGTGACCGGAAAGTCACCATCCGGCCGTTGAAAATCGGCGCCAGCGATGGCGACAACACGGTGATCAAGGAAGGCCTGAAACCCGGTGATCGCGTGGTGCTGGAGGGCACTGACCGCCTCAAGGAGGGCAGTGAAGTCGAGGTGGTCAACGACAGCGGTAATGCCGTACCCGTGACCCCGACGGACAAGACGGATAACCAGGACCCATCGACCAGCGCCGCGACTGATCCGAAAGCCACTGGCAAGGCGCACAAGGGCCGCGCATGAACATCTCGCGGCTGTTTATCCTTCGTCCGGTAGCCACTACCCTGAGCATGTTGGCCATCGTTTTGGCCGGCCTGATCGCCTACAAGCTGCTGCCGGTGTCGGCGCTGCCTCAGGTCGATTACCCGACCATCCGGGTCATGACCCTCTACCCGGGCGCCAGTCCGGATGTGATGACCAGTGCGGTCACCGCGCCACTTGAGCGCCAGTTCGGGCAAATGCCCGGCCTGACCCAAATGGCCTCGACCAGTTCCGGCGGCGCCTCGGTACTGACCCTGCGTTTCAGCCTTGACATCAATATGGACGTTGCCGAGCAGCAGGTGCAGGCGGCGATCAATGCGGCGACCAATCTGTTGCCCAAGGACTTGCCGGCACCGCCGGTGTACAACAAGGTCAACCCGGCGGACACCCCGGTGCTGACCCTGGCGATCACCTCCAAAACCATGCTGTTGCCCAAACTCAATGATCTGGTCGACACGCGCATGGCGCAGAAAATCGCCCAGATCAGTGGTGTCGGCATGGTCAGCATCGCCGGCGGCCAGCGTCAGGCCGTGCGGATCAAGGTCAACCCGCAAGCCCTGGCGGCCAATGGTTTGAACCTGTCGGACGTGCGCACCTTGATCGCTGCGTCCAACGTCAACCAGCCCAAAGGCAACTTCGACGGCCCGACCCGGGTCTCGATGCTGGATGCCAACGACCAGCTGACCGCCCCCAGGGACTATGCCGAACTGATCCTGGCCTACAAGAATGGCGCGCCGTTGCGGCTCAAGGACGTCGCGCAGATCGTCGATGGTGCCGAAAACGAACGCCTCGCCGCGTGGGCCAACGAAAACCAGGCCGTGTTGTTGAATATTCAGCGCCAGCCGGGTGCCAACGTGATCGAGGTGGTCGACCGGATCAAGGCCTTGTTGCCGAGCATCACCGACAACCTGCCGGCCGGCCTCGACGTCATCGTGCTCACCGACCGCACCCAGACCATCCGCGCTTCCGTCACCGACGTGCAGCACGAACTGCTGATCGCCATCGCCCTGGTGGTGATGGTGACGTTCCTGTTCCTGCGCCGCGCCAGCGCCACGATCATTCCGTCGATTGCGGTGCCGCTGTCGTTGATCGGCACCTTTGGCGTGATGTACCTGGCCGGTTTCTCGGTCAACAACCTGACCTTGATGGCGTTGACCATCGCCACCGGTTTTGTGGTGGACGACGCGATCGTCATGCTGGAAAACATTTCGCGCTTCATCGAAGAGGGCGACAGTCCGCTGCAAGCGGCGCTCAAGGGCGCCAGGCAGATCGGTTTCACCCTGATTTCGCTGACCTTGTCGCTGATCGCAGTATTGATACCGCTGTTGTTCATGGCCGATGTCGTGGGGCGCCTGTTTCGCGAGTTTGCGATTACCCTGGCGGTGGCGATCCTGATTTCCCTGGTGGTTTCCCTGACCCTGACGCCCATGATGTGCGCGCGGTTGCTCAAGCGTGAACCCAAGCCGGAAGAGCGGGGCCGTTTCTACCGTTCCAGCGGTGCGTGGATCGATTGGCTGATTGCTGCCTACGGGCGCAAGTTGCAGTGGGTGCTCAAGCATCAGCCGCTGACGCTGCTGGTAGCCATCGCTACCCTGGGCCTGACGGTGTTCCTGTATATCGTGGTGCCCAAAGGCTTTTTCCCGGTGCAGGACACCGGGGTGATCCAGGGGATTTCCGAGGCGCCGCAGTCGATTTCCTTCGCCGCCATGAGCCAGCGTCAGCAGGAACTGGCCAAGGTCATTCTGGCCGACCCGGCGGTGCAAAGCCTGTCGTCCTATATCGGTGTCGACGGCGACAACGCCACCCTGAACAGCGGGCGTTTGCTGATCAACCTCAAGCCGCACAAGGAACGTGATCTGAGCGCGGCCCAGGTGATCAACCGCTTGCAGCCGCAACTGGACAAGCTGGTGGGCATTCGTCTGTTCATGCAGCCGGTGCAGGATTTGACCATCGAAGACCGGGTCAGCCGCACCCAGTACCAGTTCAGCCTGTCGTCGCCGGATGCCGACATGCTCAGCCTCTGGAGCGGGCGACTGGTCGAGGCGCTGGCCAGACAGCCGGAACTGACCGACGTTGCCAGCGACTTGCAGGACAAGGGCTTGCAGGTCTACCTGGTGATCGACCGCGATGCGGCTTCGCGAATCGGGGTTTCGGTGTCGAACATCACCGATGCGCTGTACGACGCTTTCGGTCAGCGGCAGATCTCGACGATTTACACCCAGGCCAGCCAGTACCGCGTGGTGTTACAGGCGCGGGACGGCGAGAAGATCGGTCCGCAGGCGCTGGAGCAGATTCACGTCAAGACCACCAGTGGCGGTCAGGTGCGGTTGTCCAGCGTGGCCCGCGTCGAAGAGCGTCAGGCGCAATTGGCAATTGCCCATATCGGCCAGTTCCCGGCGGTGATGATGTCCTTCAACCTTGCGCCCGGCGTGGCGTTGGGCCAGGCCGTCGAGCTGATCAACAAGGTGCAGAAGGACATCGGCATGCCGCTGGGTGTGCAGACTCAGTTCCAGGGTGCCGCCCAGGCGTTCGAGGCTTCGTTGTCGAGCACGTTGCTGCTGATTCTGGCGGCGGTGGTGACCATGTACATCGTGCTCGGCGTGCTGTACGAGAGCTACATTCACCCGATCACGATTCTCTCGACACTGCCGTCAGCGGCGGTTGGCGCCTTGCTGGCGTTGATTCTGAGTGGCAATGACCTGGGCATGATCGCGATCATCGGCATCATCTTGCTGATCGGCATCGTCAAGAAGAACGCGATCATGATGATCGACTTCGCCCTCGACGCCGAACGTAATCAGGGCATGGACCCGGCGACAGCGATCTACCAGGCCGCGCTGCTGCGTTTCCGGCCGATTCTGATGACCACCCTGGCGGCCTTGTTTGGCGCTGTGCCGCTGATGCTTGCCACCGGCTCCGGTGCGGAATTGCGCCAGCCACTGGGGCTGGTGATGGTCGGCGGTCTGCTGGTGAGCCAGGTGTTGACGCTGTTTACCACGCCGGTGATCTATCTGTACTTCGACCGCCTCGGTCGGCGCTGGCGGCCTGCGCCTGAGCGTCTGGAGCCGGTAGAGCAGCCATGAACCTGTCCGGACCTTTCATTCGCCGGCCGGTAGCGACCATGTTGCTGAGCCTGGCGATCATGCTGCTGGGCGGCGTGAGTTTTGGCCTGCTGCCGGTGTCGCCGCTGCCGCAAATGGACTTCCCGGTGATCGTGGTTTCAGCGAGCCTGCCCGGAGCGAGTCCGGAGGTCATGGCGTCCACCGTGGCGACGCCGCTGGAGCGCTCCTTCGGCGCTATCGCCGGGGTCAACACCATGAGCAGCCGTTCCAGCCAGGGTTCGACCCGGGTGATCCTGCAATTTGACATGGACCGCGACATCAATGGCGCGGCGCGGGAAGTGCAAGCGGCAATCAACGCCTCGCGCAACCTGTTGCCCAGCGGTATGCGCAGCATGCCGACCTACAAGAAGGTCAACCCGTCCCAGGCGCCGATCATGGTGCTGTCGCTGACCTCGGACGTGCTGGAAAAAGGTCAGCTCTACGACCTGGCCTCGACGATCCTTTCGCAAAGTCTGTCGCAGGTGCCCGGTGTCGGCGAAGTGCAAATCGGCGGTAGCTCGCTGCCGGCGGTGCGCATCGAACTCGAACCGCAACTGCTGAACCAGTACGGCGTGGCACTGGATGATGTACGCAACACCATTGCCAACGCCAATGTGCGCCGGCCCAAGGGCTCGATCGAAGATGATCAGCGGATGTGGCAGGTACAGGCCAACGACCAGCTGGAGAGGGCCAGGGACTATGAACCGCTGATCATTCGCTACCAGAATGGCTCGGCCTTGCGCCTGGGCGATGTGGCCAAGGTTCGCGACAGCGTCGAAGACCGTTACAACAGCGGTTTCTTCAACGACGACGCGGCAGTGCTGCTGGTGATCAACCGCCAGGCCGGCGCCAACATCATTAAAACGGTCAACGAGATCAAGGCGCAGTTGCCGGCATTGCAGGCGGTGTTGCCGGCCAGCGTCAAGCTGAACCTGGCGATGGACCGCTCACCGGTGATCAAGGCGACCCTGCACGAAGCGGAGATGACCCTGCTGATTGCCGTGGCGCTGGTGATTCTGGTGGTGTACCTGTTCCTCGGTAACTTGCGCGCCTCGTTGATCCCGACGCTGGCGGTGCCGGTGTCGCTGGTCGGTACGTTTGCGGTGATGTACCTCTATGGCTTTTCGCTGAACAACCTGTCGCTGATGGCGCTGATTCTGGCCACGGGGCTGGTGGTGGACGATGCCATCGTGGTACTCGAAAACATTTCGCGGCACATCGACGAAGGGATCGCGCCGATGAAGGCGGCGTACCTGGGCGCCAGGGAAGTCGGTTTTACCTTGCTGTCGATGAACGTTTCGCTGGTGGCGGTGTTCCTGTCGATCCTGTTCATGGGCGGGATCATCGAGAGCCTGTTCCGTGAGTTCTCGATCACCCTGGCGGCGTCCATCGTGGTGTCGCTGGTGGTCTCGCTGACGCTGACGCCGATGCTCTGTGCTCGCTGGCTCAAACCCCACGTGCCGGGCCAGGAAAGCGCTTTGCAGCGCGCAAGCCAGCGGGCCAACGACTGGATGGTCAAGCACTATGCCAGCAGTCTGGACTGGGTGTTGCGTCATCGGCGGCTGACGCTGCTCAGCCTGTTTATCACCATTGGCGTCAACATCGCCTTGTACGTGGTGGTGCCCAAGACCTTTCTGCCGCAACAGGACACCGGCCAATTGATCGGTTTTGTCCGCGGCGACAATGGCCTGTCGTTCAACGTCATGCAGCCGAAAATGGAAATCTTCCGCCGCGCCGTGTTGAAAGACGAGGCGGTGGAAAGTGTCGCCGGTTTTATCGGCGGTACCAACGGCACCAATAACGCTTTCATGCTGGTGCGCCTGAAGCCGATCAAGGAACGCAACGTCTCCGCACAGAAGGTTATCGAACGCCTGCGCAAGGAAATGCCCAAGGTGGCAGGTGCCCAATTGATGCTGATGGCCGACCAGGACTTGCAGTTTGGCGGTGGCCGCGAACAGACCACCTCGCAATACACCTACATCCTGCAAAGCGGTGATCTATCGGCCTTGCGCGAGTGGTACCCGAAAGTCGTCGCAGCGTTCAAGGCGCTGCCCGAACTGACGGCCATTGATGCCCGCGAAGGGCGGGGCGCCGCGCAGGTGACCCTGGTGGTCGACCGTGACCAGGCCAAACGTCTGGGCATCGACATGGCCATGGTGACCACGGTGCTGAACAATGCCTATAGCCAGCGCCAGATCTCCACCATCTACGACAGCCTCAACCAGTATCAGGTGGTGATGGAGGTCAACCCGAAATACGCGCAGGACCCGATTACCCTCAATCAGGTTCAGGTGATTACCGCGGCTGGCGCGCGGATTCCGCTGTCGGCGATTGCCCACTATGAAAACAGCCTGGAAAACGACCGGGTCAGTCATGAAGGGCAGTTCGCTTCCGAGAGCATCTCGTTTGATATGGCCGAAGGCGTCACCGTCGAACAAGGTTCGGCGGCCATCGAACGGGCGATTGCCAAACTGGGGCTGCCGGAAGAAGTGATCGCCAAGATGGCCGGCACGGCCGACGCCTTCGCGGCGACCCAGAAGAGTCAGCCGTGGATGATTCTCGGTGCGCTGGTGGCGGTGTATCTGGTGCTGGGTGTGCTGTACGAAAGTTACGTCCACCCGCTGACCATTCTTTCGACCTTGCCTTCGGCGGGTGTCGGAGCGTTGCTGTCGATCTATGTGCTGGGCGGCGAGTTCAGCCTGATTTCGCTGCTCGGGCTGTTTCTGCTGATCGGTGTGGTGAAGAAAAACGCCATTCTGATGATCGACCTCGCGCTGCAGCTTGAGCGCCATCAGGGCATGGAAGCGCTGGAGTCGATTCGCAGTGCCTGCCTGTTGCGTCTGCGCCCGATTCTGATGACCACCCTGGCGGCGATTCTGGGCGCCTTGCCCTTGTTGCTTAGCACCGCCGAGGGCGCGGAAATGCGCCAGCCTCTGGGCCTGACCATCATTGGCGGGTTGATTTTCAGCCAGGTGCTGACGCTGTTCACCACCCCGGTGGTTTACCTCTATCTCGACCGTTTGCGCCACCGGGTCAACCGCTGGCGCGGGGTTCGTACCGATGCTTCTCTGGAAACTCCGCTATGACTGACCGTTGCCCACTCAACCTCGACGCACCGATGGCCCGGCGCCTGGTGTCGGCCCGCGGCTCGCGCTTGCTGAGTCTTTCGCTCAGCGTCCTGATGCTCAGTGCCTGCGCCATTGGTCCGGATTATCAGCGTCCGTCCGTGGCCGAGCCGGCACAGTACAAACAGGCAGAAGGCTGGCGCCAGGCGACGCCGAGTGATTCCCTGGCGCGTGGTGCCTGGTGGGAACTGTACGGTGATCAGCAGCTCAACGGGCTGGTCGAAAAACTGAACAGTGGCAACCAGACCGTTGCCCAGTCCGAAGCCCAGTTCCGTCAGGCTCAGGCCTTGGTACGCAGTGCCCGCGGGGCATTTTTTCCAACGGTTAATGCAAGTGCCGGAAAAACCCGTTCGAGCCAGGGCACTGGTAGCAGCAGTTCAAGCCTGAGTAGTACCAGCAGCGGCATCCGCGACACCTACAACGCCCAGCTTGGGGTGAGCTGGGAGGCGGACGTCTGGGGCAAATTGCGGCGCGGTCTGGAAGCCGATAAGGCGAGTGCCGAAGCGAGTTTTGCCGATCTGGCCGCGATGCGCCTGAGTCAACAGTCGGAGCTGGTGCAGAACTACCTGCAATTGCGGGTGATCGACCAGCAAAAGCGCCTGCTGCAAGCGACAGTCGAAAACTATCAGCGCTCGCTGACCATGACCGAAAACCAGTACCGGGCAGGTGTGTCCGGCAAGGATGCGGTGGCCCAGGCGCAAGCCCAGCTCAAGGGCACTCAGGCCGACATGGTCGACCTGATCTGGCAGCGTGCGCAGTTCGAGAACGCGATTGCCGTGCTGATCGGCCTGCCGCCGGCTGAATTCAATCTGGCTGAAACCGAGAGTATCCCCGCATTGCCGCAGGTTCCGCTGAGCCTGCCGTCGCAATTGCTGGAGCGACGCCCGGACATCGCCTCGGCCGAGCGTTCGGTGATCGCCGCCAACGCCAACATCGGCGTGGCCAAAGCCGCTTACTATCCGGACCTGACGTTGAGCATGAGCGGTGGCTACAGCAGTAGCACGTATTCGGACCTGATCAGCTTGCCGAACCGTTTCTGGTCGGTGGGGCCGAAACTGGCCATGACCTTGTTCGATGGCGGCCAGCGTTCGGCGGAGGTCGACCGCACCGAGGCGGTCTACGACCAGACCGTGGCCAAGTATCGGCAAACCGTGCTCGACGGGTTCCGCGAAGTCGAGAACTACCTGGTACAGCTCAAGGTGCTGGAAGACGAAGCAGCGGTGCGTCAGCAAGCACTGGATGCGGCCCGAGAGTCGTTGCGCCTGACCCTGAACCAGTACAAGGCCGGGTTGATCGCCTACCTCGATGTGGTGGTGGTCCAGGCCACGGCCCTGAGCAACGAGCGTAGCGTACTGACCTTGCAGCAAAGCCGGCTGATTGCCAGTGTCAATCTGATTGCCGCTTTGGGCGGTGGCTGGGATGGCCAGACTCGGCCGTAGCCTGCAGTCAGCGGTGCTTTGAAAAGGTAATTTCAGACTGTCCATCGGGCTAATGGCCTTTTGGTTATTTTGTGTGTGCGTTCGTTGATGGAATCAGTACAATCGCGCACTTTGCCCCCACGAGTATGGATGCAGTTCCGCGGGGCGGCCACGAGACGTTCTGATGCTCATCGGTAGCTATTCCCCCGCCCTGGTTCTGATCTCCCTCTGTGTGGCAATTCTTGCCTCCTATACCGCCCTGGACCTGACCGGTCGCATTGCCTCGGCCAAAGGTCGGGTGGCTCATCTGTGGACCCTGGGTGGCGCGTTGGCCATGGGCGTGGGCGTCTGGTCGATGCACTTCATCGGGATGCTGGCGTTCAGGCTGCCACTGATCCTGGGGTACGATATCGGCATCACCGCGTTGTCGCTGGTGATCGCCATTCTGTCCTGCGGGTTTGCGCTGTGGCTGGTCAGCCAGCCACGTTTGCCGGGCTGGCAACTGGCGTTTGGCGCATTGATCATGGGCGCCGGCATCAGTGGCATGCACTACACCGGCATGGCCGCCATGCGCATGCAGCCGGGTATCGATTACGATCCGACATTGTTTGGCGCCTCCCTGGTGATTGCAGTCGGCGCTTCGGCTGCGGCGTTGTGGATTGCCTTTCGTCTGCGTCAGAACTCCCCGTATGTGCGCTTTGCGCGTGGCGGCGCCGCGGTGATCATGGGCTTCGCCATTGTCGGCATGCACTACACCGGGATGGCGGCCGCGCGTTTTCCCGAAGGCAGCTTTTGTGGCGCGGCACTTGACGGTTTGAGTGGCAAGGGCCTGGACAACCTGGTGCTGGTCACCACCCTGGCCGTGTTGAGCATCGCATTGTTGACGTCGATCCTCGACGCGCGCCTTGAAGCGCGCACTGCGGAGCTCGCCAACTCATTGACCCTGGCCAACCGCGAACTCACCCAATTGGCGTTGCACGACACCCTGACCGGGTTGCCGAACCGTGTGCTGCTGGCCGATCGCATCGATCAGGCGATGCATGTGGTGCAGGAACAGGGCGGTTGTTTCGCGTTGATGTTCATTGATCTGGACGGTTTCAAGCCGGTCAACGATGCGTTCGGCCATCATATGGGCGATCAGTTGCTGCGCGAGGTCGGCCTGCGTTTGCGTGAGGACCTGCGCAGCCAGGACACACTGGCGCGGATTGGCGGTGATGAATTTGTCTTGCTGGTGCAGCTTGCCGAACCGGACGATGCCTTGCGTCTGGCGGCGCGTCAGGTAGGCTTGATCTCGCGCACGTTCCGGGTTGCTGAACACGACTTGCAGATCTCCGCCAGCGTTGGCATTGCCCTTTACCCCGGCAACGGACAGACCCCGCAAGAATTGTTGATGAACGCTGACGCGGCGATGTACCACGCCAAAGGCACGGGCAAGAACGGCTACCGTTTCTTCGATGCCTCGATGAATACCAACGCCCGCAAGCAACTGCAAATGCTGCAGGATTTGCGTAATGCGCTCGAACAGCAGCAATTCAGTCTGCACTACCAACCCAAGTTCGATGCCAGTAACGGTCGGCCAATCGGTGCCGAAGCCTTGCTGCGTTGGGAGCATCCGACCCTGGGCATGCTGCTGCCGGACAAGTTCATCGAGCTGGCGGAGAAAACCGGGCTGATCATTCCGATCGGTGATTGGGTGCTCAACGAAGCGTGCCGGCAAATGCGCCTCTGGCATGTCCAGGGTTACACCCACTGGCGCATTGCGGTGAATCTCTCGGCGTTGCAGTTCTGTCATGCCGGGCTGGTCGAAAGCGTCTCCAACGCGCTGGCGACCCATGGCCTGCCGGCCAACAGCCTGACCCTGGAAATCACCGAAACCACTGCCATGAGCGATGCCGACGCCAGCATGACGGTGCTCAAGCAGCTCTCGGAAATGGGCGTTGACCTGTCCATCGACGACTTTGGTACCGGTTATTCGAGCTTGATGTACCTCAAGCGCCTGCCGGCCAATGAGCTGAAGATCGACCGTGGTTTTGTCCGCGACCTGGAGCGCGACAGCGATGACGCGGCGATCGTCTCGGCCATCGTCGCGCTCGGGCAGGCATTGGGTTTGCGCATCGTCGCCGAAGGTGTGGAAACCAACGTGCAACAGGACTTCCTGACGCAACTGGGCTGTGATTCGTTGCAGGGCTACCTGCTCGGTCATCCGCTACCGGCCGAAAGGTTCATGGTCGAGATCCACCGGTCCGAGCAATGGGTGACGGGTTGAAGGCGGCCGGCAGCACGTGATGAGATCCATGCAAAACCCGACGTCGGCAGGTATTCTTGCGGCGCAATGCTTCGGGTCTGAATGGGGGAATCAAGCATGGACAAAGTCATCGTCATCACCGGTGGCAGTCGCGGTATCGGCGCGGCGACGGCGCTCCTGGCGGCTGAGCAGGGCTATCGAATCTGCATCAACTACCAGGCGGATGAGCAGGTCGCGCAACACGTGCTGGAGCAAGTCCGCGCCCTTGGCGCCCAAGCGATTGCCGTGCGCGCTGATGTCAGTATCGAAGACGAAGTGATCAGCCTGTTTCACCGCGTCGACACCGAACTGGGTCGAGTCACCGCGCTGGTGAACAACGCCGGCACGGTTGGACAAACGTCGCGGGTCGACGAAATGTCCGAGTTCCGCATTTTGAAAATCATGAAAACCAATGTCCTGGCACCGATCCTCTGCGCCAAGCATGCGCTGCTGCGCATGTCACCCAGGCACGGCGGGCAGGGCGGCAGCATCGTCAACGTGTCCTCGGTCGCCTCGCGTTTGGGATCACCCAACGAGTACGTGGATTACGCCGCTTCCAAAGGCGCACTGGATACCTTCACCATTGGCCTGTCCAAGGAAGTCGCTGGCGAAGGCATCCGCGTCAACGCGGTACGTCCCGGCTACATCTACACCGACTTCCACGCCCTGAGCGGCGACCCGGACCGGGTCAGCAAGCTTGATTCGGGCATCCCCATGGCCCGCGGTGGTCGCCCGGAAGAAGTGGCCGAGGCGATTATCTGGTTACTGTCGGACAAGGCTTCGTATGCGACCGGGACTTTTGTTGACCTGGGTGGCGGGCGTTAAACCTTAACGTCAAAAGATCGCAGCCTTCGGCAGCTCCTACAGCGTTGGGTATGTCCGTAGGAGGGGCCGCCCCCTCTTCGAGGCCGCGCTGTCGCGCAAGGAACATG
>CAYNGZ010000133.1:0-14115 GCA_964396695.1 uncultured Pseudomonas sp.
TATCAGAATTTTGGTCGCGCGGCTCATTATCTCTCCATGTGATAACCAACCGCCCTCGCCAATGTCAGCCCTTCGATATCCCGCCCCTTGGCGATGAGATCTTCCGGGTAATGGCTGTGGTCCACCGCCTCGACGCCTTGGGCGATGATCGGCCCCTCGTCAAGATCGTTGTTGATGTAGTGCGCTGTGGCGCCCACCAGTTTCACGCCCTTGTTGTAGGCCTGGTGATACGGCTTGGCGCCTTTGAAGCCGGGCAGCAACGAGTGGTGGATATTGATCGCCTTGCCATCGAGCTTGCGGCACAGCTCCGGCGACAGCACTTGCATGTAGCGCGCAAGCACCACCAGCTCTGCACCGGACTCTTCGATCACCTGCCAGACCTGTCGCTCCTGCGCGGGCTTGTCGTTCGGGTCGAGCGGGAAGTGGTAATAGGGAATCCCGTGCCAGTCGGCCAGCGGCTTGAGGTCCGGGTGGTTGGACACCACCGCGACCACATCCATCGACAATTGGCCGATACGCTGGCGATAGAGCAAATCGTTAAGGCAGTGATCGGCCTTGGAGACCATGATCACCACTTTTGGCCGGTGGTGCGGCGGTGTCAGCTCGAACACCATGCCGAACGCGTCGGTCCGCTCGGCCAGACCTGCGCGGAACGCCTGTTCGTCGAAGGCGTCAGGCTGCCGGAATTCCACGCGAATGAAGAAGCGACCGGAAAGCCGATCATCGAAGGAGTGGTGCTCGGTGACGTAGCAACCCTGTTCAAACAGAAAACGGGTCACCGCATCCACCGTGCCCAAAACGCTTGGGCAATCGGCGGTCAAAATCCATGTGTCTGGGGCGCGGCTCATAGTGCGGTGACTCCTGTTCGTTGTTTAGGGTGTCAGGGAGATCCCCCCCTCACCCCAACCCTCTCCCCAGAGGGGCGAGGGAGCTGACCGAGTTGTTCTCGGGTATTACTGCGACCTGAAAGTTCGCGTCGACTGGAGATAGCAACGGCACCACCGACCAGTCCCCTCTGGGGAGAGGGTTAGGGTGAGGGGTGGTTTTGCGGGTCGAACACAAACCGCAAGACCACCGCCGTCGAGCACTTACGCCTGAACGCTCAATCCGTATTCAGCCGCCGCATCCTGCAACCACAACCACCAGTAATCCGAGAAGCTGCGGCGGATCAGCAGTTCCCAGGTGTCTTCAGCAGTGTGGCGGATCACCAGTTGCGATTTGGCGAACACCGTGCCCACGGCTTTGCCCACCGGGAAGTTGTTGGGGTGCACGTCGTAGCTGGTGGACTTCATCAGCACTTCGCGAACCTTCGGGCCGCTCAGTTCAAGAATCTGTTGGCCGCCACTGACGTTGACGATGGCGATGTGCAGATCGCCCAGGGCTTCACGCAGTTTTTTCTCGGCGGCGAATTCTTCACCGCTTGGCACGATCAACAGCCACTCGTCCGGGCCCAGCCATTGCAGGCTGGTTTCGCCTTTGGCGACCACGGTCAGGGCCACCGGCAGTTCCAGGCCAAGCGCCTTGTGCACGCCCGCGGCGAATGCCGGGTTGTGGGCATCGCCCCGAAGGGTCAGGTGACCCAGGAGTTTTTTCTCACGCACGGTGACACCGGCGTTTTTACGGCCCTTGCCCACCAGGCTTTGCAGGCCCGCGTGGTGCAGCGACGACTCGGCCTTTGCCCCGGTGGTTGGGCGCTGTTGGTAAACGTTGGCTGTGGTCATAAAGCACCTGTCTTGAATTCGTACGTCGCCCCCGAAGGGGCGAGCGTTGGTATCACACGTTCTGGCGATCGCCTTTCGGATCGAAGAACACCGAAGAAACGATTTCCGCTTCGATCACGCTGCCGTCGGCCAAGGGCGCGAACACGCGTTCGCCGAGGCGCTTCAAGCCGCCTTTGACCACACCCATGGCAAACGAATAGCCGAGGGAGTTGTGGGCGTAGCTGGAAGTCACGTGACCGACCATGCTCATCGGGATCGCCTGCTTGGTGTTGAACACCAGTTGCGCACCTTCCGGCAGCCATTTGGTCGGGTCGATCGGCTTGAGGCCGACCAACTGCTTGCGCTGATCACGCACACAGTCTTCACGGTTCATGCCACGCCAGCCGATCCACGAGAACGGTTTGGTGCGACCGACGCACCAGCCCATGTTCAGGTCGTCCGGGGTCATCGAGCTGTCAGTGTCCTGGCCGACGATGATGAAACCCTTCTCGGCCCGCAGGACGTGCATGGTTTCAGTGCCGTACGGCGTCAGGTTGTACTTCTTGCCAGCCTCGACGATTTTTTCCAGCACGCCCATGGCGTAGTCGGCCTGCACGTTGACTTCGTACGACAGCTCACCGGTAAACGAGATCCGGAACACGCGAGCCGGCACGCCACCCACCAGACCTTCTTTCCAGGTCATGAACGGGAAGCCGTCCCTGTCCAGGTCGATGTCGGTGACTTCGCTGAGCAGCTTACGGCTGTTCGGCCCGGACAGGGTCATGGTCGCCCAGTGGTCGGTAACCGAGGTGAAGTACACCTTCAGGTCTGGCCATTCGGTCTGATGATAGATTTCCAGCCATTGCAGCACGCGTGCAGCGCCGCCGGTGGTGGTGGTCATCACGAAATGGTTGTCGGCCAGGCACGCGGTAACGCCGTCGTCGAAGACCATGCCGTCTTCTTTACACATCAGGCCGTAGCGCGCCTTGCCCACGTCGAGCTTGGTCCAGGCGTTGGTGTAGACACGGTTGAGGAACTCACGCGCATCCGGGCCTTGAATATCGATTTTGCCGAGTGTCGAGGCATCCAGCAGACCGACGCTTTCACGCACGGCCAGGCATTCGCGTTTCACCGCGGCATGCAGGTCTTCACCGTTTTTCGGGAAGTACCAAGGACGTTTCCACTGACCGACGTCTTCGAACTCGGCGCCGTTCTTCACGTGCCAGGCGTGCAGTGCGGTGTAACGCACCGGCTCGAAGATGTGCCCACAGTGACGACCGGCTACCGCACCGAAGGTCACCGGCGTGTAGTTCGGACGGAACATGGTGGTGCCCATCTGCGGGATGGTCACGTTCAACGAACGGGCGGCGATGGCCAGACCGTTGACGTTGCCGAGCTTGCCCTGATCGGTGCCGAAGCCCAGCGCGGTGTAGCGTTTGACGTGCTCGACCGACTCGAAGCCTTCGCGGGTCGCCAGTTCGATGGCGGCAGCGGTGACGTCGTTTTGCAGGTCGACGAATTGCTTCGGCGCACGTGCGGTGTTCTTTTCGTGCGGCACCTGGAACAGCGCCAGAGTCGGCTCTTCCACACGGCTCAGGGCTTTTGGCAGGACGCCCTGGACCGCTTTGAAGCCGGCTTCGCAGGCTGCGCGCACGCCGCCTTCAAAACCGTCAGCCAGAGAATCGCCGAGGCTGTAGACGCCATTGATGCCGCCGACGCACACGCGTTTTTGCGGGGCTTCGCCCGGGATGAAACCGAGGATGTCTTCACGCCAGATCGGTTTGCCGCCCAAGTGCGACGCCAGGTGAACCACCGGGCTGTAGCCGCCGGAACTGGCAACCAGATCGCATTCAAGCCATTCGCCAGGGCTGGTGACGGTGTGCGCCTTGACGTCGATCGCGGCAACACGAGCAGCGGTAACGCGCTTGCTGCCGCGTGCTTCGATGACGGCACTGCCGGTCAGGATACGGATGCCTTTGGCGCGTGCCTCTTCGACCAGCGTACCGCGAGGGTTGCTCCGCGCATCGGCGACGGCCACCACTTGCAGACCCGCGTCGAGCCAGTCCAGCGCCACGCGGTAAGCGTGATCGTTGTTGGTCGACAGCACCATTTTCTTGCCCGGCGCGACACCGTAACGGCGCACGTAAGTCGAGACAGCACCGGCGAGCATGTTGCCCGGCACGTCGTTGTTGCCGTAGACCAGCGGACGCTCGTGAGCGCCTGTCGCCAACACCACGCGCTTGGCACGAACCCGGTGGATACGCTGACGCACCTGGCCAATTGGTGCGCGGTCGCCGAGGTGATCGGTGAGGCGCTCGTGAATGGTCAGGAAGTTGTGGTCGTGGTAACCGTTGACGGTCGCCCGAGGCAACAGCAGCACGTCCGGGGTGTCTTTAAGCTCGGCAATGACGCTGGCGACCCACTCGGTGGCTGGCTTGCCGTCGAGGCTTTCACGGGAATCGAGCAGGCTGCCGCCGAACTCTTCCTGCTCATCGGCCAGAATCACTCGGGCACCGCTGCGCGCAGCCGCCAAAGCCGCCGCCAGACCGGCGGGACCTGCGCCGACGATCAGCACGTCGCAGTGCTGGTTCATGTAGTCATAGGTGTCCGGATCGTTTTCGGTCGGCGAACGACCGAGACCTGCGGCCTTGCGAATGTACTTCTCGTAGGTCATCCAGAACGATTGCGGGTACATGAAGGTTTTGTAGTAGAAACCCGGTGGCATCAGCTTGCCGCCAACCTTGCCGAGAATCCCCATCATGTCGTTGTTCACGCTCGGCCAGCCGTTGGTGCTGGTGGCGACGAGCCCCTGGTACAGCGCCTGTTGAGTGGCGCGCACGTTAGGAATTTGCGTGGCTTCGGTCGCTCCGATCTGCAGCACCGCGTTCGGCTCTTCGCTGCCGGCGGCAAAGATGCCGCGAGGACGTGAATACTTGAAGCTGCGACCGATGATGTCGACGCCGTTGGCCAGCAGTGCAGCGGCCAGGGAGTCACCTTCAAAGCCTTTGTAGACCTGGCCGTTGAAGCTGAAGCTCAGGACTTTGTTGCGGTCGATCCGTCCTCCGTTGGACAGGCGATTGATCTGGCTCATACCTTCGCTCCCAGAGCCTGTGCGGCCGCTTTCGGACTTTCAGTCTTGTCGGTGAACTGTGGCTTGGTGCCGATCTTGTAGGTTTCGAGAATCTCGTAGGTCACGGTGTCACGGGTGACGTTGAAGTACTGACGGCAACCGGCAACGTGATCCCACAGTTCGTGGTGCAACCCGCGAGGGTTATCGCGGAAGAACATGTAGTCGCCCCACTCCTCGTCGGTGCAGCTGTTCGGATCCAGCGGACGCGGGATGTGCGCCTGGCCGGATGCATGGAATTCCTCTTCGGAGCGCAGTTCGCCGCAGTGAGGACAGAAGATGTGCAACATAGGAAATTTCTCCTGTTAGTGGGCGACGGCCGCAGCGCCGTGTTCATCGATCAACGCACCGCTGTGGAAGCGGTCGATGGAGAAAGGTGCAGCCAATGGGTGCATTTCACCCTTGGCGAGGCTGGCGGCAAACACGTTGCCCGAGCCCGGCGTCGCTTTGAAACCACCGGTGCCCCAACCGCAGTTGAAGAACATGTTCGGCACGGGGGTTTTCGAGATGATCGGGCACGCGTCCGGCGTGGTGTCGACGATGCCGCCCCACTGACGGTTCATGCGCACGCGGGACAGGATCGGGAACATCTCGACGATGGCCTGGATGGTGTGCTCGATCACCGGGTACGAACCGCGCTGGCCGTAGCCGTTGTAGCCGTCGATACCGGCACCGATCACCAGGTCGCCCTTGTCGGACTGGCTGATGTAGCCGTGTACGGCGTTGGACATGATCACGCTGTCGATAATCGGTTTGATCGGCTCGGACACCAGCGCTTGCAGCGGGTGCGATTCGATCGGCAGACGGAAGCCGGCCAGTTTGGCCATGTGCCCGGAGTTACCGGCCGTGACCACACCGACGCGCTTGGCGCCGATGAAGCCCTTGTTGGTTTCGACACCGATGCACACACCGTTTTCCTTTCGGAAACCGATCACTTCGGTCTGCTGAATCAAGTCCACGCCCAAGGCATCGGCCGCACGGGCAAAGCCCCAGGCCACGGCATCGTGACGGGCCACGCCGCCGCGACGCTGGACGGTCGCGCCCATCACCGGGTAGCGGGTGTTTTTCGAGCAGTCGAGGTACGGAATCTCGTCGGCCACTTGTTTGGCGTCGAGCAGTTCGCCATCGACGCCGTTGAGGCGGTTGGCGCTGACCCGACGCTCGGAATCACGGATGTCCTGCAGGGTGTGGCACAGGTTGTAAACGCCACGCTGGGAGAACATCACGTTGTAGTTCAGATCCTGGGACAGACCTTCCCAGAGTTTCATCGCGTGTTCGTACAGGTGCGCCGACTCGTCCCACAGGTAGTTGGAACGCACGATGGTGGTGTTGCGCGCGGTGTTACCGCCGCCCAGCCAGCCTTTCTCGACCACGGCCACGTTGGTGATGCCGTGTTCCTTGGCCAGGTAGTAGGCGGTCGCCAGACCATGCCCGCCGCCGCCGACGATGACCACGTCGTAGACTTTTTTCGGAGTCGGCGTGCGCCACATCCGCTGCCAGTTTTCGTGGTGGCTGAGGGAGTGTTTGAAGAGGCCGAAGCCCGAATAGCGTTGCATAGTCATTTACTCCAAAACCGCACTCAGCGATAAACCGGGAAGTCCGCGCACAGGGCCGCCACGTGCTTGGCAACGTTGGCCTCGACATCGGCATCGCCGAGGTTGTCGAGGATGTCGCAGATCCAGCCGGCCAGCTCGATGCACTGGGTCACCTTGAAACCGCGCGTGGTGACCGCCGGGGTGCCGATACGCAGGCCCGAGGTGACGAACGGCGATTGTGGATCGTTCGGTACGGCGTTCTTGTTCACGGTGATGTGAGCACGCCCCAGGGCGGCGTCGGCTTCTTTACCGGTCAGGCCCTGACGGATCAGGCTCACCAGGAACAGGTGGTTGTCAGTACCGCCGGACACTACATCGTAGCCACGTTTGATAAATACGCCCGCCATGGCCTGAGCGTTGTCGATCACTTGTTGCTGATAGGCCTTGAAGCCCGGCTCCAGCGCTTCCTTGAAGCACACGGCCTTGGCGGCGATCACGTGCATCAGCGGGCCACCCTGGGCACCGGGGAAGACCGCTGCGTTGAGCTTCTTCTCGATTTCTTCGTTAGCCTTGGCCAGGATCAGGCCGCCACGCGGACCGCGCAGGGTCTTGTGGGTGGTGGTGGTCACCACGTCGGCGTAAGGCAGCGGGTTCGGGTACAGGCCGGCAGCGACCAGACCCGCGACGTGAGCCATGTCGACGAACAGCAGCGCCCCGACCTTGTCGGCGATCTGACGGAATCGTGGGAAGTCGAGGGTCTTGGAGTAGGCCGAGAAACCGGCGACGATCATTTTCGGCTTGTACTCGACGGCCAGACGCTCGACCTCGTCGTAGTCGATCAGCCCGGTGTTGGTGTCAATGCCGTACTGCACGGCGTTGTACAACTTGCCCGAGGACGACACCTTGGCGCCGTGGGTCAGGTGACCGCCATGGGCCAGGCTCATGCCGAGGATGGTGTCACCGGCTTGCAGCAGGGCCAGGTAAACGGCGCTGTTGGCCGAGGAACCCGAGTGTGGCTGGACGTTGGCGTAATCGGCACCGAACAACAGTTTGGCGCGTTCGATGGCCAGCGCTTCGACCTTGTCGACGTGCTCGCAACCGCCGTAGTAGCGCTTGCCCGGATAGCCTTCGGCGTATTTGTTGGTCAGGCCGCTGCCTTGCGCTTCCATGACCCGTTTGCTGGTGTAGTTCTCTGACGCGATCAG
The DNA here is from genome assembly GCA_964396695.1 of uncultured Pseudomonas sp. Classification (GTDB taxonomy): domain Bacteria; phylum Pseudomonadota; class Gammaproteobacteria; order Pseudomonadales; family Pseudomonadaceae; genus Aquipseudomonas. Next base: position 7,568 of record CAYNGZ010000133.1, read on the forward strand.
CTCGATGTGATCTTCCTGGCGCAGCTCCTCGGCATTCATCGCCGCCAGCAGTGCATCGTCGTAACCCTTGATCTGGTCTTGCTTGCTGAACATCGCGTCTCTCCCAGCGGCGGCGGTGCGCCTTTCGTCTCGGTGAGGCACATACCTTTCGGCAGTGCCCTTTGGATGCGATGGTATGACCGGCGCAGACAGCTCAAATGCCTATGGACGCCACGCAAAGGTGCGTTTACGACATGCGCTCAAAGAGCGACCACTGACCGGCAGCCGTGACACGCTCAACGCTCAACGCTCAACGTAGGAGCTGCCGCAGGCTGCGATCTTTTCGCGATGGTGCAAACATCACAGAATCAAGATCAAAAGATCGCAGGCTTCGCCAGCTCTTATGGAACAAAAAATAACTTATTGATTTATATATTATTTTTAAGGGCTGGCTTGCCAGCCCTGGCCCATGTTCCTTGCGCGACAGCGCGGCCTCGAAGAGGGGGCGGCCCCTCCTACAGGTCTACACAAAACCCCGTAGGAGCTGCCGAAGGCTGCGATCTTTGTTTTAGAGCGGTGGGTTTTCTTCAGGCGGCTTGGTCTTGTCGATACCCGGTACGTGCAGGTTGCCCTGGACAACCTGATCGCCCTCAAGCTGCGGCTGGGTGACCCATGTCAGGATGTCGTAGTAACGCCGGATGTTCGCCACAAAATGCACCGGCTCGCCGCCACGGGCGTAGCCATAGCGCGTCTTGCTGTACCACTGTTTCTGCGACAGGCGCGGAAGGATCTTTTTCACATCCAGCCACTTGTCCGGATTCAGCCCTTCCTTGGCGGCGAGTTTGCGTGCGTCATCCAGGTGACCGCTGCCAACGTTGTAGGCCGCCAGAGCAAACCATGTGCGATCCGGCTCCTGGATCGAGTCGTCCAGTTGATCCTTCATATAGGCCAGGTATTTCGCGCCGCCCATGATGCTTTGCCTGGCATCCAGACGATTGGAGACGCCCATGGCCTGCGCGGTGTTCTGGGTCAACATCATCAGGCCACGAACGCCGGTCTTCGAGGTGACCGCCGGTTGCCACAGGGATTCCTGGTAACCGATGGCCGCCAGCAGTCGCCAATCGATTTTCTCTTCCTTGGCCGAAGCCTTGAAGTGTTTCTCATACTTGGGCAGCCGTTGCTGCAAATGCTGGGCGAAGGTGTAGGCGCCCATGTAGCCGAGTACATCGACGTGCCCGTAATAGCGGTCTTTCAGGCGTTGCAGGGTGCCGTTCTTTTCCGCTTTGTCGAGGAAATCGTTGATCTCGTTGAGCAGGCTGTTGTCATCGCCCGCGGTCACCGCCCAGCTCTGGTTGCTGGCGTCGCCCAGATCGAAGGCGACTCGCGCATTAGTGAAGTACACCTGGTTCATCGCGACTTCGTTGGAGTCGACCAGTGTCAGATCGATCTGGCCTTCATCGACCATGCGCAGCAGGTCAACGACTTCAACCGCGTCGGACTCTTCGTATTGAATGGCGGGGTATTTCTGTTTCAGTGCGGCGAGTTGATCGGCATGGGTGCTGCCCTTGAGCACCATGATCGTCTTGCCGACCAGATCCGCAGGGTTGGTAGGCCGTGATTGGCCATTGCGGTAGATGATCTGTGGGGTGACTTCCAGATACGAGTGGGAAAACCTGACCTGCGACTTGCGTTTCTCGCTGCTGACCAGACCGGCAGCAGCGAGCACCGGGCCGCCGGGCTTGCCTACCTGATCGAAAAGATCGTCGAGGTTGTCGGCGGTTTCGATTTTGAGTTTCACCCCCAGATCGTCGGCGAAGCGCTTCACCAGCTCGTATTCGAAGCCGGTTTCACCGTTGCGATCCTGAAAGTAGGTGGCGGGGCTGTTACGGGTAACCACCCGCAGCACGCCATCCTCCTTTACGCGCTCCAGTGTGTTGGGTTTATCAACACAGCCACTGAGCATCAGGAAGAGTCCGGTTGCGATGAGCCATTTGGCGAATCGCGGACGCAAAGCCGTTGGGGAAAACATCTGCGCAGTATACGCAAAGGACCACGACCGCCATATCTCGACAGCAAAGGGCTTTGTCTGCTAGAGCGTTGAAAGCCCGGCACAGGCCCGCAGGAACAGGTGCTCTGGCCTGAATATGGCCACTGAAATAACCCTCGGCGCGCACCTTGACGAGCATGGGTTATAGGCGATGAGCCCCGGGCCGACGTTCGGAAATACCGGGTGTAGCGTTTCGGGTGCTGTCGCGGGCGGTTTAGGCTAGAATGCACGGCCTCAAAGCACACCCCCTTCCCGAGGCTGTCCCGAAGATGTTGATCCTGCGCGGCGCTCCTGCCCTTTCTGCCTTTCGCCACAGCAAACTCCTTGAGCAACTGAGCAAAAAGGTTCCGGCTGTCAGTGGCCTGTATGCTGAATTCGCTCACTTCGCCGAAGTTACCGGCGTCCTGACCGGCGACGAACAGCAGGTGCTAGCGCGCCTTCTGAAGTACGGTCCCAGCGTTCCGGTTCAAGAGCCGACTGGCCGTCTGTTCCTGGTGTTGCCGCGTTTCGGCACCATCTCGCCCTGGTCGAGCAAGGCCAGCGACATCGCCCGCAACTGTGGTCTGGCGAAAATCCAGCGCCTGGAGCGCGGTATCGCTTTCTACGTGACCGGTGAACTCTCCGACGCACAAGCGCAGCTCGTTGCTGATGCACTGCACGACCGCATGACCCAGATCGTGCTGGAGAACCTCGAGCAGGCTGCCGGCCTGTTCAGTCACGCCGAACCGAAGCCGCTGACCGCGATCGACGTTCTGGGTGGTGGTCGCGCCGCCCTGGAAACCGCCAACGTCGAGCTGGGCCTGGCCCTGGCGGAAGACGAAATCGATTACCTGGTCAACGCTTTCGTAGGCCTGGCGCGCAACCCGCACGACATCGAACTGATGATGTTCGCCCAGGCGAACTCCGAGCACTGCCGTCACAAGATCTTCAACGCCAGTTGGGACATCGACGGCGAGAGCCAGGAAAAAAGCCTGTTCGGCATGATCAAGAACACCTACCAGATGCACAACGAAGGCGTTCTGTCGGCTTACAAGGACAACGCTTCGGTGATCGTCGGCAACGTAGCCGGGCGTTTCTTCCCGAATCCTGAAACCCGCCAGTACGGCGCGGTGCAGGAGCCGGTGCACATCCTGATGAAAGTCGAGACGCACAACCACCCGACCGCGATTGCCCCGTTCCCGGGCGCATCCACCGGTTCCGGCGGTGAGATTCGCGACGAAGGCGCGACCGGTCGCGGCGCCAAGCCAAAGGCTGGCCTGACCGGTTTCACCGTGTCCAACCTGCAAATCCCGGGCTTCGAACAGCCGTGGGAAGTGCCGTACGGCAAACCCGAGCGCATCGTTACCGCGCTGGACATCATGATCGAAGGCCCGTTGGGCGGCGCGGCATTCAACAACGAATTCGGCCGTCCGGCGCTGACCGGTTACTTCCGTACCTTCGAACAATCGATTACCACCCCGCGTGGCGATGAAGTGCGCGGTTACCACAAGCCGATCATGTTGGCCGGCGGCATGGGCAACATCCGTGAAGAACACGTCAAGAAAGGCGAAATTCTCGTTGGCTCCAAGCTGATCGTGCTCGGCGGCCCGGCGATGTTGATCGGCCTGGGTGGCGGTGCGGCGTCCTCCATGGCCACCGGCACCAGCTCGGCAGACCTGGACTTTGCTTCGGTACAACGCGAAAACCCGGAAATGGAACGCCGTTGCCAGGAAGTCATCGACCGTTGCTGGCAACTGGGTGACAAGAACCCGATCAGCTTCATCCACGACGTGGGCGCGGGCGGCCTGTCCAACGCCTTCCCGGAGCTGGTCAACGACGGCGACCGCGGTGGCCGCTTCGAACTGCGCAACATTCCAAACGACGAGCCGGGCATGGCCCCGCACGAAATCTGGAGTAACGAATCCCAGGAACGCTACGTTCTGGCGGTCGGCCCGGCCGACTTCGAACGCTTCAAGGCGATCTGCGAACGCGAGCGTTGCCCGTTCGCGGTGGTCGGCGAAGCCACTGCCGAGCCGCAACTGACCGTGACCGACAGCCACTTCGGCAACAGCCCGGTCGACATGCCTCTCGAAGTGCTGCTGGGCAAAGCCCCGCGCATGCACCGTTCGGTGGTTCGTGAAAGCGAGCTGGGCGACGACTTCGATCCGTCGACCCTGAACATCGCCGACTGCGTCGAGCGCGTTCTGCATCACCCGGCGGTGGCCAGCAAGAGCTTCCTGATCACCATCGGCGACCGCACCATCACCGGCCTCGTGGCCCGTGATCAGATGGTCGGCCCGTGGCAGGTTCCAGTGGCTGACGTTGCCGTCACCGCCACCAGCTTCGACGTCTACACCGGTGAAGCCATGGCCATGGGCGAGCGTACTCCGCTGGCCCTGCTGGACGCTCCGGCATCGGGCCGCATGGCCATTGGCGAAACCCTGACCAACATCGCTGCATCGCGCATCGGCAAGATCTCCGACATCAAACTGTCGGCGAACTGGATGTCGGCGGCCGGTCACCCCGGCGAAGACGCGCGTCTGTACGACACCGTCAAAGCCGTCGGCATGGAACTGTGCCCGGAACTGGGTATTACCATTCCGGTGGGCAAGGACTCGATGTCCATGGCCACGCGCTGGAACGACAAAGGTGTCGACAAGACCGTCACCTCGCCGATGTCGCTGATCGTGACCGGTTTCGCGCCAGTGGCTGACATCCGTCAGACCCTGACCCCGCAACTGCGCATGGACAAAGGCACCACCGACCTGATCCTGATCGACCTGGGCCGTGGCCAGAACCGCATGGGCGCCTCGATCCTGGCTCAGGTTCACGGCAAGCTCGGCAAGCAGGCTCCGGACGTCGATGACGCCGAAGACCTGAAAGCCTTCTTCGCCGTGATCCAGGGCCTCAACGCCGACGGTCACCTGCTGGCTTACCATGACCGTTCCGACGGTGGTCTGCTGACCAGCGTGGTGGAAATGGCTTTCGCCGGCCACTGCGGTCTGAGCCTGAACCTCGACAGTCTGGCGGAAACCTCGGCCGACATCGCCGCGATCCTGTTCAACGAAGAGCTGGGCGCCGTGATCCAGGTTCGCCAGGACGCCACGCCAGACATCCTCGCGCAGTTCAGCGCGGCGGGTCTGGGCGACTGCGTGTCGGTGATCGGTCAGCCGATGAACAACGGCGAGATCAGCATCACCTTCAACGGCGACACCGTATTCGAAGGTCAGCGTCGTCTGCTGCAACGTCAGTGGGCTGAAACCAGCTACCAGATCCAGCGTCTGCGTGACAACGCCGACTGCGCCGAACAAGAGTTCGACGTGCTGCTGGAAGAAGACAACCCGGGCCTGAGCGTCAAGCTGAGCTACGACGTGAACCAGGACGTCGCAGCGCCTTACATCAAGAAGGGCATCCGCCCACAGGTTGCCGTACTGCGTGAGCAGGGCGTCAACGGTCAGGTGGAAATGGCCGCAGCGTTCGACCGTGCCGGCTTCAACGCGATCGACGTGCACATGAGCGACATCCTCGCGGGCCGTGTCGACCTGAACCAGTTCAAAGGTCTGGTGGCGTGCGGTGGTTTCTCCTACGGTGACGTGCTCGGCGCCGGTGAAGGCTGGGCCAAATCGGCGCTGTTCAACAGCCGTGCCCGCGATGCGTTCCAGGGCTTCTTCGAACGTACCGACAGCTTCACCCTCGGCGTGTGCAACGGTTGCCAGATGATGTCCAACCTGCACGAGCTGATTCCGGGCAGCGAGTTCTGGCCGCACTTCGTGCGTAACCGTTCCGAGCAGTTCGAAGCCCGCGTGGCGATGGTTCAGGTTCAGGAGTCGAACTCGATCTTCCTGCAAGGCATGGCCGGTTCGCGCATGCCAATCGCCATCGCTCACGGTGAAGGTCATGCCGAGTTCGAAAGCGAAGAAGCGTTGCTGCAAGCCGATCTGTCGGGGTGCGTGGCGATGCGTTTCGTCGACAACCATGGCAAGGTCACTGAACGCTACCCGGCCAACCCGAACGGCTCGCCGCGCGGGATCACCGGTCTGACCAGCCGTGACGGTCGCGTGACCATCATGATGCCGCACCCGGAGCGGGTGTTCCGCGCCGTGCAGAACTCGTGGCGTTCGGAAGACTGGAACGAAGACGCTCCGTGGATGCGTATGTTCCGTAACGCTCGTGTGTGGGTGAACTAAGCGCTGTGTACAAGCTCAGCTTTTTTGTTCCTCAGAGCCATGTAGACGTGGTCAAGAGTGCCGTATTCGCGGCCGGTGGCGGGCGGATCGGGGCTTATGATCACTGCTCCTGGCAGGTGCTTGGGTTGGGTCAGTTTCGTCCGTTGGATGGCAGTCAGCCATTTATTGGGCAGACGGGACTGGTCGAGCAGGTGGAGGAGTGGAAGGTTGAGCTGGTGGTCAGCGATGAGTTGATTCGTTCTGTGGTGGCGGCTCTGAAGCAGAGCCATCCCTATGAAACGCCGGCTTATGAAGGGTGGCGGCTGGAAGATTTCTGATCTTCCTGGCTGCTGAAATGAGAAACCCGCTGAACCGTT
>CAYNGZ010000134.1:0-14087 GCA_964396695.1 uncultured Pseudomonas sp.
AAATGGGAGGGGTGGAACCATCCATGGCCGGCCCCAAACGTCCCCAGGACCGGGTGTCCTGGCCCAATGTCGGTCAGGCATTCACTGACTTCCTCGGCCTGCACGTCAAGCCCGCCCGCCCCACCAGCAAGGAAGAAGGCCGCCTCGAAAGCGAAGGTGGCGGTGGCGTCGCCGTCGGCAATGCCGACCTGGTGAGCGAGGCGGACTACGAGTACGAGGGCCAGACCTATCGGCTGAAAAACGGTGCCGTGGTGATTGCCGCCATCACCTCTTGCACCAACACCTCCAACCCGAGCGTGATGATGGCTGCGGGGCTGGTGGCGAAAAAGGCCGTGGAGAAAGGCCTCAAACGCAAACCGTGGGTGAAAAGCTCGCTGGCTCCGGGCTCCAAAGTGGTCACCGACTACTACAAGGCTGCCGGCCTGAACCACTACCTCGATCAATTGGGCTTTTCTCTGGTCGGCTACGGTTGCACCACCTGCATCGGTAACTCCGGGCCGTTGCTGGAACCGATTGAAAAAGCCATCCAGAGTGCCGACCTGGCCGTCGCCTCGGTGCTGTCCGGTAACCGCAACTTCGAAGGTCGCGTGCACCCACTGGTGAAAACCAACTGGCTGGCATCCCCGCCGCTGGTCGTTGCTTACGCCTTGGCCGGCAGCGTGCGCATGGACATCAGCAGCGAACCGCTGGGTGAAGGCAAGGATGGCAAACCGGTGTACCTGCGGGACATCTGGCCCAGCAGCAAGGAGATCGCCGACGCCGTGGCCCAGGTCGACACCGCGATGTTCCACAAGGAGTACGCCGAGGTGTTCGCCGGCGACGCGCAGTGGCAAGCGATCGAAGTCCCGAAAGCGGCGACCTACGTCTGGCAGAAGGATTCCACCTACATCCAGCATCCGCCGTTCTTCGACGATATCGCCGGCCCCCTGCCAGTGATTCAGGACATCAGCGGCGCACGCGTGCTGGCCCTGCTCGGCGACTCGGTAACCACCGACCACATCTCCCCCGCCGGCAACATCAAGGCTGACAGCCCGGCCGGGCGTTACCTGCGTGAACAAGGTGTGGAACCGCGAGACTTCAACTCCTACGGCTCACGTCGCGGCAACCATGAAGTGATGATGCGCGGCACCTTCGCCAACATCCGCATTCGCAACGAAATGCTCGGCGGCGAAGAAGGCGGCAATACGCTCTACATTCCGACCGGCGAGAAACTGGCGATCTACGATGCCGCCATGCGTTATCAAGCGGCGGGCACTCCACTGGTGGTCATCGCCGGTCAGGAATATGGCACCGGTTCCAGCCGCGACTGGGCGGCCAAAGGCACTAACCTGCTGGGCATCAAAGCGGTGATCGCCGAGAGTTTCGAACGGATTCACCGCTCCAACCTGGTGGGCATGGGCGTGCTGCCGCTGCAATTCAAGCTCGATCAGAACCGCAAGAGCCTGAACCTGACCGGCAAGGAGACCCTCGCCATTCAAGGTCTGACGGGCGTCGAGTTGACGCCGCGCATGAACCTGACGCTGGTGATCACCCGCGAGGACGGCAGCAGTGAGAAGGTGGACGTGCTGTGCCGGATCGACACGTTGAACGAAGTGGAATACTTCAAGTCGGGAGGGATTTTGCATTACGTGTTGCGGCAGTTGATCGCGTCGTAAGATCGCACTGACAAAACACCGCCTTCGGGCGGTGTTTTTTGTGTGGGCTGCTTATAACGGCCCGCTCAATCAACATCCACCCGGTGTTGGACCAATGCCTGTGGTTCAGACATCGCGCAAAATCAGGTCTGCGCCCTTCTCCGCCACCATCAGCACCGCCGCATGGGTATTGCCCGAGGTTACATTGGGGAAGATTGAGGCATCGACAATGCGCAAGCCATCGATACCGTGAACCTTCAGGCGCTTATCCACCACCGAGGTCTGCGGGTCAGCGCCCATGGCGCAGGAACCGCACAGGTGGTAGATCGAGCCGCTGTTCTCGCGAAAATACTGCAGCATCTGTGCTTCGCTTTCGATGGCCGGGCCCGGCAGCACTTCTTCGACGGTGATGTTCTTGAGCGCAGGCGCCTGCATGATCTTGCGCATCAGCCGGCTGCCCTGGATCACCTCGTCGATGTCCTTTTGCGTGTTCAGGTAATTCGGGTCGATCAGCGCCGCGTCCCGTGGGTTTTTCGAAACAATCTCGATGTGCCCGCGGCTGGTGGGTCGGCAAGGGTTGAAGCACAGCAGGAAACCTGAGTACGGCTCGGGCTTGAGGCTGGCCTTGTTGTTTTTCGGGATCTGGTACGACAGCGGGTTGAAGTACAGCTGCAGGTTCGGATTGGTCTGTGCAGCGTTACCGCGAAAGAATCCGCCGGCCTGGTTGACACTCATGGCCAGCGCGCCCTTGCGGGTCAGCAGGTACTTGAGACCCAGTTTGAACTGGCCGAACAATGAGCTGAGCTGGTCATTGAGGGTCGGAATGTTGGCCTTGTAGTAATAGCTGGCGCACAGGTGATCCTGCAGGTTCTGCCCGACCGCCGGTAGGTGTTTGACCAGCGGGATGTTGTGTTTGGCCAGCAGCGCACGATCAGCCACACCGGACAATTGCAGGATCTTCGGCGTGTCCACGGCGCCAGCGCAGAGGATCACTTCCTTTCGTGCAGTGAAGGTTCGGACCACACCGTGTTGGGTGATGGAAATCCCGGTAGCGCGTTGTTGTTGATTATCGAACAGTACCCGATCCACCAGCGCATAGTGCTCGATCGTCAGATTCGGCCGGCTCAGCGCCGGGTGCAAATGCGCGAAACTGCTGGAGCAGCGTTGGCCGTTGCGGGTATTGACGTCGTAGATCCCGGCACCTTCGAAACGCGGACCGTTGAAATCGTCGCTGTGGGGGTAGCCCAGCTCTTCACAGCCCTTGAGGAACACATCGCAGATCGGATGGGTCTGGCCCTTCATCGGGGTGATGCTGATGGGGCCGCTACCGCCGTGGTACTCGCTGTCGCCCAGCGGGTGATTTTCCAGCTTGCGAAAGTACGGCAATACGTCTTTGAAGCCCCAGCCGTCATTACCATTGGCTGCCCAGTCATCAAAGTCATGGGCTTGACCACGAACGTAGATCATCGCGTTGATCGAACCGGAGCCACCCTGCACCTTGCCCCTTGGGGCATAGATTTCACGGTTGTTCAGTTGCTTCTGCGGCTGGCTGTAGTACATCCAGTTGAAGGTCGGGTTGTAATACATTTTGGCGAAGCCGACCGGGATCTTGAACCAGAGCGAACTGTCCTTGCCACCGGCTTCCAGCAGCAACACCGTGTGTTTGCCGGAAGCGGAAAGCCGATTGGCCAGAACGCAGCCTGCGGCGCCAGCGCCCGCGATGATGTAGTCGTAAGTCATGAACGGTTACCGCGTAAGTCGTATGTATAAAGCACCTGCATCAGGTGCCAGACCCGCCCGTTACTGGGCGGAAAGTTGTGTCAGCCCTTGGCCGGCGAAGTGTCTTTGACGTCAGCAGGCGTGGCCGCCATTTGCAGGTGCAGGCGCTCGCCGGTGTACGGCGAATGCTTGCGCACCACGTCCATGTTCAGCACCACCCCAAGACCCGGTTCGGTGGACGGAATGATGTAACCGTCTTCCCATTGCAACGGCTTGGTCAGCACTTCGGCATGGAAACCGCCCCACGTCATGATGCTTTCCTGAATCAGGAAGTTCGGCGTGCAGGTGGCCAACTGGAAGCTCGCCGCCGCGCCGATGGGACCGTTGTAGAGATGGGGCGCGATCTGTGCGTAATACGCCTCGGCCATGCTGGCGATTTTCTTGGCTTCCAGCAGACCGCCGCAGCGGGCGACGTTCATCTGCAAAATCGATGCACCGCCGGCCTGCAACAGCTTGAAGAATTCGTACTTGGTGGTCAGCCGTTCGCCAGTAGCAATCGGGATGCTGGTCTTGGCCGCGACCTGGGCCATGGCATCCTCTAGGCCTGGCGGTACCGGTTCTTCGAACCACAGCGGGTCGTACTTCTCCAGGCGCTTGGCCAGGCGAATTGCCGAGGACGGCACCATCTGCCCGTGAGTGCCGAACAGAAGGTCGCACTTGTCACCCACCGCTTCGCGGATCTTGCGGCAGAAGGTTTCGCAGCGCTCCAGTACTTCCAGCGAGATCTGATGCCCGGAGTACGCGGTATACGGCCCGGCCGGGTCGAACTTCACGGCGGTAAAGCCCTTGTTCATGTTCTCGATGGCGCATTCGGCGGCCAGGTCCGGATCGTCGTAGTCGTACTCGCCACGGCTGTTGACCGGGTACAGGTAGGTGTAGGAGCGCAGCTTTTCGTGGACCTTGCCGCCGAGCAGTTCATAGACCGGCTTGTTCGCTGCCTTGCCGATGATGTCCCAGCAGGCCATCTCCAGGCCGCTGACCACGCCCATCATGGTCAGGTCCGGACGCTGGGTGAATCCGCTGGAATAGGCCTGCCGGAAGAAGCGCTCGATGTGGTGCGGGTCGTGGTTGAGCAGGTAGCGCTCGTACACGTCTTCGATGATCGGCAGCATGGCTTTGGGGCCGAAGGTCGCGGCGTAGATTTCGCCCACGCCTTCGATGCCGCAATCAGTCTTGAGCTTGACGAACAGCCAGTACATGCCGCCGATGTGCGGTGGCGGTACGGCAACAATGTGAGTTTCAAGGGCGACGATTTTCATCTCAGGCACCTGTTTAATTCAAAGAAGTCTTGATCAAAGATTGACGGTTGATACGAGCGCGCAAGGTCAGGGCCGCGAGGGTCCCGAGCAGGCCGACGAAAGCGATGTAGCCGAAATACAGCTTGTAACCAAAGGCACCGGGGAAATGTTCGGTGAGGTAGCCGTTGATCAAGGGAATGAAGGCGTCCGGCAGGTAACCGACCACCGAGACGATTCCCATGGCCAGACCGGTGATGCGCAGCGGAATGTTGCAGGTGTCGAGGATCGCCCAGTACAAGCCACGAATGGCGTAGGTCATCAACCCGATGAAGATCACCGTGCCGATCAGCAGACCGATGCTGTTAAGCGCCGGGAACACAATCAGGCCAACCATCGCCAGGGTCGCCAGGAACAGCGCCACGATCAGCACCGAAATGTTCGAGAACCTGTCGCCGAGCAAGCCGCCACCGATACCGCCGATGGGGCGCATCCACAACTTGATCGTGGTGATGGCGCCGGCCATGACCGCGGTCATCCCGCTGCCTTGCAGATAATCGGAGAAGCTGTAGGTGGCCCAGAAGATGTGATAGCCGCAGAACACGATGGCGGTCACCAGCCACAGCTCGGGAATTTTCACCAGGGTCGCCAGATCGCTGAGCAGGTTGAACTTGCCCTTCTCGACCGCGGCGGTTTCCTTCATCGACTTCGGATCCTTGATCAGCACCAGCACACAACCGATGGCAATACAGGTGAAGGAATACAGGTAAACCACGTGTTTGAAGCCTTCAGCAGCCGACTCGCCACGGGTTTCGGTGGCGAAGGCGAACAGCGTCAGGGCCACCGTCGCCAGCAAGGCTTCCACCAGCCCGCGACCGCCGTCGAGGATGCCAAAGAAGCGGCCTTGCTCGGTGTGATGGGCAATCATCTTCACCCGCTTGAGCACCGAAGCCCAGAAGGTCAGGCCGGTGGTCAGGCCCCAGCAACCGAAGATGATCATCAGCGCGGTCATCGACGGCGCAGTGGAATACCACAGGCCCAAAGCACCGGTGGCCACCAGCGAAAAGAAAATCAGGAAACGCGGAGCGATGCGGTCCGCCAGCCAACCGCTAGGCAAGTAACTGAGCAGAAAAATCGTACCGAGCATCGAATACAGATAACCCAGCTCGCTGTGGTTGATCTGAAACACCTCGAGCATGGTGGTCTGGTAGACCTGACGCAGGTAGAGGATCGGGTAGATCGCACCGGCCGCCAGCACCAGCAGCATCAATTGAACGTAGCGACTTCCTTTATCGCTCTCGGCCTTGAAGACCGCAGTGGATCCCTGAACAGCAGCAGTGGACGCAGGCTTGGACATGTAGGAAACCTCGGGCTACCCGGTGTCCGGGCGCCCCTGATAATTGTTTTTATAGGTATAGCGTGAGGCGTGTGCGGGTGGTTCAGTACTTCATCACCACCAGACGGGTCTGGGTGAATTCGAGCATGCCGTGCTTGCCGTCATCGCCGCCCAGGCCCGAGCGCTTCCACCCGGCGTGGAAGCCCTGGTACGGGTCGGCCGGGGTGCGATTGACGTACAACTCCCCCGCCTCGATGCCGTTGGCGACTTTCATGGCGGTGCGGTAGCTCTCGGTGTACAGCACCGACGACAGACCGAACTGGTGGTCGTTGACCATGGCCAGCGCTTCGTCGATGTCGCGGTACTTGAGCACTGGCAACACCGGGCCGAAGATTTCTTCCTGGATGATTTCCATGTTCTGGCGGCAACCACTGAGCAGGGTCGGCGGGTAGAAATGGCCCTTGCCCTCAGGCAACACACCGCCCGTTTCCAGTACAGCACCGTCGGCGACGGCGCGCTCGACCATGGCGTGGATGTTCCGTTGAGAGCTGGCGTTGACCAGTGGCCCCATCAGGCTGGCGTCGGTGGCACGATCGCCGAATTTCACCGCGCTGATTTTGGTTTTGAGCAAGGCGAGGAATTGGTCATAGACGCTTTCCTGCACATAAACTCGCTCCACCGCCGTGCACAACTGGCCGCAATGGGTGGTCTTGGAGGCGACAATGGCACTGGCGGCTTTTTCCAGATCGGCGTCGGCTTCGATGATCGCCGGGGTTTTCCCGCCCAGTTCCAGGGACGGCTTGGCGATGTTGGCCTTGCAGTAGTCGAGCACGATGCGCCCGGCGTTGACGCTACCGGTCAGGGTGATCAGACCGACAGCCTTGTGGGTGCAGACGCTGGCAGCGGTCGCATGGTCCATGGTCAGGATGTTCACCACCCCGGCCGGCAAGCCGGATTGCTGCACGGCCTTGGCGATTTCAAAGGCAGAGGTCGGGGTGTTGTTGCTGGGACGCACGACCACCGTGTTGCCGGCAATCAACGCCGGGGCGATTTTGCGCAGCAAGGTGTAGACCGGGTAGTTGAACGGAATCAGGCAGGCGACCACACCAATCGGTTCGCGCTGCAGGAACAGGTTTTCATCCGGGGTGTCGCTGGGAATGATCTCGCCTTCAATGCGACGGGCCCATTCAGCGTGATAACGGGTAATCTGCGCCGCATAGCGGGCTTCGTTGCTGGCGTCGGCAATGCTTTTTCCCGATTCGGCAGCCAGCGCCTGACCGATGTCTTCGGCACAGGCCTCAAGGGCGTCGGCAAACGAACGCAAGTGTTCGGCCCGTTCGATGCTGGTGAGTTTGCCCCAGACTTTTTGCGCGGCGGCTGCGGCGTCGACCGCAGCGGTAGTCTCATCGACAGTGGCCGCAGAGACCTGGCCGATCAAGGCTTCAGTCGCCGGGTTGTAGACTGCGATCAGCGCGTTGCTGGCAGGTTCGATGAAGTGACCGTTAACAAAGTTTCGCTTGAGTCGCATGTGAATCGCCCATCGTTGTTTTTATCCAGTGACAGCAGTCTTGTCATCCTGCTGGCGTTGAACAAACGATTTATTGAGCCGCTAAACATTCGAAAAATGCAGGTTATCCCGACGATCGATGAATTCCCTTGCTCGCGATAGCGGTGTATCAGCCGATAACGACATTGCCTGACACTACGCCATCGCGAGCAAGCTCCCACAGGAGTTTTGTAGTGCTCAGTTGGCTGCGGTAGAAGGTTCCAGTTGTCTTTGCGCCAGCCAGATCTCTTCCTTCAGCCACTGACTGAACAGCTGCACTTGTGGCATCCGGGTCTGCTCCGGCCGGGTGACCAGCCAGTAGGACTGGTGTCCTTCGACATGCACGTTAAGCACCTGGGTCAACTGCCCGCTGGCCAGCTCCAGAGCCACCATGTGCCAGTCGGCGATGGTGATGCCCAGCCCGTCGATCGCCGCGCGGATCGCCAGATCCAGCAAATCGAATTCATATCCGCCCTGAGTGTCGACACCCGCGATCCGCGCCGCATCCAGCCAGTGCTTCCAGGTCAGGTAACGCTGATCTTCCCGGGCCAGTACATGCAGTAACGTCAGGCGATTGAGATCGATCCCCCGATCAGTCCACTCCCGTGCATACAAGGACGGTGCGCACACCGCGATATGCCGCTCCTTCATCAGCAACGAGCTGTCCAGTGCATCCCATTCGCCGTCGCCGAAGCGGATTGCGCAGTCCAGAGTGCTGGTTTCCGCCAGGCTGTCCTGCAAGCACGTGGTAATACTCAACTCCAGCTCCGGATGCTTCTCCCGCAACCGCCCCAGACGCGGCATCAACCAGCGGCTGGTGAAGGTCGGTGGCGCGTTGATGTGCAGTCGGTTGGAGTGGCTTTTCTGTTGAATACTGCGCACCGTCAGCTCGATCTTGTCGAAAGACTGGTGCAGCGCACGCAGCAGGACGCGTCCGGCACTGGTCAGCTCCAAATGGTGGTGGCGCCGCTCCAGCAGACTTTCACCGAGCTGCTCTTCCAACTGACGGACCTGACGACTGACCGCGCTCTGAGTGACGTTAAGCAACTCGGCGGCGCGGGTGAAACTGCCGGTGCTGCCAGCGACCTCAAAGGCTTTTAGCGCGTTGAGACCGGGCATTTTGCGTTTCATGTAAGGCACTCGAAAACGGCTGAGGATGGTGCAAGCATCCCACGGTTTTCGAATATTGTCCTACAGGATTCTCCCGGTAACATGCGTTCAGCGAAGGTTTATTCGCAGTTTTTATCGTTTGTTCAACAGCTTTCGGATGACAAGACTGACCGGCATCTCTAATAAAAACAACCGAGAGTTACCCGATGCCTGCTCCTGCTTCCTTGCGCCTCAGTCCTACGTACCTCGCTCTGTTCTGCACCTTTGCGGCACCGGCCATGGCCGTGCAAGTGACCGACAACCTCGATCTCGGCGGTGCGGTGCGCGCTCGCTGGGACTACGACCCGGACCGCGACATCCAGAAGTTCAACTTCGACACCGCATTCCTCTCCGCCAAGTACAATTCCGACACCTGGATCGGCGCAGCCAAGTACCGTTTCTACGGGCGCGCCTACCCCTACCAGTACACCAACAACGTCGGTGACATCGCCTTCGCCGAATCGGCGTGGGTCGGCTACAAGTTCAACCCCGACCAGCAGATTCAGGTCGGCCTGAACCAGGTACCGTTTGGCCTGCAACCGTATTTCGGCAGCACCTTCTTCGAAACCCTGGGTAACGTCATCGGTCTGGAAGACCTGGAAGAAGTCGGCACCAAGTACATCCAGCAAATGGGCGACTGGAACATTCAGGCTGGCTATTACCTGCGTCCGGCGTGGCAAGGCAAAGGCACCAGCAATGGCCGCACCTATTCCAGCGTGGTGTCCGAGGCGGACAGCTACGTCACCGATGGCAGTAACAACCAGGAGCGCAACACCGTGGCGTTGCGGGCAGCCAAAGCACTGGACCTTGGGCCGTGGAGATCCGAAGTCGGGATCTCCGGACTAACCTCCACCCTGAAGAACAACGACACCGGCGACAACGGCCGACGCAACGCAATGGCCGTGCATTACCTGGGCAAAAACGGCCCGTGGGGTTTGCAACTGCAAGCGGCGCGGCAGCAGATGTCGCCACGTAACCCCGGCACCGATGAACTGGTGACGCTCGGCGGTTATGACGGCACGTTCAACGTCGCGAGTCGCGGCAATCTGTACGTGGCTGACGTCAGTTATGACGTGGCCGGCAAGTACCTGTTCGATCAGGTCAGCGGGGTCAAGCTGTACGCCAACTACAGCGCCTTCGACAAATCCGCTAGCGACTTCAAGACCTCCGAACGGATGATCCTCGGCACCTCGTTTTCGGTGAACAAGTTGTGGATCGCCACAGAATGGCTGTTCGGCAAGAACGATCCCTACATTGGTGGCAGCAGCTATACCCAGAGCCTGGGCGCCGGAGGCACGGATCAGTGGGAAAATCAGGTATACATGAACGTCGGTTATTACTTCTGACGCGTACCATCCGGCAGCATTTTTGGGGCGTCGAGTCGCTCGTGAATTGATCGACGCCACCTAACACCGCCTTCGGGCGGTGTTTTTGTTTGCGGGATCCTCATCTCTATAATTCCGCTCCACTTAATGGGCGCTGCCCACAATGTTGTGCCCGACACAAAACCACTGTGCGAGCTTGCTCGCGATGAGGCCGTAACATTCAACATTAATGTCGTCTGTCAGTAAGCTATCGCGAGCAAGCTCGCTCCACAGTGGATCGAGTCACACTGCAAAAATCCCGGGAACAAGGACTTCACATGATTGCTCTGCCATGGCTCTACCTGGCACTCCTCTCCATCGGCTACACACTGGCCCTGATCTACAGCCAACTTGGCTGGCTGGCGGTAATTTCCGTCGGGTTGTTACTGTTTGCCGGTTTTGCCGTTCGCCAACCACAGATCCAGGTCGGCCGCGTCCTGGGTCACGGCTTGTTCATTTTCCTGGCGGTGGCGTTGGCAATGCACTGGCTTCCCGGTTTCTACAACGGTCGCGCTATCGGACCGGAACGCTTTACCGCGGATGCGGTGCCGTTTTCCATGTACCTGAACCTGGACAAACCCCTGATTGGCTTCTGGCTGCTGCTGGTTTGCCCGTGGATTGTCGGTCGCCGCTCCCTGCGCCTTTCACTGTATGCCACCGCCATGGCGCTGACCTTGTGTGCGGTGGTTGCGCTGGGTGGCGCGCTGCTGTTGGGCGTCATCAGTTGGGCGCCGAAGTGGCCAGCTCAATCCTGGCTCTGGGTGCTCAACAACCTGCTGCTGGTGACCCTGGTCGAGGAAGCGCTGTTTCGCGGTTACATTCAGGGCGGTTTGAGCCGCCTCCTGCAACACTTGCGCTACGGCGAACACCTCGCCTTGCTCGGCACCGTGCTGCTGTTCGGCCTGGCGCACCTGGGTGCTGGCTGGCAATGGGTGCTGCTGGCGAGCCTTGCCGGGGTCGGTTACGGGCTGGCGTACCGTTTCGGTGGGCTGGGGGCAGCTATCGCCACCCACTTTGGCTTGAACCTGCTGCATTTCGGTCTTTTTACCTACCCGATGCTGGCCGCTTGAAATCAACCAAATGTGCGGCACTGCTGAAAACTGAAAAATAATTTCAATTTATGAGTGGCACTGCCGACACCCTGTCAAAGCCTTGCGGATTGAAAAAGCCATGCGTAATAACCAACCCATTACACAACGCGAACGGACCTTCCCGGCTCAGCAACGGTTGATTTCGACGACCGATGCCAAAGGCGTGATCACCTACTGCAACGATGCTTTCGTTGAAATCAGCGGGTTTTCTCGTGAGGAGCTGATCCGTGCACCGCACAACCTGGTCCGTCACCCCGACGTCCCGACTGCGGTCTTCGCGCACATGTGGGGCACACTGAAACAAGGCTTGCCATGGATGGGCATTGTCAAGAATCGCTGCAAGACCGGTGACCACTACTGGGTTAACGCCTATGTCACACCGGTGTTCGAAGGCAATCAGGTAATCGGTTACGAGTCGGTACGGGTCAAGCCTACCGCCGAACAGATCCGCCGCGCCGAAGCGCTCTACCAACGCATCAATCAGGGCAAGTCGGCTATTCCTCAAACAGACAAGTGGCTGCCGGTGCTGCAGGACTGGCTGCCGTTCATTCTGGTCAGCCAACTGAGCTTCATGATCGGCGCCACGCTCAACTCGCAGTGGGGTTTTGCGCTGGCCGCCGGACTGTCCGTGCCGCTGGGCCTGCTGGGCTTGAGCTGGCAACAACGCGGCCTCAAGCGCTTGCTGCGCCTGGCCGAGCAGACCACTTCCGACCCGCTGATTGCGCAGATGTACACCGACAGCCGCGGCGCGCAAGCACGCCTGGAAATGTCGATTCTCAGCCAGGAAGCCCGCCTGAAAACCTGCCTGACGCGCCTGCAAGACACCGCCGAGCACCTGACCGAACAGGCCCGACAGTCCGACACCCTGGCGCACAACAGCTCCAACGGT
This sequence comes from uncultured Pseudomonas sp., assembly GCA_964396695.1. GTDB lineage: Bacteria > Pseudomonadota > Gammaproteobacteria > Pseudomonadales > Pseudomonadaceae > Aquipseudomonas. The sequence continues at coordinate 12,024 of CAYNGZ010000134.1, forward strand.
CTGGAACGTCAGCGCGTCGAGACCGAGCAAGTCGCGGCCGCCGTCAACCAGATGGCCGCCACCACCCAGGAAGTCGCCAGCCACGTGCAGCGCACGGCTGACGCTACCCAGCAAGCCAATTGCCTGACCGGGCGCGGTCGTGACATTGCCGGTGAAACCCGTGAAGCAATCCAGCGCTTGTCGGTGGTCGTCGGAGAAACCGGTCTGACCGTGACGCAACTGGCCAAGGACAGCGATGAAATTGGCGGCGTGGTCGACGTGATCAAAGGCATCGCTGACCAGACCAACCTGCTGGCCTTGAACGCGGCCATCGAAGCAGCTCGCGCCGGTGAGATGGGGCGTGGTTTTGCGGTCGTGGCCGATGAAGTACGGCAACTGGCGCAACGCACCAGCGAGTCGACCGGGCAGATCCACGGCCTGATCGCCAAGCTCCAGCAAACCGCCAGCACGGCGGTGCAAACCATGGAAGCCGGTCATCGTCAGGCCGAAGAAGGTGTGGCGCGGGTTCTGGAGGCGGACCAGGCACTGGTCGGCATCAGCGAAGCGGTGGCCAACATCACCGACATGACCACGCAAATCGCGGCGGCGACCGAAGAGCAAAGCGCAGTAGCCGAAGAGGTCAGCCGTAACATCAGCACCATCGCCCAACTGGCTGACCAGACCTCGGAACAGGCACAGAACTCGGCGTTGTTGAGTGAAGAGCTGACGCGTACGGCGAATACCCAGTATTCGTTGGTGGAGCGGTTTAACCGCTGATCGTTGCTGGGGGGGGTGATACTTGGACTGCGACTTCAAGATCCACCCCTCACCCCAGCCCTCTCCCCAATGGGGAGAGGGAGCCGATCTCTGTCGCTTTCAAAGCCCGAGCTCAACTCGGAATCGCAGGTCGCAGTCTCTCCTACAAACAACGCGGTAGTCCCCTCTCCCTCCGGGAGAGGGTTAGGGTGAGGGCTGCCCCTGAAGAAATGAAGCCACTTTTTGCGCCGCAGCCGCCAAATGCTGCTCATGGCTAAAACCCGAGGCCTTCAACGGTTTCAAATCATGATCTCCAGCCACTAGCCACATCACCTCGATACCCGGCGCCAACTCATACCCTTCAACGGCCGCACGACTCCCCAGCGCATCCCGCTCCCCCTGCACAATCAGCGTCGGCGTCTTGAGCCCGGTCAGGTGCTCGACTCGCGGCTTCTCGGGTTTGCCCACCGCGTAAAACGGATACCCCAGACATACCAGCGCATCCGCGCCCAACTCATCGGCCAGCAAACTGGCCATCCTCCCGCCCATGGACTTGCCGCCAATGGCCAGCCGCCCAGTGACATGGCGTCGCACCACGGCATGCACCTCACGCCAGCATTCGAGCAATTTGGGGGCTGGATTCGGCGGGCGTTTGCCACCGTCGATACGCCGTTGCGCCATGTACGGAAACTCGAAACGCAGCACATTGACGCCCTGCGCGGCAAGGCGTGCAGCGATGTCGGTCATCCAGTCACTGTCCATCGGTGCGCCGGCGCCATGAGCGAGAATCAGCGTCGCCGATGCCGGCACTGAAGCGGCATCCCACAACCACCCGTGATCCCGCACGCACTGCACCCATTGATCCCCGTCAATACTGGCCTTGTGCTGTTTGTCCATGCTTGCCTCGCTTTTAATCTGCCTATAACTCCAGGCGAAGGGAGCGTCATCGCCTTGCGCGGACGCTTTCACTTCGGCTGAACCGTGGATGGGGAACCATGAACACTTCTTTAAGTACCGCCTATAACTACAAGGTGGTCCGCCAATTCGCCATTATGACGGTGGTGTGGGGCATCGTCGGCATGGGGCTCGGGGTTTTTCTCGCCGCCCAGTTGGTCTGGCCCGAACTCAACTTCAACCTGCCGCGGACCAGTTTCGGCCGTCTGCGCCCGCTGCACACCAATGCGGTGATCTTCGCCTTTGGGGGCTGCGCACTGTTCGCCAGTTCCTTCTACTCGGTACAACGCACCTGCCAGACCCAACTGTTCGCGCCGAAAATCGCCGCGTTCTGCTTTTGGGGCTGGCAGTTGGTAATTGTGCTGGCCGCTATCA